>RFHA01000160.1 GCA_003696565.1 Chloroflexota bacterium
CCGCTGTTGATGGTGAAGGTATTTGCACCACTGGTGACGTTGGCGGGAATGGCTTGTTCGCCATAATTAACCGGCAAAATGAGATCTCCACCGCCAGCGCGAATGGTGACAGGTGGAGCATCTGGGATGGCGTGGATAAGCTCAACACGACTTTCACGCGGTTGTAGAGGGGTTCGGATGTCTTTACTGGTGACAAATAGAGACGGTTCTGCCCCACTGATGACAAATGTTAGGATTTGACCGATGCCAATATTGACAGTTTGCTCAACATAAGGTGGGAGATCGCCACCGAGGCGCGCTCCTGCTGGCATAACCCGGACGACAAACTCACCGGAGCCGATTGGCGTTAATTGTGTGATGTTGCCAAATTCCAAACTAAAAGCAACCCCAAGGGTATCTACATAGACATCAATGGGTGAGAAGTTAGGAATGCCGTGAACAATCCGCAAGTAAGTTTGATCTTCTGCACGTGCTGCACTGGTACGTGGATTTGGTGTTGATGTGGCACGGGGAACTTCTGTCAATGTGGCGGTTGGTCCACTGGTTGGTGTTGGACTAAGTGCAAGCGTTGGTGGGGGCGTGATGGTTGGCGGCGGAGTGTCCTCTGTGTTCCCACAAGCCGCCATGATAAAAATCAACGTGAATGAAAATAGTAATCGTAGCATATTTGTCATCTCCACAGTTATAAAGAATAGTCCTATTTTAAATCAAAACGGGGATATGACACGCATATCCCCGCAAAGTTACGAAACTAGCCAGCTTAATTATTGGATGCAGGTTCTTCTGTTGGTGGGTTATCCACATCAGTACCGACTTCAATGACAGGAATATCGGCGATATTGGCTAATACCCCATTATAAGTGATGGATACAAAATTGGCGGCGATCCAACCAGTTTGCCCTTCAAATGTTGTCCTTAGCCATTCTTGATTGCCAGTGCGCCCTTCGATGATTAACTGAGATTGGCTCGGAATCCGTGCGATGACCTCTGCATTAACATCGGGTGTACGGCGCATATTCAGGTTTGCACCCGGATTGATTTGAACTGTGGCGAGGTAAGCATCGCGTACTGGATTAGGCGTGGGCGGGGCAAAACTGGGTGCATCTGAACTGACGCGCCCGATACGGTCTGATTCAATGGTTTCTAATAGTCCACGTGCTTCTAAATCTTCTAAAGAAATGCGGCTACCATTGCGTTGATATTCCACAAAATTGACAGAGACCCACCCAGTAATGGAACCGCCTTGTGCCGGTGCATATTCAACAAACGCCCATTCGCGTGATTCATCAAGCCCGATTAACCCTGCGATGGTGTTGGCTGGCATCCCTTGCAAGACTTCACTATCGGTGGTGGGGTTACGGCGAATGTTCAGATTGGCACCGGGGTTGATGTTAATCACCCGAACAGTTAGGCGTTCTTCTGGTACTGGGGGCGGGGTGATGGAAGTGTTGACTGCTTCCCCGGGGATATTACGCGGAACGGTTGGAAGATCACGCAGTTTCATTAAGTCGCCATCTACATCACGCAGGACGACATACAAAGCGTTGATCCATGCGACAATTTCACCACCATCTGGTGTTAGATAGGTGACATTTAGCCAGGTTTGTTCGGGGTCTAGGTCAGCATTTTCATCTTCTAGCAAGGTGACTGGATCGACCCAATCATAGAAGTTGCCATCTTCATCTTGTGCTTGGATGACGTTGCCATCTAGGTCAATTGGCGCGCCTTCACGCCCGTTGACAATTAGTGTTGTGCCTGAAGGTGCAAGCCCAAGTGATAGCGCAGAAGCGCGTGGATATTGACGTAATTGTAGGTTTGCGTTCGGGTCTAGGTTAACGCGGGCGGTAGGACCTTGTGGCGCAGGCGTGCTAACCACAGGCGCAACGGGTTCTGGTGTGGGCGCAACAACTGTGGTTGGCTGTACGACAACTTCTGTTGGTTGCACCACCGCTACCGGCTCAGGTGTGGCGGGGATTGCCGTCGGCTCTGGTGCGGAGACAATCATCATTGAATCGGCTCCAGGCGCGCTAGCGACCTGTTGTGCCAGGCTTGTTTGAGCAAATAATACGGTAGTGGGTTGGAACATATTACCACCTAATACGATTGCGTTGTAGTAGACCCCACCATAAAATTCTTGCTCATCTAATTCGATTGAAGCCGTTTGATCGTCAATGGTGACGGTCAATGTCACTGGTAACACAGCCGGACTTAAGCTGACAACATCTGCAGCGGTGTTAAACGCTAAATCAGATGCGAGTGTCGTGCCATCCGCCAGCGAGACGTTGACGGTACTATTGACAGCGGTGTTGATGACGCTGACAACAGCGGTATCTGATGTTACGCTGCTGAGGTCATCCACAAACACGTTGACGGTGATGTCATCCGGTGTACCGACAGCCGCAACAGTAAGGGCTTCATCGGCGGCAATCGTCAAATTGGCATCTAATAGCGTATTCGTGGTACCGGCTGCACGAATTTCCACGGCGTAATCCCCGGCGGGTAGTGGCAAGTGTTCCGTGACCTGACCAAACGCTAATCCGGGCACGATTAAGGTATCGTTGGCATAAATATCAACGGCAGGCGCGTCAATGACTGTGTGGGCAAGCCGCACAAAACCGTTTTCATCCCCAGACCCAACCGGTGCCGCAGCGACAAGCACTTCAGGTGTATTGGGTGTGCCATAAACAATGACCATTTGGGTGGTATTGCTGACAAGGTTAAACGTTGTTTCTGGCAAGAGTGAGTCGCCATTGGCGTTGATGGCAAACGGATAGCTGTCTGCTGGTAGGTCAAACCCGCCGGATGTGGTGCCATAAGCCAAGCCACTAACCACGGTTTGGTCTGCAGAAAGTACATCAACGGCTGGCGCGCCGTCAATGGCGTGGATTAGACGCAAACGGCTTGTACCAGGGGCAAGTGGTGAAAAATCATCTTCAAATGCCTGGAATTGAAGCGGATCAATGCTAGCGGCGACTAGCGTTTGGGGTATATCAGCCATTGCACTGACTTGTTGCCGCCACAATTCGGTGGTAATACCGCTTGGGGTGACGACGATTTGGTGTAGCCCGTCTTCAAACATGATATAGTTGCTGCTTTCGCCATAGGCTAAATTACGGACGGTAAGTTGACCGTCGGCATAAATATCAATTGCGCTCACACCGGGAATGACATGGACAAAGCGCAGGTAAGCCTCTGCAGCTTGTGCAGAAACGCTTATAACAGCCATTCCAATGAGCATCAAGAGGAATACGAGTTTCTTCATAGGGTAACTCCTTCACAATATCTTGGTAGATTATGCACGGGAAATAGCGCGGTTGCGAGGGTACGATTGGTATAGATGTGTGTTGATGTGCTTTATCGTTAAATCCCCTCGTTCATAAACACTTTTTAAGAAATTCGTTTGATTACGCATCGACATGCTGATAAGCCTTTTGATGAATAAAGTGCCGACTGTGTCATCATGTTGAATTTTTAATTTGCATTTATGAATGAGGGGATGAAGTTCATATGATATGTTTAATATCCGGCTTAAGTGCCTTCTTCCCATTGATTGAGATAGGCGATTTGTTCTTCAGTGAGTTTATCAATGTGTACACCCATTGCTTCTAGCTTAAGACGGGCAATTTCTTTGTCAACGTCTTCTGGGATGGTGTAGACATTGGGTGCCATATTGGCGGCGTTTTGGAGCATGTACTCAGCCCCAAGTGCTTGGTTGGCAAAGCTCATATCCATAACACTCGCTGGGTGTCCTTCTGCTGCTGCCAAGTTGATTAACCGCCCTTCGCCCAGGATGTAAATGACTTTGCCGTTGTTCAAGACATATTCTTCTACAAAAGGACGCACCAAGCGCGGGGTACCCTTGCTAATTTTCGCCAAGCCTTTGAGGTTAATTTCAACGTTAAAGTGACCGGAATTAGCGACGATGGCACCGTGCTTCATGGCTTGGAAGTGATGAACATCAAAAACGTTGATGTTGCCAGTTGCGCTGACGAAAATATCCCCAATGGGTGCGGCTTGTTCCATAGGCATCACGCGATAGCCATCCATCACAGCTTCTAATGCCTTCATTGGGTCAACTTCTGTCACGATGACATTAGCCCCCATACCGTGTGCGCGATTAGCAATACCACGACTGCACCAGCCATAGCCCGCCACGACAACTGTACGCCCAGCTAATAGGATATTGGTAGCGCGGATAATGCCGTCAATTGTGGATTGCCCGGTGCCGTAACGGTTGTCAAAAAGATGCTTGGTTTGACTGTCGTTTACGGCGATGACAGGGAACATCAATGCACCATCATTTGCCATGGCACGCAAGCGGATCACGCCGGTGGTCGTTTCTTCTGTACCACCAATGACCTGATCCAGCAGTTCACGCCGGTCTTTATGTAGTAAGCTAACCAGGTCTGCACCGTCATCCATGGTGATTTGGGGTTTGTGGTCTAGCGCGGCTTTAAGGTGGTTGTAGTATGTTTCATTGTCTTCGCCTTTGATGGCATAGACAGGGATTTCATCATGAACAACCAGTGAAGCAGCGACATCATCCTGTGTGGAAAGTGGGTTAGACGCGCATAACACCACATCAGCCCCACCGGCTTGGAGGGTGCGCATCAGGTTGGCGGTTTCGGTTGTGACATGTAAACAGGCGGAAACCCGAACGCCTTTGAGGGGTTTTTCTTTTTCAAAACGCTCACGGATGGCACGCAGCACGGGCATTTCTTGCTCTGCCCAATCGATCCGATACCGTCCGCCAGTCGCTAAATCAGCATCTTTAATATGATGTTCGATTGTCATTCTTATCTCCATAAAATAAACAAAACGCGGGCATTGTATCACACTGCTAAGATTTGGCTAGACTGAGTAGCACGTCTAATGCACCGTTGTCATCGTATTCGGTACGGAAACGCCCGATAAACTCACCAATTGTAAATTTATGACTTTGTGTGCCAATTTGTTCAATGCAATAACTAGCACATAGTGAACCGACTTGTGCGGCTAGCTCCAATGACCAGTTGTGTAACAACCCCGTAACAAATCCAGCGCGGAAGGCATCACCGCCACCTGTAGGGTCATTATTGACTGCTGGGAAGGCTTTGACATCTGTCACATGACCGTTGGTATAAATTGTAGAGCCGTGTTTACCCCGTGTGATGACTAAAATATCGATCATATCTCGCAAGTCATCGAGACTTAAGCCGGTTTTTTGGCTGATAACTTCGGCTTCATAGGCATTGACAATCATTGCATGTGCGCCGTCCATATCTCGCCGCAGTTCTTCGCCAGAAAGACGAGGCACTTGTTGGCTGGGGTCATAGATGAATCTAATATGATGCTGACGACATTCTTCTGCCAAGTTGGACATGGCTTTGGGGTCATTTGGAGAGATAATAACCATATCCACGTTATCCATCTGCCCGTTGAGGGCATCTTTGAGGCTATATTGACTGGCTAAGCTCATAGCACCGGCATAAAAAGATGCAATTTGATTGTTCTCCACATCTGTATTACAGAAAAACGATGCTGTGAAAACTTCATCAATTTGTTTGACTATGCTGCAATCTACGCCAACGCTTTCTAGCCACATACGATAATCTGGAAAGTCTCGCCCGGCAGTCCCCATAAGTTTGGGGCGCATTCCTAACAGAGCCATTGTATAGGCGATGTTTGCCGCCACGCCGCCCCAATGTTTGGTCATGTCATCCACTAAAAAACTAAGGCTTACCTGATGAAGTTGTTCGGCGATAAAGTGATCCCGAAATTTACCAGGAAAGCGCATGAGATAATCATAAGCGATTGATCCAGTTGCGATTACATTCATGCTGTTGATCTTGTCCATGTATAATAAAATCTGAGAGGTAATTGTAAACGAGATTCAGTAACACGTAAGGGTTAAATTTTATGACTGCGTTTAATCATGAGCGTTTGACCAACGTTCAGATTGGGCTGGATATGAATCATTTACGCCGAGGCTATTACAGCGATACCTATTTTATCAACATTATGCATATTCTACAGGGATTACAGGCGGAAGGTTATGAATTTAGAGGAAAATCACCACGGGGTGTTGCGGCGGTGGGTTATTCGGTTGGTGATGTCATTGTAGAAGCGCAGATTTTTAATCGACGTTCGCCGTATGCTGTCATAGCAGGTGTGGATGTGGCTTTGGCGATCATCCGGCATGGTGCTGGGTATTTTGAGGGCGAGCGTTTTGTGGCTGGTTGGTGTGATTTGGATGTTGTTGCAGTAGAAGACGGCGACATGACATATTACAACGGCAACCCGAATGAAGTGCAAACCGTGATTGAAATTCGAGGGAAATATCGTGATTTCACACTCCTAGAAACGCCAATCTTAGGTATGCTAACTCGTGCTAGTCGAATTGCGACCAATGTTTATGATGTGTTACAGGCGGCAAACGGCAAAAATGTCTTGTTTTTCCCAGCACGTTTTGATTTACCAAGTGTGCAATCACTAGATGGTTATGCGTATTGGGTTGCATTGCAGCGATATAACCACGAAACAGGGCATCAAGTACCGCCGTTAGTCAGCACGGATGCACAAGCAGCATGGTGGGGAGGACGTGGTGGGGGTACCGTACCCCATGCGATTATCGCTTGTTTTCTGGCTGATACAGCTGAGGCGATGTTAGCATTTGGGCGACATATTCCAGTCGATGTGCCGCGTATTGCATTGGTAGATTTTAATAACGATGTTGTGCGCGACGCACTGGCGGTTTTGGATGTTTATTGGCAACAATATGTTCAAGCGACGGATGATGTGGCAAGAAAACAATGGACTCTTAAGGGCGTGCGCTTAGATACGAGCGGCAATATGGTGGATGAATCTTTGAAGGAGACCGGTGAGCGTGGTGTAACCCCGGAATTGGTGCGTGTTATGCGGCGTGCGTTAGATAACGCCTGGACACGCTGGAACGTCCCCAATGATCTGGAAGATCAAGCACGGGATTACTGTCGCAACGTGCAAATTGTTGTCTCTGGTGGGTTTAATCGAGAAAAAATTGCTCGTTTTGAACAGGAAAGGGCACCAGTTGATTCATATGGGGTGGGGTCAACATTTTTAACCAATGATGCACAGACTAATACTGACTTTACGATGGATGTTGTACGGGTATGGCTTAACGGTCAGTGGGTAGATATGCCTAAGATCGGACGTGCCCCTTGTGATAATCCGGATTTAGAACCCGTTGATCTCAGTATCTTTTGAATAATCGCAACTATGAACAAAGAGGCATGATATGTCAGGCGAGAATGAGGACAAAAAGCGTAGTTTTTATGAAGAGATTCAAGCTGTTCGCGCTAATGCTGATAAAGGACGTGAACCGGTTTTTTTACCAGCACAACGTGGGCGGCGGCAAGTTTCCATTAAGGCGTTGATGGAACGAATCATTGGGCAGTTTCTTGCAGAATATGATGCCGATGCACTGCGTGAAGCGGATACTGAGACCAAACGCCTGAAGTTAATTTTAGCGGCGGCGGATTATGTGATGAATGTTGAGTCTATTATTGTCACACAGGCAGAAAAAGCTGATATTATCCAGCGGGTGTATAACGAGCTGTTTACATATGGCGCGTTGGATTCCTTGTTTATGAATCCAGATATCACAACGATTGTTTTAGATGGTGCGGATAAAATCTCTGTTCGTTATGGACATGGTGACTTAACCCCGATAGACCCGATTTTTGATGATATGGAGCATTTCACGCGGATTATCAACCGTTTATTGGAGGATTCCGGTGCGGTATTAACCCCAGAAGAGCCGTTGATTGAAACAGGATTGATCGCACATAGACGACGCATTAGTTTGAGTATTGCCGCGCCGCCAATTACGTTCCAGATTAACGTGGATTGTCGTTTGCATCCGGTTGAGCCGCCAAGATTGGATGATCTGGTGCAGGCTGGTGTGATGCCGGCATTTTGTGCGGATATTTTGACGGCGTTGGTGCGTTCATCACATGGCGTGGTGATTGTGGGGGATACGGAATCCGGTAAAACCACGCTCATGGGGGTGTTGGCGCGGATGCTAAAGGGTGATGGCATGATCGCCGTGCAACGTGCTGCAGAGCTTGACTTAACAGAAGGCGCAACGAGCCGGGAAGTGCGTTGGCTGCAAGATGGTACGGTATCTTTTGGGCAGCAAGTGGCGGATGCTATCGCCGAATTGCCTCAAGTGATGATTTTGGATGAAGTGCGCGCTGATGAAGCATTTGCAATTGCGCCTTTGCTTACCGCGTCGGATGCGCCGCGTCAGTTATGGACATTCCGAGGACCAGCGAACAGCAAACGGCTGACCTCTGCGCTGGGGATGTTGGCGCGCCGTGCTGCACCGGATGCCGGTGAATCAGCGGTGAATGCGTTGTATAAACGCTTGCCTTTTGTGGTGACGATGCGCCGCCGTGAGAACGCCTTACAGCTTTATAGTATCAGTGAATGGCAGTTCACCAGCGGTGACTATCCCGATTATGTTGAGTTGGTGTCAAATGGGGAGCTAACCGGTAAAATGCCAACGCTGAATTTAGATTTGCCAGAGGCATTTTGGAAAGGGGGGTGATTTTTACCGCAAAGACACAACGATCATGAGGTCTTGCGTCTTTGCGGTCAATTAATATTCACCGTGTTACGCCTCATTTGACAATTGCACGCAACGACTCATCAAATGGTGGATATGCAATGCCGTTTTCGGTGACAATGCCTGTTAAATAGCGATGTGGAGTCACATCAAATGCGGGATTGCGTGCCTTAAAATGACCTGGGACGAGCGCGTTTCCATATGGTGCGAGCACTTCAGATGGATCACGTTCCTCAATTGGGATATGTTTTCCGGTGGCAATTGTCAGGTCTATGGTGCTGGTGGGTGCGACAGTATAAAATGGGATATCATTTTCTTTTGCCAGCACAGCAATTTGGTATGTGCCAATTTTGTTAGCGAAATCTCCGTTTGCAACGATACGATCCGCACCGACTAATACCAGATCAACCTCACCTTTTTGCATAAAGTACCCAGCAGCAGTATCCGGTATGATGTGATAGGGGATTCCAAGCTGCTCTAGTTCCCATGCAGAGAGGCGAGAGCCTTGCAAGCGTGGGCGGGTTTCATCCAACAGCACATGGAACTTACGCCCCTGCTCAAATGCGCTGCGGATGACACCCAATGCCGTGCCATGATCGACAGTGGCAAGCGCACCTGTGTTACAGTGGTGTAACACAGTGAATCCCTCCTTAATCAGGTTGGCACCGTGTTCACCCATGCGGCGGTTGATGGCGACATCTTCATCGGCGATGCGTTGTGCTTCCTTCAGTAATGCCTGGCGTAGATCATCAACAGTAGTATGGGGTGTGTTGTGGGCAAGTTTCATCATGTGATCTACTGCCCAGGCTAAATTAACGGCTGTGGGACGCGCTGCTTTGAGCGTGTGGGCAGCTTGTTCTAAATCTGTAATGAGAGCTGCTAGATTCTGTGCTGTGCTGTTTTGTGCAGCTAGTGCCATGCCGAATGCCGCTGCTGCACCAATTGCTGGGGCACCGCGGACGGTCATATCGGTGATAGCTGCTGCTACTTGCTGATAAGTAGATAAATCAACGTGGGTGAGTTCCCAGGGGATACGCTTTTGGTCGATCATCCGCACGCCATTATTATGCCACTCAACTGTCCGCATAATTATTCATTTGCCTCTGCGATAAGGTCGATTAATACATCTAGCGGAACGCCGCCTCCTTCATATCCGGGGATGGTTTGTAATGCGCCATTATTATATCGCACGCGGATAGCAGGGGTGCCCCACACATCGGCTTCTCTGCCAAGTTGCTGGTTTAGTGTAATCATGTTTGTGCTAGTTGTGCATGTTTCAAAATCTTCGGGGGTAATGGACAGAGCAGCTAGGATATTTTCTTGTGCGCTTTGGGCATCAGCACCGTTCATGCCAGCTTCATATAAAATATCAACGGCTGTCCATAAACCACTGCCTTGTGTTAATTCTGCAACACACATTGCAATTTCTGCATAAGCAACGCTTTCATCCCCTAAAATGGGATAAGCACGAAATTCAAAATTTACTTTTCCAGTGGAGACATATTCATTAATGAGTTCGTTGATGGTGGTTTTATAATTTTGGCAATGGGGGCAGAGGAAATCTGCAAATTCGACAATGGTAATTGGGGCATCTGGCGAACCAAGCACCCATGCGCCATCCTCACGCTGGAAATAAGACAACGATGTAACGGTAGATGCTATACCGGTTGTTGTTTGGTTGGTAGAAGATTGAATTGTCAAGGTATTAACCAAAAAACTAGGTAGTGTGCCGATGCAAGCGGTAGAAGCTAACAAAACACCTAATAGGGGAATTAGGATGCGCTTGTACATAATACACTCCTTAACTTAAATTGAAGAAGCGGACTATCTTAAATAATCCGCTTCTTTTTAGTGTAGCATAAATCTCTATTGATTAGCGAGTTGAACAATTTGTTCTAACTCACTAAAGGGAATGCCTGCGCGCGCTGATGCGCCAGCTTGTAATGTTCCATCTGCATAACGGAAACGCACGGCAGGTGTTCCCTGGACATCTGCACTGCGCCCTATTTCAAGATTGGCATTATACTGATCCGCATTACGGGTGCATTCTAACAAGTCCGTATAGTTAAGGTTTAGTTCTTCTGCCATCCGCCGCCCGGCATCGTTTCCGTTAACGCCTCGACTAGCGTGATAAAACAGTTCTTCATGGGCTAGCCAATAGGTTTCTGCGCCACCTTGCTCCGCGGCACATTCTAATAATTGGGCATAATATACGCTATCTGCACCTAAAATTGGGTAAACCCGGAATTCAAACTTTGCCAAGCCGGGAATCACCAGTTTTTTGATGACTTCATCAACGGTGCTTTTGTAATCTTGGCAGTGGGGGCAGTTGAAATCAGCAAATTCGACAATCGTGATCGGCGCATTTGGGTTGCCTAACACATAGGTGCCATCTTCTAACTGTGTTGAAGGAATTTTGCTGTAATCAATGCCACTGCGGGCTGTTGCTCCACTTTGATTTCCGATGAAAACGGCGAAAGCGAACACAAGAACGGCAATGAATGCTACACCGCCAACTAAATAAAATTGCTGTTGTTGTTTCATCTGAAACGTCACTCCTGTTTAATTTTTATCAATATTCCCAACAAACAAGACCTCATTATATCGTAGTTATAAATGAGACGAGCGTCCGTTTTTGTCAGGATTTGTTATTGAATTTTAAAAATGGGATCAACCAAGGTACATTACGACGATAAGCTTGATATGCCTCTCCATAATATTGTAACATACGACGCTCTTCATAGAGTGACCCAACTAAAAAGTACAATGTTACGCCTAATGCCCAACCCAAATATGCTTCTGTCATGGTGGTAACGGGCCAGATCAACATCAAGCTGAATAAATATAGTGGATGACGCACAAGTTTGTAAACGCCAGTTGTTGTTAATTTTTCGTCTGGTAGCGGTAGCGGATCACCGTTGAAATATGCCCATGCCTGACGCAATCCTAAAAAACGTAATCCATCAATTTGCAGTAACGCCATAACAAAACCAATGATACCAATTCCTTGAATGACCCATAAAATAGGCTCGTAATCTAACGGGATTGTCCAGATCACCCGTTCTGGATTAAGTGTCATCATGTATAAGATGGGTAAGATAGTGGTGAAGGCAATCATATTAAACACCACACGGTATAATCCGTGATAAGCGCGTTCACCGAATTTTACTTGGAAACGTTGCTTGACTTTATCACTAGCTAAAACGCTGTGGAGCAGACCATAACATACCATGCTGACAAAAACGGGTATCATGTTATTTACCTTTTAATTAAGCAATAAGCTTTTAGCTGTTAGAATTCATCAAAAATCGATAGTTTGAAACTAACAGCGAATAACTGCTGAAAAGATAGGAGTCTTTTTTTATGCGTGCTATAGATATTATCGAAAAGAAGCGGGATAAAAAAGCGTTAACTCAAGAAGAAATCGACTGGTTTATTGCACATTATACCAACGATGATATCCCAGATTACCAAGTGGCGGCGTTTCTTATGGCGGTGCTATTGAATGGTATGACCACCGATGAGGTCACCCATTTGACAATGGCGATGGCAAAATCCGGTGATATGCTCGATCTTTCTGAAGTGTCGAATTATGTAGTAGATAAGCATTCATCCGGCGGAGTGGGGGATAAAACATCATTGGTGGTGCTGCCATTGGTGGCGGCTAGTGGGGTACCTGTGGCTAAGATGAGTGGGCGCGGCTTAGGGCTTTCTGGCGGTACGTTGGATAAGCTTGAGGCGATAGCAGGCTTTCGCTTTGATCTTGATCATAACACGCTCATCCGCCAGGCAAAGACGATTGGCTTAGCTCTTGCCGGGCAGACTAAAAACCTTGCCCCAGCAGATGGTAAACTGTATGCTCTGCGGGATGTCACCGGCACGGTGCCAAGCATTCCGTTAATCGCTAGTAGTATCATGAGCAAAAAATTGGCATCTGGTGCAAATGGCATTGTGCTGGATGTGAAAGTTGGCAGTGGCGCATTTATGAACGACTTATCTCAAGCGCGTGAACTGGCTGAGACGATGGTAGCAATCGGCAAGCTCGCCGGACGTGATATGATAGCCCTGCTTTCGGACATGGATCAGCCATTAGGGTTTGCAGTCGGTAATGCATTGGAAGTGGAAGAAGCGGTTTTAACGCTTAAAGGTGGTGGACCGGATGACTTCCGCAAGCATTGTATTGAAGTTGCCGCTTATATGTTGAGCTTGGCGAAACCACAAACATCATTGGCGGAGCATCATGCAGCGGTAACACGTTTATTAGATGATGGTGGGGCGTATCAGAAATTCCGCCAAATGGTTGAAGCACAGGGTGGCGATGTGCAGATGATTGATGATCCCACATTATTACCGCAGGCAAAAATTATTGAACAGGTTCATGCAGAAGAAACGGGCTTTATTCAACGTGTGGATGCTAAAAACATTGCAAGGGCTGCTTTTGAATTAGGTGCCGGACGTGAGAAAAAGGAGGATAGTATTGATCCGGCAGTAGGCGTAAAAATCCATGTGAAGGTGGGGCAATATGTTGAAGCGGGCGCGCCACTTGCCACGATTTACGCTAATGACGCTCAAAAAGTGCAGGTCAGCCGTGATTATATTCGGCAGGGAGTGGGCTTTAGCCAAGAATCTGTTGACCCGCTACCGTTGTTCTACGATGTTATCGGGTTGGAAAAATAGACAGTTATTTGGTGCTAGGGGTTAATTAGATTCCCTTAGCACCCCATTGATATATTCATAGATATGCACTGGTGCGTTCTGCCAATAGCCATCAACAAACACACCCGTTGCGTTGATGGCTTGTAATACGTGTGTGCGGGGCATCGCTGGGTTATCAATCAGATCAATGAGTAGACTTGTGGCATCATAAACTGTTGTGCCCAATAAACCCGGGGCAGCCGCAAATTGATCACTCGCCTGAACTCTCGCAATAAAGTCTGTATCTGGTGGTGTACCGCTAGATACGACCTGCACGCCGTCTAAATTAGGATGGAGTTGGGCAAAACTTTGCAGCGCATAAGCATCTCCACCGAGTGGCATGGGGTCTTCGGTGATCTCACGCCATTCACCTAGCATTGATGGGATGTTGGCACTGGTGAACATGAACACATTCGCTTGTTGTGGTGGATGATGCCAATAGCCAACGACAAGCACGGGTAAATCATCAAAAGCTGCCTGCACAGTTGGATCAGTAGCGTTATGTCCTAAAACGATCACACCTTTTACTAGTGGGTCTCGTGTTAATGCACGGGCGCGATCAATGGCTGTTTGGACGCTGCCGCCATCATCAACAGCCAACAACGCAACATGTGTGACATCCATAAAGGCTAGACGTGCTGGATATAATGCACTATATCCGATTTCTCGATAACGCCCTTCAAATGGTGCAAGCAAGGCAATGCGTGCTGGCGATTCTGTTTTGACAACCGCACATCCAGTTAGAGGCAATAATATCAATATGCCGATGCATATCCAGCGGTTAACACCCATTAGCGATATGTTCCTCATAGGTAATGGCGAAATCATGGCGATTGTCACCACGGCAATCCGCGCGGAAGAAGAAATAGGGTGTTTCCATAGGGGTAATCGCCGCTTGAATGGCGGATAGGCTTGGGCTTGCGATTGGACCAGGCGGCAAACCGTCGTGGATATAGGTGTTATAAGCAGAATTTACGCTACGGTAATCTGCCACAGAGATGCGGGGCCACCAATTACTTGGTCCCGCATTAGGATGCCCATATTGTACAGTGGGGTCTGCTTCTAGCCGCCAACCAGGGGTTTCCAGGCGATTACGGTATACACTCGCGATCACGGGATGTTCATCTGCATAGACGGCTTCACGCTCAATGATTGATGCTAAGGTGACAATTTCATATATGGTATATCCATCAGCGGCGGCTGTGGCGCGCATATCTGCTGTGATGGCGGCATCAAACGTTTCTAAGAGCATGTCACGCAGTTCTTGTGCATTGATTTCTGGCGGTAATTGATATGTGTTTGGCAATAAAAATCCTTCTAAAGATGCACCGCTGGGGATGCCATTCCGTTGGGCAAATTCATATGGTATCTGTGCACCAGCACCGACAAACCCCATAAATTCTGCGCCAGAGAAGGTAAAATAAGGGGCGGTGGCATCAATCGTTTCCGCTATTTGCTCTATTCGCTGTCCGGGTACAATTGTAAACACGATTGTGCTAAAACTAGAGTCGCGAAGTTCTTGGGCGACTTCACGTAATGTCATGGATGGATTGAGGAAATACGTTCCGGCATCTAAATCTGCGTCAAAACCTTCTGCTTGCACATAATCAGCGAATAACCCGGCATCGTGGATGATACCGTTGGCTTCTAGTCGTTGACCGATGGTGTTGGCATTATCTCCTGGTTGAACCGTGAAGCGGATAGGGGTTTGGTCATCACTGACACGCTGATCTAGTTCATTTTCCCGTAATATGACGGAAATGCGCAGAACGGCACGCTTACCTGCGGCTATAATGTCATCACCAGCTAGCAAATAGATTAATCCCCCCATGATTAGAATCAGCATCATCAGGGCGGTTAATAAAATCAGGATGGTACGCCTGGTTTGATTTGTCATAGTGCCTCCGCTAACCCGTCTCGCACGGCATCCAAGTAGCTTTGTAAAATAAGCCGCGCGGCGAGGTCATCAATAGGATCAGTTGGTTTGCGCTTTTTTTGACGGGCAAGGTCTGCTGCATCCTGGCTGGAAAGTGTCTCATCCCAAAGCATAATGGGTAAGTGGGTTGCTTCACGCAGGTGCATGACCCACCGTCTTACTTTGTCTGCTTGAGTATACACCCCAGGAGGCGCATCTGAATCAGACGGTATCCCAACGATGATCCCAACGACACGCTCTTGCATCGCTAATTGGTTAATTTGTTCAAAGTCTTCTTGCTTAGATTTACGATAAATAATTGTCAATTCACGAGCAATCAGACGAGTTTCATCACAGACGGCTAAGCCAATTCGCTGTAACCCATGGTCTATTCCCAATAATTTGCCGCTGCTCATGGAACTTCCTCAATTTGGATGCGGTTGGGTAGAATGGGCATCTGATTAAACCATTCTTTAAACCAAGCAGGGGAGATAATAATTTCTGGTGTTGTATCCTCAGCAATATCAACACGCTCAATGAGATAAGACATTGCGTCATCATAACTCATACCAGCAATATCGCTCTGAATTTGCTCTGTGCGAATTTGCCCGATGACCTCACCCCGCCCGGACATAGTAAACAAGATAAGCTCACCGGCGAATGAGACATCACCACGCTGGTAGGTGATTGTTTCTGGTAAAAAACTGCGTCCACGTGGAATTTGGTTTGCCATTTGCGCAAAGACGATCTGTTGCCCTAGTTGAGTATCAACGACAACAGCCTCCACAATTGCACGCTTGGTTAAGGTGAGGGTATCGGCGATTTCACCAGGTTGTGCGCTAAAAATAGTCCATTCTGGGCGTTCTTCAACAATCTGCAACGTCTCTAAGATCACATATTGATTTGCACCAATTTCGTTTTGTAGTGCTTCATAAGCCCTTTCTTGTAATAACTGAGACATTTGTAGCTCTAACACTTGATGATCTGCCGTGCTGACTGCCTGCACAGTCCGACTTTCTCCGTTGTGTGTTGGATTGATGTTAATGACATCTACCTGTTCCTCTAGTGGACCGATAACGGTGTTAATCATGTTGGCTTCCACGTTACCAACCTCACCGGCGGATGCTCCCATAGCTTCAATAGGGACTTCAACTTCCTGCCCAACACCACCGGGTAAGGTTGCATCAACAGTTGTGCGGAATAGAATTGGCGTTCCGGCACTAGTGCTGACGGTTGTCCCTGCTGGAATTTCCACGGTGCCTCCAGTTTGATTAATAAACAGCACCTCGCCCAACGCTTGTACACTGCCTAAATTTTGTTGCCCGGTTGTTGGGATCGTTGCGGTTTGTTCAACTTCTACGCGAATGCGTGATGCAGGCAAAATGGCGTTTTCCACGTCAATATCGGTAAAGGCTGGGTCTGGATTAACGGTAATTTGGACACTTGCTTCAATAATTTGGCGTGCTGGTGTGAGGCGAATGGTGGCGGATGGCACTAGAACATAGCTTATTGCACCAATAATGAGTGCAATAATGGCGATTATGCCCAAGCGAATCAACAAAACTTGGAATGGGGGCAGCATACGCCGCCGTGATCGTGTGCGACTAGCGATGCCTTCAAGTGCTTCTCGGTCGATTTCTTCCCCAGGGCGGTCGAACCGAGAGGTAAAGACTTTAGAACGTCCACGCTTCCAGCGGGCGCGCTCGCTGGCTCCAATTGTCTCAAAGGTGCTGATGTTTAGCTCTTTGGCATGATGAATGACCTGTGGATCATGAGTAACAATTGCCAAGCGAATGGCGCGCCGCATCGCTTCACGTTGAATTAACACAAGATCGAGCTTGCGGGTGAGGGCTGTTCCCTCTTCGGGCCAGACCAATAACACCCGCTTGCCACGATGAAAAGCCAGCCGATCCCTAACGGAATTGGCATCTTCATTGGCTTCAATTTGAATCAGTTCACGTCCCTCAGGCACCGTTCACACTCTGCGCGATCAATTCCCTGGCTTTATTTAATGCTTCTGGCAGTTTTGCTGGGTCATTACCACCAGCTTGTGCCATATTCGGGCGACCACCCCCACCGCCACCAACGACTTTGGCGATCTCACGCACAATGTTGCCGGCGTGTACCCCCTTTTTCGTCAAGTCTTCTGTGACAGTGACGAGTAGCAACGGCTTGCCTGCGTTGTCTGTTCCTGCCACAAACACCCCGCTGGAAACGGCATTACGGAACCAATCTGACATTTCGCGCAGGGTCTCGATTGGCGTATCGGTTAATTGCATCAACAATGTTGGCACGCCGTTGATATGTTCCACTGTCTCTAACTGTGTTTTGAAGTTTTGGCGGGCAAGTTCTCTTTGAAGTTTTTCGATGTGCTTGCGGCTTGCTTGGAGTTCATCTTGTAACAAGTTGATTTTGTGGATGGCATCCGCTGGCGTGGTATTAAGCTGTCCGGCAATATGATACAACGTATCCAGTTGATTTTGGATATAGTCAATGGCACCTTGCCCAGTGAGTGCTTCTACTCGTCGTACCCCTGCGCTTACACTGCCTTCACTGACGAGAACAAATAAGCCGATGTCCGCTGTGTTTTTGACATGTACGCCGCCGCATAATTCATAACTATAACGGTTGCCATTATTGGCGATGATGACCGTCCGCACGATGTCACCATATTTTTCTCCAAAAAGAGCCATCGCCCCTTCTTGACGTGCTTGTTCTAGGGGTTTTTGCTCATCCCAAACTGGATATTGTGCCAAGATGATGTCGTTGACTTCACGTTCAATAGCACGCAGTTGTTCCGGTGTTACCCGTGCATCATGCGCAAAATCAAAGCGTAGGCGATCTGGTGCGACCAGAGACCCACGTTGTTGAACATGCGTCCCTAGGTGATTGCGTAGCGCAGCATGGAGAAGATGGGTGCCGGTATGATTACGTGTAATAGCAATTCTGCGTTGAGCATCAACGACGGCTTGCACGTGATCGCCAACTTTCGGGGTGCCTTGTACAACTTCCCCAATATGAACAATCAACCCGGCAACAGGGCGGCGCATATCCTCAACTTCTACTTCCCAGCCATCTCCGATAATTGTGCCTGTATCACTGACTTGACCGCCGGATTCGACATAGAAGGGGGTTTGGTCTAGCACGATTTCTACCTTATCCCCAACACTGATCTGTTCGCCATCGTGTAATACAGCTAGCACAGTTGCGTCAATTGTCGTATCGCCATATGGCAGATAAGCCACCCCGCTAGCAGGCAATTTGCCAGTGGTTTGGAGTTGCTGGAGAAGGGTGTTATAGGTTTCGCTACGGTCAATGGTACCCATTGCCTGCCCACCGCCACTGATGATAGCATGTTCTTCTTCTGCGGTGGCAAGCCCTGCTTCATCAATTTGATATCCGCGCTCTGTGGCAACATCCTGTGTTACACGGACGGGCAAACCAAGTGTTGACTTAAGATAGAATACTTTTTCGCCGGGAAGGGTGCCGCCAGCCGGTAAATCGTCCAACATGGCATTAAGCTCCTCTAGCCCGGTATCAAGAGTCCGGCGGAAGCGTTCTTCTTCTCTTGTGATTGTCTTTTTGATCGCTTCGGCACGCTCTTTCAATTCAATATAATGCCCGCCCATTTCTGCGATGACGACATCGGCGACATCTGCGAGGAAGGGTTCATGAAAGCCGAGCTTGGTGCCAAAATAAGCCGCCCGCCGGATAACTAAACGACAGACGGAATCGCGCCCTTTTGCGCCGGGCAACACGCCATCTGCAATCAAAAACGTTGCGGCACGGATATGATCTGCAATCACGCGGTAGGGCACAATATTGGCTTCGCGCTCTTCGTCAGTTGTTCCAGCAAGCTCTTGTGTACGCTTGATGATTGGCATGAATAAGTCAGTGTCGTAGTTGTTGTTTTTTTGCTGTACGATGCTGACGATGCGCTCTAGACCCATACCGGTATCAACACCAGGCGCGGGGAGTGGTTCATCGTATTGCCCGGTGTGCTGTGGGTCTGGTTGTGTACGGTTGAACTGCATAAACACCAGATTCCAGATTTCTAAAAACCGGTCGTCTTCTTCAATCAGCATGGGGATAATGTGATCTTCTCCCATTTCTGGGGATTTATCCCAATGGATTTCTGATGTGGGACCACACGGTCCGGTATCTGCCATTTGCCAAAAATTGGTTTTTGGTCCCATGCGTGCAACCCGTTTGGGGTCAACACCGATTTTATTCACCCAGATATCATATGCCTCGTCGTCGTTTTCATACACGGTATAAACTAGGCGATCAGGCGGCAGTTTATAGACTTCTGTTAGCAGCTGATAGGCATAACGAATGGCATATTCTTTGAAATAATCTCCAAAACTGAAGTTCCCCAACATCTCAAAAAAAGTGTGATGCCGTGGGGATGGTCCGACGTTTTCTAAATCATTATGTTTACCACTGACGCGCATACATTTTTGTGCGGTGGTGGCACGGGAATAATCACGTTTATCTAGCCCTAAAAAGACATCTTTAAACTGTACCATGCCGGCGTTGGTAAATAATAAGGTGGGATCATTGCCAGGCACGAGGGAAGAGGACATGACTCGTTTATGTCCCTGTTCTTCAAAATAATCCAGAAAAGCTTGCCGTACTTGGGCACTGGTCATATATTCCATTAAAATAAAAATCCTTTGTATCATGATCGGAATTAGAAAAATTATAGTGTTCAGTTTAGGGTTGAACAAGCCTTGTCATGATATTTGTGATGTGAACCAAGCCAGCGAGGCGTAATATCTTGTGACAAACGCGCTGGACGTGTGGTACAATGACGCGGATTTTTGATAATTAAGGACTGGAGATATGGCAACAATTGATGAACAAGTTGAAGTCTTGATGTCCGGGGTTGAATACGGCGATTCTGAAACCAAGAAAAACATGGCAAAAGAATTGCGTGAACGCCTGATTGAAGCAGAAAAAGAAGGTCGTCCGCTGCGTGTTTATTGTGGGTATGACCCCCGCACGTCTGATTTGCATCTAGGGCATACGATTACGATGCGAAAGCTGCGCCAGTTTCAAGATTTTGGGCACGATGTCACTTTCTTAATTGGGACATTTACCAGCCTTATTGGTGACCCGTCTGATAAAGATAAAGCGCGTGATCAGCTGACACGGGAACAAGTAGAAATTAACGCCCGCACTTATGCCGAACAAGCCTTTAAGATTCTTGACCCAGCAAAAACCCGCGTCCGGCGTAATGATGAATGGCTTTCGCCATTAGATTTTGCGGATATTATCCGGTTGGCTAGCAATTTTACCGTTCAACAATTTTTAGTACGGGATAATTTTGCCAAGCGGATGCAAGAGGATAAACCGATTTATCTACATGAATTTTTTTATGCGTTGATGCAAGCATATGATGCGGTTGCCCAAGAAGCTGATGTTCAGGTAGGTGGACAAGATCAGTTGTTTAATATTTTAGTGGCTGGGCGGAAGTTGCAAGCTGCTTTAGGACAAAAACCACAAATTGCCATCATTATGGGAGAAAGCTTGCCAGGAACGGATGGCGACATGAAGATGAGCAAAAGCCAGGGTAATCACATCCCATTATTAAGTGAACCCTGGGACATGTTTGGCAAGGTGATGAGTATTCCTGATAAAGCCATGCCAATTTATCATAAGCTAATTTTAGGATGGTTACCGGAACAAATAGACCAACTAGAGCGTGGGTTAGCTGATGGTACACTGCATCCAAATGAAGTGAAGATGCGCTTGGCGCGTGAAATTGTCAGTATTTTCCATAGTCCAGAGGATGCAGAGGCTGCACAAAAGCGGTGGGATGAAGTTTTTCGGGGTGGTGGTAGTGGTATGCCGGAAGATATTCCTGAACATCCTTTGACTGAGGCAAAGCGCGTATTGGATTTATTGCGTGATCTGAACATGGTCAGCAGCGGGCGAGAAGCAAAAGACCTCGCGAAAAACGGCGGTATTCGGTTAGATGGTGAACAGCTTCAAGATGTTAACTTTGAGATCACTCCTGATAAGCTGCCGGTGGTTTTACAAGTTGGCAAACGTAAATTTGTTCGTTTGATTTCAGGTTAAAACAAGGGTAGGGAACTCCCCGCCCTTGCTTTTTTTGATCAACTTTAGGGAAGTTCTTCGATGTAAGATAGTGCGTAGCCGTTTGCACCCTGGATAATCGCTAAGAAGTAGTTACGTCCGGGAACATAATCGATGGCGGGAAGCTCTGCGAGGATGGTGTCATTGTCATCTGAGCTGACAACGGTAAAGACATAGTTGCCGCCAACCATATCGACACTGACATGCCCGTCATTATCTCCTGTTGTACCAGGATAAGCCAAGAAGCGGACTGGGTCTAAACCGTCATTGCGTAATACGTCCACTGGACCAGTACCGAACTGACCATGAAATACCGTTAGACGGAAGTAACCAGGTGCTAATGAGCTGTTATCCTCTTCAATGACAAGCGCATCGAAACTCGCGTTATCTAGCACACCATAAGCTGCAACTAAGATATATTCATCTCCACCAACGGTTAATTCAGTTGTGGCAAGCGCATCTTCCAGATCGCCATCTTCTGGCACAATAGCGACTTCATAAGTACCGACTGGTAATTCAACATAATCCGTTACATTGGGGAACTCTAAGCTTTGAATATCAGTTAATTCTCCATCGATATAGATGTCAACCGGTGGTGCGCCGGTGGAAAAATGCCCAACGCGCACAAAGCCAGAAGTCGCATTAGCATTTGCTGGGGTAAGGATGTCTCCAACGAGGTCATCTTCAAACGTATCTGTCCGGGTAGAAGCTAATACGATTGATGGAGAAACAGGTGTACCAACTGCGGCAAGGAGATAGTTACGTTCTTGTGAGAATGTGATTTCTCCTACATCAAGCAGCACATTGGTATTATCTACATTATCGACAATTTGTATATCAAATGTGCCTTCTGGCAGGGTGAGTGTTTCAAAGCCATCGTTCAGGTTCCCTTCTTCATCCGTGATGGTATTTGGCAGGGCAACCAGACGGAAAAGCGGTTCTCCGTTTGCCAAGATGTCTACTGGTTCTAAACCTTCAATGGCGTGGAACACATTCAGGCGAAATTCGCCAAAGATCATATCGCTGTAATCTTCTTCTATCACGATGACATCTAATGAATTGGTTGTGACCAAACCATGTGCAATGAGGGAATAGTAGCCATCTGCCTCAAATTCAACAGTCACTGGTCCAATTACAGCATCGTCGGCAGATTCTCCAGCTGGGACAACCGTAACTTCATAACTACCAACCGGGATCGTGAACCAAGCGGTGACATCACCATAGCTAATATCTTGAACGGCACTGATATTTCCATCAAAATATAGATCAACGGCTGGGGCATCTGCGGCGAAATGTGCCACACGTACATACGCTACTTCATCTTCCTGCGCTGATACTACCGAAACCGTCGATAAAATGAGCAGCAGGATAAACATAAATTGTTTTTTCATTAAAACCTCCTTGTAGGCATCACACCATCCAATTAGTTGGGTGTTGGTTAAACTTGGTAGTTCTTTCTTCTTACGGATAAGACATACCCCGCCGCTTAATGTATAGATGATCTTGTATTGGGTCAATAGGTATAAATACTTATTTCATAGATATAACAAAAAATAAACAATATAACAGACTTATATGTGATTTTAAGAAGTAAGCATCGTATGGGGATAAATCCTGTATGCTGGTGGTTGGTCGCTCTATGAGTGGGGTTGATTTATAGGATGATCTTACAGAAGCCCCTTATTTGTGGGATAAGTGATGTGTTGCCAGGGGGGGACTCCTTGGCAACCATCACACGGGGATAATCCAATTATTTTTAAGACATATATGAGGTTGGTTATTTGCTGCGGTTTGCCCAAGTAATTTGCTCTCTTACTTGGAGGTCTGTATGGCGGATTTTCATCGCCAGGTCAGCGGCAAGATTACGCATCAGGCGATAACCAAGCTGCGGATATGTATCACACAGCAACATTAATTTATCACGCGGGATGACGACCAGATGAGTATCTGGTTGAGAACAACGTGCCCCAGCAGACCTTAACCCCTGGTCAACCAGTGCAACTTCCCCAAAGGACTGCCCACGCCGTAGTGTGGCGATGGTATGTGAGCCGGTGCGGATGTCTTTGCCAATCAGCGATGGGTCAACTTGGATTTCAACTTCACCACTGGCGATGACATAGAGTTCATCTCCGGGGGTGTTTTCCTCAAAAATGATATCACCGGCTTGGTAATGCCGCTCTGAGCAGATTGAACCAATTAGCTCAAGTTGTGTGTTCGTTAATTCATCAAAAATGTCTGCTTGCTTAAGCACGTTTACGACAGACATTGATTTCTCCTATGATTTTAAATCCTATTGCTGAGATTGTAGCATAGTTCTGATTTGGGGCAAATTATCAGGGTTGAAATGCCTCTTATGACCCTTTATGATGTGTTTATGTTCCTATGGAGGGTTTGATGAACTATCAAGTTTGGGGAATAGAACAAGTTGATGCTGAATCGTTGAAGCAAATGGATGCAGCGATGAGCTTGCCGATTAGTGTGAAAGGGGCATTGATGCCAGATGCCCATGTTGGGTATGGCTTGCCAATTGGGGGTGTGTTAGCAACGGTTGGCGCAGTTATTCCATATGCGGTTGGTGTTGATATTGCTTGTCGTATGCGGCTATCTGTGTTTGATGTATCACCACATGTGCTTGGGCAGCAAACGAAACGGTTTGAAAATGCATTGTTAGAAAATACGGTGTTTGGAGCTGGTGGTGAGCAATCTCCTTATCATCAACCTCAGCATGAGGTTATGGACGAATCAACATGGCAGGAAACACGCTTGCTTTCATCCCTGAAGGATAAAGGTTATAAACAACTGGGCACAAGTGGTAGTGGTAATCATTTTGTGGAATGGGGTGAGTTCACATTATTGCAAGATGATGCAGCAACTGGATTGACGGCAGGGACGTATTTGGCGTTATTATCTCATAGTGGATCACGCGGGGTAGGTTATGCGATCGCCAATCATTATTCTAGAATCGCGATGAATTATCATCAGAATTTAGATAAAAGTGTGCGTCATCTAGCATGGCTAGATTTAAGCTGGCATGAGGGTCAGGAATATTGGCTTTCTATGAATTTGGCAGGACGCTATGCCTCTGCTAATCATCAGGTGATCCATGAGCGTGTTAGCAAGGCTGTGGGACTAAAACCGGTGATGGTGGTGGAAAATCATCATAATTTTGCCTGGCAAGAAACAATCATTGACGAAAACGGACATGAACAAGATGTTATTGTGCATCGCAAAGGGGCAACACCAGCAGGCAAGGGCGTATTAGGCGTGATCCCTGGCTCAATGGCTGACCCAGGCTTTGTTGTGCGTGGTAAAGGAAACCGTGAATCGTTATGTTCCGCTTCTCATGGTGCTGGGCGGGTGATGAGCCGTAATGAGGCAAAGCAGCAGATTACTCATCATCAACAGAATGAATATTTAACGACGCATAACGTAAAGTTGTTTGGGGGTAGCTTAGACGAAGCACCACAGGCATACAAGGATATTCACACTGTTATGGATGCTCAGGCTGACTTGGTGGAGATTGTTGGTAAATTTCAACCGCGTGTTGTACGCATGGATGGAAAAATCACCGGTAAAGGCAAAAAGAACAATCGTCATAATAAGCGGCGTAGATAATTTATAGTGGGGCAGTAATGCCCCTGATCTGTTTGGATCATCGGTTAGGGATATATTCCGTTATCATACCGAAGATGCCGATTCCAATCATCAATATGCCAGAGATACGAGTAATCATAACATGGTTTTTTGTCATCCAACTGGTGAATCGGCGTTGTAGTTCCACCGCGAAGAACGGCAACACAACTAGGGGCCAGCCAAAACCAATGCCAAAGGCGATTACATAAATCATTTCAACTGTTAGCGAACCGGCATCCCCCGCACCTAAGAGGAAAGCAGTTGTGATAATTGGACCGGAACACGGTAGTGTCATTGGTCCAAATAACAACCCATAGACATAAGCCGTGATAAATGGATTGCGTAATACAGGGGCTTGAATTGTCGCTAATTTGGCAAATGGATTCCGCCCGCTGAGCATCAAAAGCCCTAAGACAATGACAGATAGATAAATTGCAGGCAATAAAATAGGTAGTATGCTTTCAAAAGTGGAACTTAACACATAGATGACAAATCCAATTGCCAACATCATGGTTAACACGCCTGCCAACACGAAGATGCCTAATGAACGTGTTATCCAGGGGGATCGGGTTTTAATGACTTGTCCGTGTTCACCTAGAACTTGGGGGCTGGCTTGCGCCCCCAAGAAAGCAATTAACCCAGGATACAATGGAAATAAGCAGACGTTAGTTAGAATAGCTGCATTGCCCAGGCTGATCTGTGTGAAAAATTCGCCCCAATCAATCATGATGCCTCTTGCATAAGTTGCTCGATGATTTCGCTGCTGCTTTCAATGCCGGTTACGACATCAGTAAAAGTGGCATCTGGTCGGATAATGAAATGAGGGGTGGAGGGTGGGTTGCTAATTGTCCGTCCAAATTCGTCTACCAATGCTCGTAGCATATCCGGTGGCATGACAGCGAATGTCCAATCGAATCCTTGTGTCGCGGCGTAATCAGCAAGGTCTTCATCAGATAGGTTGGTTTCTACACTGAGGGCAATAAACACAATATCCTCCATTCCATCTGCTTCAAGCTGTTCAATGGCATCGCGGACGTTTCGCAGTTGTGAACGGCAATTTGTACACCAGGTTGCCATGGGTTCAACGAACACAGTTTGCCCATAAAAATCTGCCAGGGTAAATGTTTCTCCTGTAACGGCGTTTGTCAATTCAATTAACTGCCAATCTGCCCACTCTACATTATCGGGGATCATGATGTCATCCTCATGAGTTGGGGGAAGTGTTGGGGCACTTTCTTCAATTGCGGTTAAAATTTGTTCTATAATCTCATCAGATGTTTCAATACCTGTTTCAACATCGGTATATGTGCCGTCTTTGCGGATGATAAAGTGTGGTGTGGATGGCGGATTAGTGATTGTCCGTCCAAATTCATCTACCAAGGCGCGAAGTAAGTCTTCGCTCATCACTGCGAATGTCCAATCAAACTCATGTTCTTGTGTATAATCAGCAAGGTCTTCATCAGATAGGTTGGTTTCTACACTGAGCGCAATAAACACCACATCATCAATCTCTTGCTCAGTTAATTGTTCAATGGCTTCTCGTACATTTCGTAATTGAGCGCGGCAATTTGTACACCAGGTTGCCATAGGTTCAACGAACACAGTTTGCCCATAAAAATCACCCAATGTGAATGTTTCCCCTGTATTAGCATCCACCAATTCCATTTGTTGCCAATCAGGACGTTCAATATCATCTTCTAGTACAACATCATCGTCTTGGGCAAAGACTACCCCTACGAAACATAACAATATTGCTATCAGTCCCGTTAATTGTCGCATGTGCATTTCTCCTTTTGCTTAACTGTTTACTTTGATACAATCTCGAACCTGATTCTTACATTGCTTCCTTATGAAAAGCTTACATACTTAGGGCTTTCTCATTATCATTGTAGGAAATTAAGCCCCTATATTTTTAATCTGTGTGGTGAAAATGGACTTTACGATAGATGAACTTATCTCAGTGTGTATCTCAAGGCAGGTAAAAGATGGGGAAGTGCTGGCGCAGGGGATTAATACGCCACTGGTCATGGCGGGTTATATCCTGGCGAAATGCACTCATGCGCCAAATGTACATTTTGCATCTGCCATTGGGCAAGGGGTTTGCCAGGATTGGGCACCGCTTAGTATTGTCAACATTGAAGATTTATGGCTTGGTAAGGCGTTGATGCATGTAGGATTTGCGACGGCAGCGGCGGACTTACTCCCTAAATACAATCCAAAAGAATTTTTCCGCCCGGCACAAGTGGACGCGCTTGGTAATTTTAATAATATTGCTTTTGGCAAGGATTACGCCGCGCCTCGGATGCGTTTACCTGGTACAGGTGGAATCCCGGATGTAACAGTTTATTCCGATCACATTTATTTATATGTGCCACGTCATTCCCGTGTTACGTTTGTTCCCCAGGTAGATTTTATCAGTGGGATGGGGCATGTTCCACATCGTAAGCGTGGGCGTGGTGCCAACTATTGCATTACGGATTTAGGACAGTTTGATTGGAAAAATGGGCGGATGCGTCTGATTTCATATCACCCTGGTGTGACAGTTGACCGCATCCGCGCTAAAACCGGCTTTGAGCTAGAGATTGCCCCTGATCTGCATGAAACACCACCGCCCACGCCGGAGGAAATCCGTTTATTGCGTGAAGAAATTGACCCGCTTGGTGTGCGCAAGTTAGAGATACTCAGCGGCACAGCTCGTAAAAACTTGCTGCGGGAGATTATCAACGGGTGATGTGTATTACTCCATTCGCCAATCACGTATTGTCATAAAACGATCTGATGATGCACCAATAAAACCAATTTGTATACCCGTCACATCAGGATTTACAGCATATGTAAAAAGCGGAATATACAAAGGTAAAGCGACGGCGCGTTCAATAAATGCCCGTTGAAAATTGTTATAATGAATAGCGCGGTTGGTGCCGTTGACATCTTGGCGGGCTAGCTCTAATGCTTGGCTGATGGCGGTATCATTTGCACCGCCATAATTTTGACCATTGGGGTATTGCCCTTGATGCCAAAAAGCATAGACATCTGGGTCTGCATTACCTTCTTGAGAAAGCTCGACTAAGACAGTATCGAAATCACCACTTGTTAAACGTGTGTAATAGGTTTCCGCATCGACAACATCAACAGTGATGTTCATTTGAAATGTTGTATCTGGCAGCGTGCTGAGTTGATTCCACTGTGCAGCGATTTCTTGTGCCACGCCGACTAATGCAGGGTCATCCCGTGTGAGGATAGCAAATGTAAATGATACGAGTTCTGTGGCATCTGTTTCGTTCTGCCGTTGATTGGCGCGGGCGATGCGCTCACTGGCGGTTTGTAATTCCGTGGCAGCACGGAAAGGATCATAGACCCAATAGGCGTTGATGTCATCGCCATAGCTGTATGCCCAGGAAAGTGGGAGCAGGGGACTGTTTGCAACAACGGCTACATTGCCACCGGCTTGTGGATCAAAGAAGTTGCGCTCGATGATGGAGTCACGGTTTAAACCAAGGGCTAATGCTTGTCTTACCCGTGCTTCTTTGAAATAGCTGACATTGGCACGATCCCAGTTAAATACTAAAAATCCGATCGTTGGCTCATAACCAGTGTATGGGATTAAGCGAGTTTGTCCCATGAGTGCAGGGCGTTCATAGCGATTATTGCTGGCATAAGCATCCAATTCACCGGCACTGATCGCTGTTAATATTGCGTCAAATGTGTCATAGATACGGAAACTAATACGTTCTAATGCGTAGCCCGTTTGTCCTTCTGGTCTTAGGCGGAAGTTCGGGGCAACGCGCAGATCAACTTGTTTGATGGTGCCATCATCTATGTGTAATCCTTCTAATTGATAGGCACCTGTTCCAATGGGATCAAGGTTGAAAGGATGGTTTGCGAGTTGTGCAGCCGTTGTGCCTTCTAGCGCATGGTAGGGCAAAATGCCAATCCGTAGTGCATCCGGGAAACTAGCAAGTGGTTGTGCTAGCCGAAAGCGAATTAGATAAGGGTCAATTGCCTGTACTTCGACAGTTCGCCAGAATGTATTGAGCTGGTCTGAACCTGGGAAATCAGGTGATTGCAACAAATCAATGGTATAAACCACATCCTGTGCAGTGAACGGCACACCATCATGCCATAATACATCATCACGCAATTGAACGACATACTCTAGCCCATCGAAGGAGACAAGCCAGTTTTTTGCAAGTGCTGGCTCAATTTCGCCAAAGGCGTTAACCCGCGTCAGCCCTTCAAAGATCAATGCTGTGATGTCTGCATCAACAGGATTCAGATCAGCAAATAAAGGATTCAACCGCTTCACTTCCCCTGCTAACCCTTCACGATAAGTAATAACCGTGGGGGGGGATTGTTGAATCAACTGTGGTGTCGATGTTGGGGATGTGGTGGGTTCGGATGTGGTTTCTGGTTGTTGTGCAATTGGTGGCGTTGTTGGCTGTAAGGATGGGGACTCCGTCCCAGAAAAGCGTAACACAATCGCTACACCAAACAGAATGATGGAAACGAGCAAGGCGATAATTTGCCAGCGATACGTTTTCAGCATAGTTAACCTCTAGTGGGGTTTTGTGGGCGGGAAGATGTTTGATCCCTGCCCACTATTGTCAACTAATTGTAGATAACAGAGAGGATGCAAATAATGATGAATGTGATGGACAACCCAACAGTAAATTGAAAGAGGGTTTTTTCCAATCCACGTCGGGTACGAGCAATCCCACCGCCGACATCACCACCGAGTAATCCCCCCAAGCTGCCACCTTTAACTTGCAACATAATTAACACAACAAGGATGACAGACATTACAATCGACGCAATTTGAAAGGCGACACCCATGCCTTATTTCTCCTAACACTGCTTTGATTAAAGTGAAAGCAGTATATCACGTCCGCTAGTGATTGCAAATAGCGGTTGATATCCTAATCAATGGCGGCTTCTGTTTGAGATAAAAATTCAACGGCTGCTTGTAGCTGAATATCACCATCTCTTTGATAATCAAAATCTTCTGGAATCGGGACGCGAATATCTGGTACAACACCCTTACCATCAATTGAATTGCGATTCGGTGTTAGCCAGCGTGCTACTGTGATACGTAATCCGCCTCCATTAGATAATCCGAGGACTGTTTGGACAGACCCTTTACCAAAGGTGACATCCCCAATGATGGTTGCAACACCGGTATCCTGTAATGCCCCGGCAATCAATTCAGACGCGCTAGCACTACCTTGGTTAACAAGCACGACGATGGGCACCTCAATTCCGGCATAGCTGCCATCTGCCGAAAAAGTGATCTCACTGCCATCACTAAAACGCTCATATAAAATAGGTCCTTCTTCAATAAAGGCACTGCCGATTTCAATAGCACTAGTTAATAGTCCACCAGGGTTGCCACGTAGATCAAAAATCAACCCATTAAGGTTGTTTACATCAAGGATATTTAATGCTTCATCCAATTGTGCCCGTGAGCGTTCACTGAAGTCATACATGCTGATATAACCAATGTCATCCTCTAAAACTTCATATTCTACGTTGGGAATCTCAAAGCGATCCCGCGTGATAGAGAGTTCTATTAAATCATCCCCCCGCCGGAATGTAATGTTAACGACTGTGCCAGCCGGTCCACGTACATTTGTGACGAGTTGAGTTTGATCCCAGTCTTCTACTGATTCTCCGTTAACGGCAACAAAAACATCACCTGGCTGTACGCCGGCGGCTTCTGCAGGGGTGTTGGGTAGCACATCGACGATATACATTTCACCAGTTTCGTCATCTGTTGTGATGGTTGCGCCAATGCCTTCCATATCACCGGACATGCTAATGTTGAAATCTTGGTAGATTTCGGGCGGCATATATGCGCTGAATTGATCGTCCAGGGCTTCTACCATACCTGTGATGGCACCATCGACTAGGACATCAATTGCCACATCTTCAATATATTGATCTTGAATAGTGTTATAGGCTTCTTGCAGTGGTTGAAATTCTGGTGGCAAGGTTACATTGGTTTGCGCTTGGATGTTAGTGATCTGGTTGCCTAGCACAAAGCCAATAATAAAGACCAGCGCGACAATGATGCCAAGTTGTGCTGGGGTAACGTTAGCTGTTTGACGTTGTTTATTTTGTGGATACATGTTATTCCATCTCGACTGTTTCTTGCATTAAATATTCTAAAGCGGCTTTTAGTTGAATATCACCGTATTGCTCAATATCGTAATTATCCGGTAATGTGACAAGAATATCGGGGGTGATCCCTTGTTCAGAAATCCAATTGCCATTAGGTGTGAGCCAACGTGCAATTGTCAGACGAATACCGCCGCCGTTGATTAACTGACTTTGCGTTTGTACTGTCCCTTTGCCAAAAGTTGTATTGCCAATTAGCGTGACGACACCGTTATCTTGCCAGGCACCTGCCACTAACTCAGACGCGCTCGCACTAAATTCATCTACCAGTACGACAATGGGTATATCAACATTCAGTGGCGTAACATCTGACATATAAAGTGTTTCGTTGCCATTCTGATCCACTTGGAATACTTGCTGATCTCTGATGATGAATTCTTCTGTTGTACCATCGCCAAAATCTTCAATGAGCAAGGTTCCTTCTTCTAGGAATAAACCGCCGATTTGTACGGCTGCACTGAGATACCCACCTGGGTTGCCGCGTAGATCAAAAATTAAGCCGTTTAGCGTATCAATATGAATAGCTGCTAGTGCCTCATCAACTTGTTGGCGAGATAATGAGGAGAACTGTGCCATACTGATATATCCAATATCTCCCTCTAAAATTTCATATTCTACATTGGGGATTTCAATACGTGCCCGTTCCACGACAAAATCAATGAGTTCTTGCCCGCGCCGCATGGTGATATTTACGGTTGTTCCGGCGCGTCCACGTACACGCGCAGCAAGCTCAAGATAGGTCAGCCCATAGACATTTTCGCCATTGACGATGACAAACACATCACCAGGTTGTAAGCCAGCGGCTTCTGCTGGGGTGCCTTCTAGCACATTGACAATTTCGATCTCGTTACCGTCTTCTGTTTCCGTAATGACGACACCAATACCTTCGATCTCACCGGAAAGATCGTTGTTTACGAACGGAAAAAATTCGGGATCAACATAATTGCTGTAAGGATCATCCAAAGCTTCTACCATACCCCGAATGGCACCATCAACTAGGACATCAATTTCCACATCACTAACATATTGTGAATCGATCATATTATAAGCCTGGAAAAGTGGCTCGAAAGCAGCTTGGGCTTCTGGCGGTAGGGTAATTTGTGCTTGTTCTTGTGCTTGGCTCATGCTTAGTTGAGTGCCAAAAAGCATGCCTGCCAAAAAAATATTGACTGCCATGACCCCTAATATGATATTCCTTTTCAACTGTTTCATCGAATGTTGACTCCATCCATCAATTTTCTATCTCATGGTAGCATGAGATAGCATCACGTCAAATAGGAAAGCCATGAGTTTGCAGCTTTATTGTATTTTATATAGAATATATGTTCTGTTGACTAATCTGAGGTGCCCTAATGCTAACAAAGCAAGATTTACGCGCTTATTGCAATACATTTATGGAAGCAGAGGAAACATTTCCATTTGGTGAAAACGTATTGGTTTTTAAGGTTGTGGGTAAAATGTTTGCCCTTATTCCGTTAGATGACGAACCGGCATCAATTAGTTTGAAGTGTGACCCGCAATTGGCAATGGTTCTACGGCAAACATATCCTGCGGTGTCACCTGGATATCATCTTAATAAGCGGCACTGGAACACCGTTGTATCTGATGGCACAATTCCTGATGATGAAATTTATGAGATGATAGACAACTCTTATCATCTGGTGGTGAAAGGGTTGCCCAAAAAAGATCGGGAGCGATTGTTAAACGAATGATGATGATGACATTAGCAGAAGCGGCTGCATTGATCCCAAATGGGGCGACGATAGCCTTGGGCGGCGTGACGATCTATCGTCGTCCGGTGGCGTTTGCGCTGGCATTGATCCGGCAAAAGCGGCATAGTTTAACATTAGTTAATTTCACCGCTGGATACGAATCGGATTTACTAGTAGGGGCTGAGTGTGTATCCACCGTGCGGAGTGTTTATTTTGGTTTAGAGTCTTTTGGGCTTGCGCCAATGTTTACACAACGGGCTAGTGAACTAACCATTTTGGAAGAAACTGAAGCTAGCATTGTGATGGGGTTGCGGGCGCAAATGGCTGGTGTTGGGTTTATGCCATCTACTGCCTGGATTGGCACTGATCTGCCGCGGTTACGCCCGGATGTCAAACAAGTGATTGATCCCTATACTGGTGAAACGTTGATGGCGTTTCCTGCAATTCAGATTGATTATGCTATTTTACATGGCTTAGAGGCAGATACACATGGCAATGTGACTCTGAATAACAATCTTGGGATTGATTTGGAATTAATTTATGCTGCCGAGCATGTCATTGTGACAGTAGAGAAATTGGTTGATCAGGTGTGTAAATCAACTGATCATGTGGTGATTCCTGCGCCTGGTGTGGATGTTATTGTTCATGCACCAAATGGTGCCTATCCGACATCGTGTTATCCTCTTTATCCCATCGGCGGGGAAGCATTGATGCAGTATGTTGATGCGTGCAATGCCGGTGAGTTTGAATCATATCTGGCTGAACAATTGGCTGTGTGTTAAAATAGCGAAAACATATCAGGGGAGTCCGCGCAAGTGGGCTGAGAGGGTGCGTAGGAACTGCCGCACCGACCCTTAACCTGATCCGGGTCATGCCGGCGTAGGGAGATAGTCCATATTATCTATCACTATCACCCCTACGACTCCAGGGGTGTTTTTGTTGATCCCCTGAATCAGGTTGTTTTGTCCGCAACTTGAAGGAGTCGAGTCTGATGAGAAAAATTTTATTTATGTTACTGTTGCTTGTGGTGATGATGCCCACCTTAGCACAAGAGGACGACGATGAGCAAACTCTCACCGTTGTGACGTATGATAGCTTTTCCATGAGTGAAGAAGTTGAAGCATTGTTTGAAGAAGAGACGGGGATTGAATTAGAAATCCTGCGTCTTTCCGATGCTGGGGCGATGCTCAACCAGGCGATTTTGACAAAGGACAACCCGTTGGGCGATGTATTGTATGGGGTGGATAACACCTTCCTCAGTCGTGCATTGAACGAGGATTTGTTTATCCCTTATGAGTCGCCCCTGTTAGAAAATGTGCCCGAAGAATTCCAACTTGATGCTGGTGAATTCCGTGTTACCCCAGTGACTTATGGGGATGTGTGCCTCAATTATGATGTGGTGCATTTTGTGGCGAACGATTTACCCTTACCACAGAGCTTAATGGACTTAACCGATCCTATGTATGCTGGCGAATTAGTTGTGCAAAACCCAGCGACATCCTCACCAGGGTTGGCATTTTTACTGGCGACAATCGCTGTTTTTGGTGATGAAGCAGATGATAACGAGTATGATTATTTAGATTTTTGGCGGGATTTAGTGGCGAATGATGTGCTAGTGGTTAATGGATGGACAGAGGCTTATTATGGTGAATTTTCCGGCGCGAGTGATGGTGACCGGGCATTAGTTGTGAGCTATGCTAGCAGTCCCCCTGCAGAGGTTTATTTTGGCGAGTTAGCACCAGAGGACGCGCCTACTGGTGCGATTGTCGCGGATGATATGTGCTTCCGCCAAATTGAATTTGCTGGAATCCTGCGGAATACTGAGCATGAAGCCGCCGCACAACAGTTTATTGATTTCTTGTTGGATATTGATTTCCAGGAAGATTTGCCGCTGCAAATGTTTGTGTTCCCAGTGAATGAAAACGCTGAGCTGCCGCAGGTCTTTTTGGATGTTGTGCAAATCCCGGAAAATCCTGCTTCACTGGATTATGCTGAGATTGACGCAAATCGTGAGGATTGGATTCAAGCTTGGACGGAAGTGGTGCTACGTTAATGCGTCGTGTCGTTTTTTTGATCCCGCTGGTATTTCTGGCGGGATTTTTCTTCTTTCCATTAGCTTCCATCATGGATTTAAGCCTGCGTCCCCAGGGACAGTTTGACCTGTCTAGTTTTGGGGCTGTGATCGGAGAACGATATTATCGTGATGTGTTGTGGTTCACAATCTGGCAGGCAATTGTCTCTACATTGCTGACTTTAGGTTTGGCGTTGCCGGGGGCGTATATCGTAACACGCTACCGTTTTTGGGGAAAATCCATACTAATGTCACTGGCGACGCTGCCGTTTGTGCTACCGACAGTCGTTGTAGCGGCTGCATTTGCTTCGTTGATTTTTTCACGCGGTATTTTGAACGATTTACTGATGGCAGTTTTGCCACTGGATTCTCCTCCACTGCGTTTTGAGCGCACGTTGACGGCTATTTTTGTTGCGCATGTGTTCTATAATTATGCGGTTGCACTGCGGATGATCAGTGGATATTGGGCGAATCAAAGCCCACGTATGGAAGAAGCGGCACGTGTATTAGGATGTCATGGTTGGCGATTGTGGTGGGAAATCCGATTGCCGATCTTGCGTCCGGCGATTTTGGCATCGGCGGTTTTGGTATTCATCTTCACATTCACTAGTTTCGGTGTGGTGTTAATTTTAGGGGGACCGAAATACGCTACATTGGAAGTTGAAATCTATAACCAGACGTTAGTGTGGCTAGATTTACCGATGGCAGCGGCTTTGTCGTTGGTGCAAATCGGGGTGATGTTTTTTATGATGCTTATCTATACACGCTTACAACGTAGCACAGTGGTGACATTACAAAGCGTTGAGCAGGTTGCTCGCCGTCCTTATCGCTGGGAATGGTTGCTAATTTCGGGCAATCTTATTGTGATGATTGGATTGCTCTTTGCGCCATTGGGGGCGTTAATCTTACGCTCTGTAGCTGGAGAAAGCGGCTTCACGCTAGAGCATTACATCAACTTGAGTCGAAATCCTCGAGGGTCTATTTTATTTGTGCCGCCTTTACAAGCTATTAGTAATTCGGTGCAGTTTGCATTGATTGCGATGATGACAGCTACTTTTTTAGGGACGCTGACAGCATATTTAATTCATCGGGTTCGTTGGTTGGATGCAATCTTCATGCTTCCTTTGGCAACTAGCGCAGTAACACTCGGTTTTGGGTATACTGTTTCGATGGATTTTGATGGTGTGCGGCAATTACTCGGTGTTGATGGCGATTGGGATTTACGCACTTGGGTAGGGTTGATTCCTGTTGCACATACTCTGGTGGCATTGCCATTTGTGGTGCGGAGTGTGCTTCCTGCGTTACGCAGTATTCCGCCCAACATCAAAGAGGCGGCAGCGGTATTAGGGGCATCTCCCTGGTGGGTTTGGTGGCGAATTGAATTACCGCTTATTAGCCGGGGGATTTTTGTTGGTGCAACATTTGCCTTCACAATTAGCATGGGGGAATTTGGTGCGTCAGTGTTTATTGCACGACGTACACCAACCATGCCATTAGTCATTGAGCAGTTACTTGGGCAGCCAGGGGCAGCGAACTATTCACAAGCATTTGCGATGAGTGCTATTTTGATGATGGTGTGTGCGGTGGCATTTATCCTGATTGAACGGGTTAGAACAGCAGGTGTTGGGGAATTTTAATGGGGGATTCATGCTGGAATTGCACGCAATCACACGCCAATTTGATGGCGTTTTTGTTTTACAAGGCGTAAATTTAACTATCATGCCGGGTGAGATTTTATGCTTATTAGGTGCAAGCGGCTGCGGCAAGACGACATTGTTGCGCATTATTGCCGGTTTGGAATCTTGTAATTCGGGTGATATATGGCTGGACGGCGTATCTGTAAAACTTACCCCACCGCATCAGCGCGGAGTTGGGTTGATGTTTCAAGATTTTGCGTTGTTTCCTCATATGAATGTGTTGGATAACGTTGCCTTTGGGTTAAAGATGCAGCGTGTTCCCCGTGCAGAACGAGAAGCACGAGCGCGTGAAATTTTGGCAGTGGTGGGCTTATCCGGGTTTGAAAAGCGGGATGTCAGCCAGCTTTCTGGTGGGGAAAAGCAGCGTGTGGCATTAGCTCGTAGTTTGGCACCTAATCCACGCTTGTTGATGTTGGATGAACCGCTTGGTTCTTTGGATGCTGCTCTGCGTGAGCGGTTGGTGGTGGAACTGCGTGATATTATCCAACGACTTGGGTTAACTGCTATTTACGTCACACATGATCAACAAGAAGCCTTTGCGATTGCAGATCGTGTTGCTGTGATGAACGTTGGGAAAATCGAGCAAGTGGCTAATCCTCAAGAGCTTTATCAACAGCCTAAAACAGTGTTTGTGGCGCAATTTTTGGGGATGAATAACATTGTGCCAGCATCATGGGTGGCGCGCTATTTGAATCATCGGGTGCAAACACCATTTGTTTTATTGCATCCTGATCATATCAAACTGGGTGGGGATTTAACTGGTGAAGTGGTGGAGAGGGTGTTTTTAGGGGGAGCGTATCGCTTAAAAGTCCGTGTGGCGGATGATGTCATGCTGACGTTGCGGGCGGATAAACCGTATCAGACTGTTAATTTATCGTTAGATATAGCGGGGCTGATTCCTCTTGAAAGTTGATTAGTTTATTTTGGGCGAAAGGCAACAGCATAAAGCTCATGTGCTTCTGTGATGGGTTGCGTTGGGTCATCGTATTGTTTGTTGATTACGGCTTGCATTGCCATAACGCCGCAGCTGATTTGCTCATCTGTCCAACTCCACGTGTTTGACCAAATCCGTTCTTTAAACTTCGCTACAAAATCCGCTGGAGATTGTTGTTTGTAATAGGTGAAAGTTTGCCGCTGGGTTTCCTGCCAATTGTAAATTTGATGAAATTTGCGTGCTTTTTCCCATTGGGATTGATCTTGTGGCTTGCCGTGGGCTGCTTCATATCCGATACGACGGAGTTCCCCGAATGTTGGATCATTAGTATTCCAACAATGGATTAATATACCTTGTGGTTTTAAGACACGGCGCAACGCTTGTTGTACACGGTCTAAATCTTGAACAAGATGAAACACATGCACCACGATAACAGCGTCAAAGGTTTGTGCGGGGTAGGGTAAATGTTCCGCGGCACCTTGCACAACGTAAACAGGCTCATTGTGCTGTTTTTGGCGCAGTTTGTGTAACATACCACTGGATAAATCCACCCCATGGATGGCTTTTACCAAGTGTGCAAGTGGTAAGGCAATGCGCCCTGTACCGATGCCAATTTCAGCGATCAGGCTGTTTTTAGTTAAGTGCCCAACTTGCTGGATGGTTTTTGCAATTTGGTTTTCAACACCTGGTGGAAAACCGCGCGTCTCGTCGTAAAATTCAACTGCTCTATCAAATGAAGTCATTAGCTTTTTGTTCTGTTGCAACTTGCAATTTGATGCATATGTTGGAACGGTATGTTGTGTACCGCCCCAACATAATGTAGGCTTTATTCCAACTCAACCGCTAGCGCGACGGCTTCTGCACCACCCAGGCATAAGGCGGCTACACCACGCTTTAACCCGCGATCTTGTAAATTGTGGATGAGGGTAATGAGTACACGCGCACCGGATGCACCCAGCGGATGCCCTAAGGCAATTGCGCCACCGTTTACATTGACTTTTTCTAACGGAACGTGGTGCCCATCACGTGCTAATCCTTTTAAATCTCCAAGCACTTGAGAGGCAAACGCCTCATTAATCTCGAAGAGATCAACATCCTCAACTGTCCACCCGGCATTGGCTAGGGCAATAGGCACCGCTTTGACGGGTGCGTAGAAAATCCAGGCGGGTTCAACAGCAGCTTGACCGTAACCGACGATTCGTGCGATTGGTTGATGCCCATGTTTTTCAGCATAATCACGGCTGGAGACAACCAAGGCAGCAGCCCCATCATTCATACCGGGGGCATTCCCTGCAGTGACAACACCGTTTTCTTCAAAGGCAGGTTTGAGCTTGGCAAGAGCGTCTAATGTGGTATCTGGGCGGATTGCTTCATCGGTATCAATGGTGATATCACCCTTACGGGTTTTAACCACAACAGGCACAATTTCCGCCTTGAATTTACCTGCCTGTGTTGCCTGATGGGCTAACTGATGACTGCGATAGGCAAATTCATCTAGTTCCTCCCGTTTAAGCTCCATTTGGCGGGCGATGAACTCTGCGGCGTTACCCATACCCCAATCACATAAGTGACACCACAAGCCATCAGTTTGAAGCGAATCACGCAACTGGACATGACCGTATTTATTACCCATGCGGATGGAGTCGTTTAGGTACGGGGCGCGGCTCATACTTTCAACACCGCCGGTGATGAATAACTCACCATCACCAGCTTTAATAGCACTAGATGCCAGCATGACGGTTTTTAATCCACTGCCGCAAACTTTATTAACCGATACCCCCCCAACGGTGTTTGGTAACCCGGCTGCAATGCTTACTTGGCGCGGGAGTGCTTGCCCAACACCGGCACTCACCACATTTCCTATAATGACTTCATTGACATCTTCACCGTTGATACCACTGCGTTCAACAGCAGCACGGACAGCGATAGTTCCTAATTCAGCAGCCGTAAAGCTAGATAACGCCCCTAAAAACCGCCCTTGTGGGGTGCGTGCGCTACCTAGAATAACGACATCACGAGAATGCTTATTTGTCATCTATAAATGTCCTTATTTCAAAAACTTTTGTTTGATTGTACATAGGGTAAGCGTTGGTTACAAGCACCGGTCATCAATGGTAAAATAAACCGCGCGAAATGATGAGTAAAACATAATGATGACCGAACAACAATTACAACAAGCGTTGCAAGATCGCCCATTCCGATACTATCCCCAAGTGGATAGTACGCAGGATATTGCTTTGGCATGGTTGCGTGATGGCGCGGAAGCTGGTGCGGCAGTTATTTGTGATGAACAGTTGAAAGGGCGAGGGAGGCAAGGACGTGTTTGGCACACCCCACCAGGGGTTGCCTTGGCATTAAGCGTGATTTTGAAGCCAATACCAAGCGGGATGAAACATATCACTATGTTGGGTGCGTTGGCAATTGCGGATATGCTGGATTCATTGGGTATGCAAGATGTAACAATTAAGTGGCCCAATGATGTTCGCTTGCAGGGGCGTAAAGTGTGTGGTGTGTTACCGGAAGCTGCCTGGGACGGTGATCGGCTGTTGGGGGTGGCGTTAGGCATGGGGGTTAATGTCCGTGTTGATTTTACTGGCACGGATTTAGAATACACCGCAATTAGCATCGAACCAGTTTTAGGGCGGACAGTTGATCGTGTTCAATTAATTCAAACCTTGCTTCAGCGGGTGGATTTTTGGGCAATGCGGTTGGGTACACCAGAACTGTTTGAGGCATGGAAATCTCGCTTAGATACGTTAGGACAAATGGTTGTTGTGAATGGCATCAGTGGACGGGCAGAAGCGGTTAACCGAGATGGGGCGTTACTCGTGCGGGATGGAGCTGGTATGCTGCATACGATTATCGCCGGCGATATATTAATGACTTAATGATTATGAATGTTCGCCAAAAACCAATTGGATTTATGAGGGTATTATCGCTTTGTAAAGAGCATCTAGCTAATAGGTTATAAGGTTTTTGCAGTATGGGAATACGACTGGATTGGGAAGTTGAGACGGAAAAGACGAGTACGAGAACCCTAGGGGAAGACCCAGCAACTAAGCGACAGCGGCGACGGGCGCGGTTAAACTTGCTGTTGGCTATTTTAGGCTTTGCGGGGGTAATTGTGGGTGCTTTTTGGGGAATTAAGACGGTGATTGATGAAGCGAATAATCGCCTAGAGACATCCCTGCGTGATACGGTAGAGGCTGAGATCACTGCATTACGAATTGGTGACATCAATGCTTTTTTGCGCATCCAACGTAGCGCAACCGATGCCTGGGAAGCACAACAACGCGCTGAATTTAACACATATCAGGAGATTTTGTATCGCTCAGAAACGACACAGCTCACTGGGCAAATTCTTGATATTGAGATTGATGATCCGCGTGCGCGGGTGGCAGTGCAAGAGATTATCGACGGAGTGCCATATACACGGATTTGGTTTTATTGGCGATACGATGAAGATATTGACGAATTAACCGGACGACCAACAGAAGGTGGTTGGCGGCATGTCCCACCAGATTATACGTTTTGGGGGGCACCAGGGGTGTATGATGGGCAATATGTCGATGTGAACTATCTGGGTGTTGATGCAGAATTTGGGCGTTCTATGGGGAGCACGCTGGATGAGTGGATTCAGCTTGGTTGCCGGGCGTTGGATTGTACCGCTTTACAGCCGATCACGGTATCTATTCAGCCGAGTGGTGTACCAACTAATGGGTGGGATGCTGGGGATCAATGGTTGTTGCGTGTTATTTCACCTTATATCAGCCGGGCGCGTTCGGATATGCCATTTTCACCACAGTTGAGAAATGAGATAGGGCAAATTATTGCGGAGCGTTTGGTATTAATAGCTTCTGGGTCACAGTGGGCAGAAGCAACCACGGATGCGGCATTTGTTCAGCAATCAATCATTGCCTGGCTGTTGGGGCGTTTTACGCAGGTGGATACTGGTACGTATTTTATCTCATCGTTAGCAACACTTTATGATGATGCAGCAGTAGGGCAATTGTTGAAGGCGGTTATAGCGGATAATCGTATTGCAGTTTTATCGCAGATAACCGGTACATCGCTGGATCAATCGCTAGTTGATTGGCGTGATTATTTCACATTCCGCTTAGGGCTAGAGAATCGTTATATTCAAGAGGGCAATTCAACAGGTGTTTTTGCCTTGTATGTTAATACGCCTGAAATGCAACAGGCGGCTTTGGATCGTCTGAATCAAGGGGCATTGGCTCAAACACCAACTGTAACGCTTGTTCAGGGGACTTATCCCTCGCCAGATGGCGCACCGCAGCTTGTGGCGACTGTCCGCCTGAATGATGTGGAGTATCAGGTTTTGTTCCGGTTGGTGGGGGACGAATGGCTGCGTGCGAGTTAATAAATTTCGTATCAATTATTGGGCTGTGGTGTTATCAATTTTAGCTAATCGTTAATTTAGATGGCGATGTGTTTTATGCTAAAATAATGGACACGGGAAGCATAAAGAAAGGGCGCAAAAATGGTCGATTTTGACGAGCTAAGACGGGCAGCAGATGAAGGCTATGACTTAGAGGATGAAGATGAGGAAATTGTCACAGAGATTTCTGACAGTGGCACGACGCTCTTTCTTGGGATGACCCCGATGGAACGCATGTTTATTTCTATGTTTTTATTTATGAATGTTGCTATTTTAGGAATTGCGCTGTTGCTGGCAACTGGTCGCATTGGTGGATAAAAATTTTTAATTTTCGTATTTTCAAAAGGCACGTCTGATTATCAGCGTGTCTTTTTTTGTGATTTTCTACAAATCCTCATATACACACGTTATACTCTCTGTGTGTATTTTTCAAAAGGATTTTTTCAATGGTATATCGAATTGGTTCTGCACAGGGATTTTACGGTGACGACGTAACCCGAGCTTTGCCGATGATTTTAGGCGAGCATGTGGATGTGGTGTGTTTTGAAGCGTTAGCTGAACTCACACTAGCGATTTTACAAAAAGATCGTTTGAAAGACCCCAGTCGTGGCTACACGTTTGACCTGAATATTATTGCAAATAAAATTTTGCCAGAAGCCTTCAAGCGTAAAATTCCGCTTATTACAAATGGGGGTGGTTTAAACCCATTGGGTGCGGCTGAAATGGTGCGCCAAACAGCGGAAAAACTTGGCTTGCATGGGGTGAAGATTGCCGCGGTGACTGGTGACGATGTGACGTTTAAGTTAGCTGACCTTAAAGTTGCCGGTGAACCATTAACACATTTGGAAACAGGTGATCCGTTGGATTTAGATAGCGGCGGCTTTTTGGTGAATGCCAATGTTTATTTAGGGGCTGCGCCGATTGTTGAGGCGTTACAAGCTGGTGCGGATATTGTCATTACTGGACGAGTAGCAGACCCTGCGTTATATCTTGCGCCATTGATTGCACATTATGGTTGGGCATGGGATGACTGGGATCGATTAGCGTCTGGCATTGTGTGTGGGCACTTGCTGGAGTGTACTGGGCAGGTGGTTGGGGGTAACAGTTTAGCCGTCATTGACGAAATTGATCCGGCGGACTTACCGCATTTAGGGTATCCAATTGCGCATGTAGAGGCAGACGGGCGTTTTATCATCACCAAAACACCGGGGATGCCGGGGATTGTGAATGTTAACACGGTGAAAGAGCAACTGCTTTATGAAGTGCATGACCCAGCAAATTATATTACGCCGGATGTAGTAGCTAATTTTACCACACTGACGCTGGAAGATGTTGGGGAGAATCAGGTGCGGGTTTGTGGTGTAACAGGTAAACCACGCCCAGAAAAGCTCAAGCTCAATATTGGGCGTGTAGAGGGTTATATGCGTGAGTTGATCTTCACAATTGGCTGCCCAGAGGCTTGGCGTAAAGTAGAACAAATGAAGCGCATGATTGAAAAAACTTGGGAAGGGTTGCCGATTCAGCGTGTGGAATATCATTATTTGGGGATCAACAGCCTGTTCGGCTCTGTGGCAGAACTGCCGCCTGATCCGTTGGAGGTGATTGTTCGGGTGATGTTCACTGCACCGGATGAGGGGACGCTCAAAACAGCTGTTCGGCGGATGATGACGAATGGCTTAAGCGGTCCGGCGGGGATGAGTATTTCCGGCACGACGATCAGCGGAGATGCGCGGATCATTTTAGGGCTTTTCCCAACATTAGTTGGGCGTGAGCATATTATGCCACAAATTGATTATATGGTGGTTTGAGTACAAAGGTGGTTTTGATGAAACGACTGTATGATTTAGCATTCGGGCGGGCTGGCGATAAAGGTAATATCGCTAATTTAAGTGTGATTGCGCGTTCACCAGAAGCGTATCAGGAAATCAAGGCAAAGTTGACTGCTGATAAGGTGAAAGCATATTTGGGGGATTTGGTGAAGGGAGAAGTGGTGCGCTATGAAATGGATAATATTGAGGCATTGAATTTCGTGCTATATGATGCGCTAGATGGCGGCGGCACGCGCTCCCTACGGATTGATGGGCTGGGTAAGTCATTAGCAGGTATCTTGTTATATATGCCTTGGGAGGATTGATGGATGCAACACAGGCTTTTCTAGCGTTGGTCTCTCGTTTGCGGGGGATGCCTTGCTGGAGCGTGATTGTTAGCGGTGTTGGTTCATTAGCGAATTTACACTTTGGGGAAAAAATTGAACGCGATGAGCATCTTGTACATGTAAATTTCAAAATCACACCAGAAGAGCGTGTTTATCGTGGGGAGATTATTGTGTATCTTGAAGAATGTCCCTGGCGATTGGATGGTTTGGATAGTGTGATTTGTTCTTGGATGAACACAACCAAAACAATCAAACAAGGGTTAGCTCAATTAAAGGGGGATGTTGTACAGGATGCTGTTGTCAGTTTGCCGGGTTATGACCTGATTATCCGATTTGAATCAGGGCATGTGCTGCGTGTATTCCCCGATCAGGTCAATGCTGATGAAGGGGATAACTATTCTGTTTATGGTGATGGAAAGACCTATGTTCTGGCGGCAAACAGCATATTATATATGGAATAAAAGAGGAAAATAAATGACTTACGAAACTTTAGCAATCGAATTAAAACAACCGTTTGCTTATGTGACTTTGAATCGCCCTGAAGTCCGCAACGCCATGAATCAGCAAATGGTACAGGATTTATTACATTTTTTTAACTCAATCCGTGAAAACCGTACTATAAGGGCGGTTATTTTGGCTGGAGCTGGCGGACATTTTTGTGCCGGTGGCGATATTAAAGAGATGCAAGAATCGTTTGCCAACCCACAGGATGACGGAAGTACCCGTACTGCTGAATTTGACCGGATGTTGCAAGCGGTGGAGCGTGCGCCGCAAGTTGTGGTGGCACGGGTGGAAGGTGCGGCGATGGGCGGCGGTTTTGGTTTGGTCTGCGTTTCTGATATTGCGATTGCTAGTACGGATGCCAAATTCGGTTTACCAGAGGTGCGGTTAGGGATTGTTCCGGCTTTGATCTCACCGTATGTGATCCAACGAATGGGATTAACAGAAGCCCGTAAATTAATGCTTACCGGCGGACGGTTTTCTGGTCTGGAAGCGGTACGTTATGGTGTGGTACATGATGTAGCAGAGCCGCAAGCACTGGATGCAACTATTCAGTCGATTTTGGAGGACATCCGCCAATGCAGTCCACAGGCTTTAGCCATGTGTAAAGAATTAATCTTTAGAGCAGTTGATGGGGATACAACAGCTGAATATCGGGCAAAGAAATTAGATGAATTGCGCCGTAGTGAATCTGGGCAGGAGGGTATGATAGCGTTCATTCGAAAACGTAAACCTGCCTGGGCAGAAGGAGGGGAAGCATGATTCGCAAAATCTTAATTGCCAATCGTGGAGAGATCGCTTGCCGAATTACACGTACTTGCCATGCGATGGGCATTCGTGTGGTTGCGGTTTATTCTGATGCGGATGCCAATGCATTGCATGTTGAATTAGCTGATGAAGCGGTACACATCGGTGCTAGCCCAGCAACAGAAAGTTATCTTAACATTGAAAAATTGCTACAAGCAGCCCAGCGTACTGGCGCGGATGCTGTTCATCCAGGGTATGGGTTTTTGGCGGAAAATCCGACTTTTGCTCAGGCAGTGATTGATGCAGGGCTAACCTGGATTGGTCCGCCACCCGCAGCCATTGAGGCGATGGGGAAAAAGCGGGAAGCAAAGCTCATGTTGCAAGGTGTACCGCTTGTGCCTGGCTATTCTGGTGAAGCGCAAGATGATGATACGTTGTTGGCAGCAGTAGATGAAATTGGGTATCCGATTATGGTGAAAGCCTCGGCTGGTGGCGGGGGTAAAGGAATGCGGCGTGTTGATTCTGCGGATGCTATGCCTGCCGCCTTAGAGATTGCCCGGCGCGAGGCAAAGCAAGCGTTCGGAGATGACACATTAATTTTAGAAAAACTCATCGAAAACCCCCGCCACATTGAGATTCAAATTTTTGGCGATCATCATGGTAATGTGATCGCTTTGTGGGAACGTGAATGTAGCATCCAACGCCGTCATCAAAAAATCATAGAAGAAACACCATCTACAGCCTTAGATGATGACTTGCGTCGCCGGATGTGTGATGTAGCGGTGAGTATTGGGCAGCAATTAGGGTATGTCAACGCGGGAACGGTGGAGTTTTTGCTGGATGCAGATAAACAGTTCTATTTTATGGAGATGAACACCCGTTTACAGGTTGAACATCCTGTGACCGAGATGATTACCGGGCTGGATTTGGTGCGTTGGCAGATTGCTGTCGCTGAAGGAAACCCACTGCCGAACGTAGAAATTGGACGGTTGGGACACGCTATTGAAGCGCGAGTCTATGCAGAAGACCCTGCCAATGACTTCTTGCCGGTTATTGGTGATGTGTTGCATTATTCCGAGCCGGATAGTGACGTGCGGTTTGATTCAGGCATTCGTTCAGGAGATCGTATCAGTACGTATTATGATCCGATGATTGCTAAAGTAATTGCTTGGGCAGAAACACGCGACGAAGCAATCCGGCGGTTGGATTATGCCTTAAGCCAGACACGATTGCTTGGATTAAGACATAACATCAGTTTTTTGCGGCGTGTGCTTACACATAAACGGCATTTGTCTGGTGATATTAGTACTGCTTTTTTAGACCAGCATCCTGAGTTGATGGTGACTGATGAGACACCACCACCGGTGGCATGGATTGCAGCAGCAATCGCTAAAGGGGGTACACAAGGTTATTGGCGTAATAACGCTTTCCGCCCGGTGAAGCATACATTTATCTATGCTGATGAGTCGTGTGAGATTTTCCTCACACCGGCACGCGACGATACATACCTTGCACGTATGAATGATGTTGAATATCACGTCCATATTATAAGCTGTAAAGATCGTTATTGGACGATTGTTTTAGATGGTCTGCGTCAGGTGGTGCTTGTCGTCATGCAGCAAGATGATGTTTGGGTGCATGTGGATGGTCAGGCGTATAAATTGACATGGCAAACGCCACTTCCCGTGCCTGGGGAAGGGGTAGCTGCAGAAGGATCACTCCGCGCCCCTATGCCAGGGCAGGTGATCCGTGTTAATGTGGAAGTTGGGCAAGAAGTACAGCAGGGGGATGTGCTAATGGCTTTAGAAGCGATGAAGATGGAGCATCGTATTCTTGCACCATATCACGGTCGGGTAGATAAAATTTATTTCCAGGTAGGGGATACGGTGCAAGCCGATGTAGTTTTGTTGGAAATCCATGCAGAAGAATGACATTTATTTGCAAGGAGGGATGTCTATGCCGTTATATGATTATAAATGTCCCGCATGTGAACACCGGTTTGAAGCGCGACACAGCATGAATGTTGATGCGCCTGCTTGCCCAGCTTGCGGGCACACGCCCGTGGCACGTGTGATCACATCTGCGCCGAGTGTGGCAGGTGGGATGTTGACTCATGCTGGTGATGGTCGCCGCGCTAGCAAAGAGCAGCTACAAAGCAAATGGGCGGAAGAAACACCAAAACTGCGCAAAAAATTGGTAGATAAATTAGGTGAAAGCACCGTTCGCAAAAATGCGCCGCATCTATTTAATGACAACGGGTAAGCATATAAGCATTATCCGGGCGGTTTGTATTAAGGCGCACACCACTGATTGGATCATACCATCCGATACGGACTTCACTTGTTGGTGAGGTGGTTACTTGGTGAGTAGTAATATATCGCTCGCCAGGTAACCAATAACGTGTTGGCAAATCGGGTGGTGCATCTCCCTGTGCAATGATTGTACTATCTTCCCATATTTGTACAAATACGCGATAATCAGTTGAGAATGTACTGGTGCTTTCCCACAATAAGCGCAACTGGTCGCTTTCCCAAGCGCATCCTTGCAACAAGACTGTTTCTCCAAATGAGATAGGCGTATGAAATATCGTGATGCCAGTTAGGTCAAGCGGGTGATTTTCTACAACAATTCCCCCAGCATTAAGCAGGACAGCAGGAAGTGGGTTTCCATTGGTATAGGCTTGTAGGTATTCATTACTGAAAAAATCAAAATAACTGATTTGCAGAAATAATGGTGAGGTATTCACGTTGGGTTTTTGTTCAATCTGAATTGAATAATTCTCTTGATAACGCATACCAGGTTCCCATAAACTGGTTCGAAGTACTCCCCCACCAGGCAGTGTATCTAACTTGCTGATAACCTGTTGATCAGATGTAATCAGTGCTAAACTTAAACTATAATCACGGTCAGTGGGCTTAAGTATTTGCCAATACAAGGTTACATCAACCCAATCACCGACAGAAACACGTTTAAGTGGCAACTCGTATCCAATAAGTGCAACTGCGTCACCAAATTGAATCGAACTGTCAGCTGCATGAGTAGGTAATACGTCAAATGATGGGGGTGGATTATATGCTGGGCGTATCACGCTAAAAGGAATCACACTAGCCATAATCAGCATGATTATAGATACCCCCTGCCAAAATCGTCGTAGAAAAAACAAACCGAATGCAATTAACGGTACAATAGCTGCGTTAAACGGGAATAATAGCCGCCCTTGGGAGGCACTTGTTTGCGCTGTCCATTGAAGAAACGCAGCAAAACCAACACCAAATAATAGGATAAGTATCCCAAGTTGAACAGTTGTTTCCCGCTTTTGTTGTCGGATAAATAAAATCAATCCAACTAAGCTTGTCACCAATAACATATCAAAGAAGTGATAAAACCAAACTGGATTAATTAATAAATTAAACCAGCCGAATACCCCCCAATATGACCAATGTAACCCCTGCAGTTCATCTAGGAAAGTCTGGAAGTTGTATCCGCTGCGCCGACCGAATACGTTTAGCATCATTTCTGTGCCAAATAGCTCATCATACAGCATGAGGTTGCGAGCATACCACCACCCAGCAATCAGTAACCAAAAGCTTGCCATTAATCCGCCTAGAACAAACAATCCACGCCAGTTTTGATCTCGATAGGCAATATATATGGCTGTGAGTGCTACAATTGGTACAAGAACTAATCCGCTGAGCTTGCTGAG
>RFHA01000161.1 GCA_003696565.1 Chloroflexota bacterium
ATACCCCTTAACATTGATCTCTGCACAGCCGATTGTGACTCAAAGTCATAATAACAGACAATCGTTTTCTCTCACATTAGAGCATGAGCGCACCGATATATATCTTCAACAGGGCACTTATCCCTTAGAACATTCAGCATTGGGGGTTCTTCATTTGTTTATAGTACCGCTTGGTCCACATTCAACAGGTATGCAATATGAGGTAATTTTTAATTAGTCGTGTTATTATTTTTTACAAAAAGTAATATTTTGGGGAATGCTATGTCTGTCAATCGTCGTGCAGTTTTTTATTTTTTAGCAGCGATCTTTTTTGCCGTGATAGCTGTTTTTGCTTTTGCTCAGGTTGGGGTGAATCTAACTGCAACCAATACCGATACATTGATCGTTGATCAAAATCGCGACGGGTTGGCAGACCCCGGTGATGTCATTCAGTATACAGTGACCATTATCAACTGCGGACCGGACACGGCATCTAATCCTAACTATTTTGCTGAAATTGATCCGAATACAAGTTTAATCCCTGGTTCCATTCAAGTTTTTCCACCTGTTGGTACAGACCTTGTTAATTGCGGAATTAGCCAACCACCTGCTTCACCCACACCCATTAATGCAGATGCAATTGATGATTCTTTGACTGTGCCGAACGGCGGAACAACAGTAGGCAATATTATTACAAACGATGCTGGGCAAGCACCCTTACAAGTGATCAGCTTTGGTGATTCTATCGCTAACGTCAATACCTACTCCGCAGATGGGGTAACAGTTAGAACATTCCCTGCTCCAGGCGGCGGGACGATTGATGTAACCATTAACTCCAGCGGAAACATCTCCATTACTGCCAACGGCACAACAGGCACAGGGACTGTCACGATTTTTTATCAAATCCAAGCCGGAAACGCGACCACAGACATCGCTCAAATTGATATTACATTTGGGGATTTCCCCTTTGCAACGGATGACACATTAGCAACACTCGGTTCTGGCAGTGAATACAGTACAGATGCAGGAATCACACTCAATGTCCCTGCTGGAACAGGACTGCTTGATAATGACGCATTAGGAACACCTGCTGCTACACTCACCTTGTGGGGTGGGGGAGATGCCTCCCCATTAGTAGATCGTTCTCCAGCTAGCAGTCGTCCATTTGCTGGTGGAACACTGACTGTTTATGTTGATGGATCATTTGATCTTGTTAATCCAACAACACCAGGTGTTTTTACCTTTGATTACATCATTGACAATGGTATTGCCACCTCCCAGGCGACTGTTGAAATTTATATCAACGACCCACCTGTAGCTGCCCCTGATAGCTTTACCGTCGCGATTGGGACGGTTGATAGCAGCAATAACGTTATCACCAATGATGCATTAGGCGCACCGCCTGCCGTCGTAGACTTTTATGCTGATACTGGTGATATTGGTGGAACAAGCCAAGTTGCTGCACCAGGCACTTACACACATCCATTAGGGAATTTTCAAGTCACAATTGATGCATCTGGCAATTTAACTGTTGATGCATCTGTTGGCGGAGTTACCCCCGGAACATACGATTTTGATTATCAAATTACCAACTCATCCGGCAGCTCAGTTGCTACTGTTACCATTGATATTGTTCAAACCCCTATTGCCAATGATGATACATTCTCTGTCGTTGTTGGCAGCAACCTTGCGGGGAATGTCACAGCAGATAATGGCAGCGGGGCAGACAACCCCGGCACACCCCCATTTACTTCACTAACGTTTGGTGGGGGAAATTTAGGAGGAAGTGTCACTGATAACCTTGGTGGGGCGACGGTTTCTTTTGCTGGTGGATCACTCACACTCAATAATGATGGCTCAATGACGCTAAATGGGGCGACAACTTGGGGGCAATTTACCTTCCAATACCAACTAACCAATGCACAGGGGCAAAGTAATATTGCGACTGTGACGATTGATGTTTTTAACCTACCAACAGCTGTTGATGATGGTGCACCGGGCACGCCTGCCTATACCGTAAATGCCGGAACAAGTTTTACTTCCACTGCTGCGGCTGGCATCCGGCAAAGCAATGATGATTACACACTTCCTAATGTCTATGATGATGCAACTGTCACTCGTTATGCTGATGTCGGCGGTATCGGTGGCGGCAGCACCGTTTTGGTTGGAAACAATTACACGATTCCATCCTCTGGTGGGGTAGTTGTCAATATTGCGGCGGATGGCACCATTACAATTGATGCGACAGCGGGCGGCGTGCTTGGTGCAGAATATCGATTTGACTATGAAATTGCCAATAGTGCCGGCGCAGATGTTGCGACTGTGACGATTCTTATTCGAGCTGCACCGGATGGCATCGATGATACAGATGCGACTGTTTTAGGTGGTACGAGTGCTCCGGGCAGCACCAACTTCCATCTTGCAATCAATACCTCATCAACAGGTGTTGTAGATGTCACTACCAATGATAGTCTTGGTATACCAAACGCTCTGACTGATCTTCCCGCAGATATAATCAATAATGTTATTTTGGCAGGCACGCCAGATGCCGGTAATAAGACAATTGGGGGTGGTGCATTTACAATCGGCGGCACAGGATCAATTGAAATTACTGCTACTGGCTTGGTGAATATCACCCCGCCGAATGACTTTGTGGGCTTGCTTGAATTTGATTACATTTTAGCAAATAGCATTGGTACAGACCCAACACCAGCAACCGTGACTTTTGCTTTTGGTGAACGTCCTGTTTGTACGCCTGATGGTCCGTACCCAGTTACAGGCAATATTCCGATTGATACAACAATAGATGATACTGGTGCCAATGCTTATTTAGGGGTTTTGAACAACGACACAGGCGATTTTATTACGGTCACAACCATTGTCGGCAGCGGTGATACAACACCACCATACATTGGTACCACAACCAACGGTGGTAGTGTTTCTATGCAAGACAATGGCGAATTTACTTATACACCTCCTACTGGTGTCACGGGTATCAATGATACATTTTCCTATCAAATCACTAACGGCTTTGGTTCTGTTACAACCAACTGTGATGTCACACTTCAAATCTCAGACATGATCTATTTCATGGATGATACAGCATCTCCAGGCGGGGATGGTTCTCTGTCTAATCCGTTCCAAACCATTGCAGAACACAATAGTGGATCAGTTATCAATAACAGTGTTTTATTCATTGCAGATAATGGCTTAGTCTACACTGGCAATCTTCAACTTGTTCAAGGGCAACGGGTCATTGGGCAGGGTGCTACGGGTGCCTTGTTTGGTGGTGGATCATTATCTGGTATCACACTCTCACCAATCAGTGTGCCGGTTTCTTATAATACCACAGGTAACGCAAATGATTGGGCACAAATTACCAATCCTGCAGGCAATGGCATAACGCTCAACACAAATAACACCCTGCTTGGTATCGAAGTGGGTAACACAGCTGGCTATGGCATGATCAATACTGGTACAAGCAGTGTGGGCAACTTAACTATTTCTGAAAGTCGAATTATTGGTACAGGCGATGTATTACGTATTGCGAATGGTGGCACATTAAATGCGACATTTACTAGTTTATCTACCTCATCTGCACCATCTGTTGGCATTCTCTTGGGCAATGTCAATGGTAGTTTATCAGCTACCCTCACAGAGATTGCTAGTGTAAACGATGCTATCAATGTGAGTGGTGGTGCGGTTAATTTAGGCTTAAACTTAACTGGACTAGGGTTGTCTACCACAAATGGCGATGCTCTTCAGGTTAATGGACATACCGGGCAGATCAACATTACACATGTCGCAGCAGGCTTAAGCGCGACCAATGGGGCTTGTGTGGATATTGTCGGTGCAAGTGTTATAAATATTGACGTAGCTACTTGTTCTGCTGTTAATGCGCCGTCCTTCGGTATTCGTTTACAAAACACTGCCGGGAGTTTGTTCCGCGTACAAGATGCAACATCAGTGAATATGCTCGGCGGTAGCACCAACGGTATTTTATTGGATAGCGTAAGTACAACCAATATCGATATAAGTGATGGATCAACGCTTACAGTGTCTAACCGCAGCGATACAGGCATCCGGCTGAATAACGTAACTAGTACATCAGTCAACTTTGGTAACACGACTGTCAATAATCCAAATGGGGTTAATCCACCTGCCGTTGCATTGCTAACAGTGACACCATTGGTAGATTTTGATATGCTGAATATTGATCAAGGGTCTGCTGGTTCCGGTGAAACATTTGTGACAGTCGGTAACGGCAGTTTCCCCAATGATAACAGTGGTAACGGGGATGCTGTCTATGCCTCTAATGCGTCTGGTGGTTTAACAATTAACGGCGGCACCATTTCTAATATCGCCGATGACGGATTTGATTGGCGCAACTCTGGTGTGCTAACACTGAATAATGTCCTTATCAACAAAGGGGTTGGCACAACAGGTACGGCGGGCATTCAATCCTATAACAGCACTGGAATTGATATGAACGGTGGCTCAATTACTAACTTCGGCTCTGGCACAGTTCCGGGGCAGCGTCCTTTGGCGGTCAATATCCTACATGATGGGGTGTTCACAACTCCGATTGCTATCTTCAGCTTTGATAGCGTCGATTTTGACGGTGGTGCCGGGCGGGTATTAGGCGGGGGCATTGCTCAATATACAGTTGATAACTCAAATATCACTGTTGAGGTGATTAACGGATCAACTTTCACCAACGTTTTTGGTAAAGCCATCATCACACAAAACAGCTCAACAACAAATGGAACGGTAACCACCACAATCACTGGCAATACATTTAATACGCCCTTAACAGCTGGGCAAAGCAGTGTTGAAGTTGCCTCTGGCGGTGTTGGTATGACGGGAAATGTTGCCTTTAATATCAATAACAATGTGTTTAACAATTTCGGCGATGGGCAAGGCACAGCTATCCTCATTAACCTGAACCAAAATACAAATGCTCGCACTCAAACGAACACAATCCATAACAACACGATTTCAGATAACGATGCCCCCGGAGGAATTGGCATCATCATTGATGAAACATCTGGTTTGCGGTTACAGGCAAATAACAACTCGGTCTCTGGTGTAACGGCGACTGCCTTCTCGGTTCAGGGGTTAAATTCGTGGTCAAGCGGTGATGTTGACATCGCCATGACAAATAGCACATATGCCAATACTGGAACCTCTTCCGCTGTGATCGTAACACATGACGGCACTACCGCAGCAACTAACATACGTATTTTATGGGATAACGTCGATGTCAATGCGCCTAACTCTAGCTTAGATGCTGTTGAAATGTATTCACGTGGGCAGGGGCGTGTTGATTGGGTGACAACTAATGGCGACTTCAGCAACGGTGCCGGTGGATTTGAAACAATTTATGTTCAAGCAGGGTCCGGCGGCAACCCAGCGACGTTCTGTGTTGATTTTAATGATGATGGTGGTGGACCAAATACAACGAATAACGGCTTCTTCTTAAATGAGCCGGCAGGTGGCAATTTACTTGTGGAAAATGGTACAACAGTTGCCGCTGTTTTAGCTGATAACCCTGGTATGTCAGGGGCTTCGACAATTAGTGCTGGGGCTGCGGTCGGCACATGCAACGATGCAACACCATAGAGCATAACAATAGTGAAGGGGGATTTTCCCTCTTCTCAACCCTCTAATAACTTTTGGAGAGATTATCATGAAACAACTCATTATCTTGATGCTTTTCTTACTGATCAGTATACCCACAGCTGCACAAGATCAAGTTGATCTTCCTTTGCCGGATATTCCCCCAGGGCAGCAAATTGTTATTGTCTATCAAGTGACAATCAATGAAGATTTGCAGCCTAACGTTACGGTAATTAGTAATCAAGGAGTGATAACGGGTAGTAACTTCTCTCCAATTTATACCAACGATCCTGAAACAACGCTTGAAAACGATGCCACGCTCACACAACTTGGCTTTAATCTCGATATAGAGGCACTCCCCACTACTGGGCAATCACCGTGGTGGCGGCTCCCTGTGATGATTGGTGCTATAATAGGCATGGCTATGATGTTGTGGATGGGGATTCGGGCAATCAAGCAACAACCGCCCCCTGTCTTATAACTAGGGAGAAAAATAAAAATTTGTGGGCAAATATCATAAAAACCTTATCACGCATCTTCAATGATCTGCTTGAACTGAACAATATTGAAAAATATGTTATTGCCTTTGCTGCATTAGGTTTTGCTGTTTTGGGCTTGTTTGATGATGTTGTCTCAAATGATCTCAAGATGAGCGCGATTTTAGCTGCACTTGGTTTGTTGGTTTTCAACCTTACTCGTCCAGAACAAGACGGCACTGCTAGTTTAGACCACTTCCTTAACGACCGGCAAGATTTACCAAAACTAAGTGATACCCTTGCCAATGTTCAAGAACTTTGGGTTTATGCACCATCTGCCGCTAACCTCTTAAGAGGGGATAATCTCGGTGTCATCAAAGATAAAATCCTCAAAAACCCAAATGGTCACCTACGTATCCTTATTCAAAACCCAGATGAACAACTTGCTGTTACAATCCTCCAAAAACACCTTGATGAAGGGGTTGTTGAGCAGAATAATCAATCAATGCCGCATGAAATCCAAGAAACATTAAAGAGATTAGCATCCATCCGTGATGAAAAACGGTTAGGTAAACTCAGTTATGGTTTAATGCCTTATGGCTTGGGGTTCAGTATTTTGATTTTTAACCCAAATAAAAGTGATGCTTTCCTCATTTTAGAGATTCACGGCTTCCGCAATAAGGACACACGTGCCAGAATGCATATTCGCATCACACGGCGTGATTCAGAACGGTGGTATGATTATTGGAAAAACCAAATGATCGCCATGTGGAATGACGCTCAAGGG
>RFHA01000162.1 GCA_003696565.1 Chloroflexota bacterium
TTTAATTCTGTCAGTCATTCTACGATTTTAGCAGAAAGGAGAAGCGGCTTCCTCCACCCGCTAAAGCAGGTGGTTTCCGCCGCATAATTTCGATGAAACGAGCCATTCAAGAACATTTATTACCAGGAGATACCCTACTAGAAAAATTACAAATCGCCAAAGATACTGGATATGACGGGGTAGAATTTTTTGGGCAAGACCTTACGCCACGTATACCACAAATTATTGATGCCCTGCTGACAGTTGGGCTTGCCGCTTCTACTGTCAACGCTGGCGGGTGTCATCTGCTCCACCCAGAGATTGCTCAACGAGATGCAGCGATTGGCTATTTACGGCAGTCAATGGCGAACGCGGTTGATCTAAACGCGGCTGGGGTGGTTTTTTGCCCACAATTAGCAGATACCCCTCACCTGCCTGATCTGCACCCCTATAAATCCACCATTGAGCTAGAAGCTGAGCTGCTCGTCACACAACTGCGGGCAACATTAGCAGATTTAGCCTATGCGATGGGTACCAAGCTGTTCCTTGCACCGCGCCATGATCGCTTGGTTAAGCGGATAGATATGGCAATCACCGTGTTAGAAAAAAACCGGAATCATCCGCATATCGGCATCGCCCCACACACCCAGCACATGCGCCAAGCAGAGCAAATGCCCATTGAGCAAGTTTTACAGCAATACGCGCAGCGCATCCAGGTGGTGCATATCACCGAACCAGCCCCGACAGCAATCATCCAAGGTTTGCAAGCTGGCGGGTTTGAAGGCTGGCTCATCGCTGCCGCGCCAGATGTTAAATTGGTTTGAACATTTATCTCTTAACAGATGTTCGTTACAATCAAAAACATAAAACCCGTTTAAGCCATTTTATGGAGTGACAATGCCCTTAAAAATCTTCAACGTCCTAGGACGTGAAAAAACAGACTTTATCCCGCTGGAAGAAGGACACGTTGGCATGTATGTCTGCGGTCCAACTGTGTACGATCATGCTCATCTAGGGCACGCCAAAACCTACGTTTCGTTTGATTTGGTCGTGCGTTATCTACGTTATATTGGTTATAATGTGCTATATGTGCAAAATATCACCGATGTTGGGCATTTGACCGAGACAGAATTCGGTGAGGATAAAATCCTCAAAAAAGCCCGCGCCACACAATCCAAGCCCATGCAATTGGTAGAAACCTATACTCGTAGCTATTTTGAGGACATGGACGTGCTCAAGGTTACCCGTCCAGATATTTCCCCCCGTGCCAGTGGGCATATCCCTGAGCAGATCAACATGATTCAAACGTTGATCGAAAAAGGCTATGCCTATGAAGTCAACGGCAGTGTGTATTTTGATGTGACCACCGCCCCAAATTATGGCAAGCTCTCTAATCGCCGCCTAGATGAACAAGCCGAAGGCACAAGAGAAGCCGTCCGTAGCGAAAAACGCAACCCACAAGACTTTGCCCTATGGAAACGCGCCGATCCAGAACACATCCTACGCTGGGATTCCCCCTGGGGAGAAGGCTTCCCCGGTTGGCATATTGAATGTTCCGCCATGGCGAAAAAGTATTTAGGAGATACGTTCGATATTCACGGCGGCGGAATTGATAATATCTTCCCACACAATGAATGTGAAATTGTCCAAAGTGAATGCTGCAATGATGCCGAATTCGCCCGCTATTGGATGCTGGTTGGCAGTTTAAATGTCCCTGACCCCATTGAAGGCATCCCAGTTAAAATGAGCAAAAGCCTGGGGAATTTCGTCACGGTGAAGGACGCGCTGGCAAAATATCGCCCAGAAGTTATCCGTATGTTTGTGTTCAGCGCACATTATAGCAACCCCGTTACATATAGCGACGAGGTATTAGCAGCGGCTTCTGCTGGTTGGGAACGGCTATATAACGCCGTCCGCCTGACCCGTCAAATGATGGCAGATGCCCCCAATACTGATGACGGCAACAGCTTTGATGCGCGTGTAAACCAGCTTAAAGCAGATTTTTGCGCAGCAATGGACGACGATTTTAGTGCGCCCAAAGCGATCGCCACCTTACAAGAGTTCACCCGTGATGTGAATACTTTGCTCAACAGCGGAACAACAATCGGACTATCCACGCTTGAATCAATTGAGGCAGTTTATCGTGAATTAGGTGGGGATGTGTTAGGCATTATTCCCGAATCTGACATTGCCACGAGCAACAACGCTCAACGTGAGGCTGGGCTAATTGAACTGCTGATTGAGCTACGTGCCCAAGCCCGTAAAGCTAAAAATTGGGCGGAAAGTGACCGCATCCGCGATGAATTGCAAAAATTAGGAATCATTCTAGAAGACCGCCCGGATGGAACTATCTGGAAGGTGGAATAGCCGCAGCTATCATATCACAAACAACGCTATGGAGGTGTTCATTTTGCGTCTTATTGAACTCTCATGAACTAACTTGCACTTTAGAGGCATTTATGATACACTTTCATCATCTGTTGGTTAATGAAAGGAGGTGGTCAAGAATGATAGGCTACAAGGAGGTACACCTCTGATATTCCTTTCTGAGGTCACACAGTGGTGTGCCTCACCCAGAAGCCGAGGCTGTGGTTGATACCACAGCCTTTTACATTTGATGAGCTTGATTTAAAATGCGGCAGCACGCAAGACATAAGGTTAACCCATGCGAAAACTGCTCATCATATTTACCCTATTGTTTTTGTTCCTACTCACATTTGACATTTATCCTGGCTTACGCGGCGGTTCGGGCTGGCGTTGGGAATATGAACTCCCCCAAAGTATGCTGCCTGTGCTGCTTTTGGCAGGGTTATTACTGGTATATGTACTAGGGGTATGGTGGTCTCGGCACAAACCCGTTTGGGTCGGCTTATGCTGGGCAGTGATCATGTCCGCTGTGCTTGCGGTCGGTGTTGTTAGCATTCGCGGAAATCCGGCAGAGTTGTTGTTCATTCGCACTGTTTCCCCTGTACAAACCGGTGCTAGCACTATCGCAACCACAATGATGGCGGAAGACGGTGTGCAAACCACGCTAGATCGCTGGACAGATGTCATGCGTGAATCGCTGGATTTAAACCTCATTCACTTCACCACTAGCCCACCCGGTCAACCTCTTATCCACTACGCAATAGCGAAATTACTTGATTCCACACCCGCACAATGGAGCTATGCCTTGCGTCCCTATCAATGCAACAACGTTGATGTAATGAACTATACACGGGGCGAAATATTGAGCGTGGGCGTGGTTGGGATGTTCATGCCACTGTGGGCAGCGTTAGGCGTTTTGCCAATATTCGTTGCGAGTCGCAACATTTATAAAGACAAACAACTCGCATTATATGTTGCTCAATGGTGGGCTTTAGTTCCCACGATTTTATTATTTATGCCTGTTTGGAACGTCATTTACCCGGCGTTGTGTGCGCTGAGTTTCATGTTTTTATTATCAGCAATTTTACAAAATCGCATTTGGCTGGCGATAATGAGTGGGGCGGTGCTGTCGTTTACCACATTTCTCAATTTTGCGGTGTTACCGGTTCTACTTCTGTTTGGGTTATTCACATTGGGCTGTTGGTGGTGGGTATATCGCACACGCGGTTTTGTGTGGACGCTAAAAATCGGAGCCTGGTTTGGCATCGGGTTATTGACATGCTGGATACCTTTTTGGCTAGCAACCGGTTATACCCCGCTAGACATCTTCGCCGTCACGCTGGAAAAGCATACCAACCTTGTTCAACGAGCATATCTGCCTTGGCTAATCTTGCATCCATATGACACATTGCTATTCATGGGCATCCCATTGGCGGGGGTAACGCTTTGGGCAGCTTTCACCGTGTTTTTTCCCACATTAACATCCAAACAGGTCAATCGTTCATCACACCAAACCAACACAAAGCCCCTTGCAGATGTACTAACGATTACTTTTGTCATCACATTCATAGCTGTGAACATCAGCGGGATTGCCCAGGGAGAAAATGGGCGCATCATGAGCTTTTATGCACCGTTTATATTGCTTGTAGCAGCGAGATGGTTGGATAGCTTACCACTCATGACAACACAAGCTCTCACCGTGTTGGTAATGGCAAGCACGCTAGCCGTTATCCCGCTAGACCTTAATCCACCGCCGGATGCCCCCCGCACAGATATATCAACACTTCACACCCTAGAAGTCATCCCAGCGGATGCTCGCTTTTATAGCACACATTATCTTGGTGAATTCAAGTTAAGTGGGTATCGCCTAGTAGCAGATGTCGGCGCACAAAGTATCACACTAGAGACAATTTGGGCAGGAGAATCACGGACTGAACGCCCTTATCATCTAGAAGTTGTAGCACACGTAACAGATTGGCAAAATGAGGCAGATTCACAAACCACCTCACAAGCGATCCGTTGGCTACCACAAACTGGCAACTATCCACCAACTTGTTGGCAGGCGGGCGATGTCATTCATGATGTCCAGGTTATTCATTTGCCAGTTGTCACCGCACCAGTTGAATGGACGTTAGAACTCCGCGCCGTTGACCCAAAGACTGGTGATGTTGCCTGGGTCAGCACCTCTGATGATGAAATTCGTCAGGCATTTATCATCCCAGATATACAGTATCCTTGAGTGAAATTATCGCTTTTTTCTGGGGCGACGATGCCCGCCAGATTGATTAAGCATATCACGCCGCCGCTGCTCGGCACGTAAACGGGACATCGCTCCTTGGATGATATTGATTTTATCCTGATTCAAACGCATAAATGTATCGAAGGCATCAAGAATCCCTTCCAGCGTTTGTGATTTGAGTCCGCGCCCCATTACCAGATGTTCTAAACGATGCAGTTGCGTCTTGGAAAATAGTTTTTTCCAAGCCCCCTCTCCTACGCGATCCTTGGAAACAAACGCCAAAAAATCCTTATAAATCGCATAATGTTGTGAGGCAATTAAGGGTGTAGGACGCTTATCAAACGCAAATAAGGCAGTATCCACACTGGGCTGTGGCTTAAAATCCCCCCGTGAAAATGTATGAGCAACTGTCAACGTATACAACGGCTTGATCAACAAGGATTTAAAAGTCTCACCGTTTTGGCTTAACATGGCATCTTGCTGCAAAATCAAATGTGCCTGTTGTGGTCCCGTCTGCGGATTGAGGATATATTCCAATAAGTCCGACGTGATATTAAACGGCACATTGGAAAAAACAGAATATCCAGCAGATAAATTTGTGAGGTCATATTGCAGAATATCGCCTTGTACCACTTGCACACCAGGGATATCACGTAATTGTTGCGCTAATTTTGCATCCAGTTCCACCGCAACAACATGTTTCACACGTTTCACTAGTTCACGGGTGATAATCCCTTCCCCAGGTCCAATCTCCAAAACAATATCCGCCAACTGCGCCAAATCAACGATGTGTTTAACCAGTTGCGGATTGTGTAAAAAATTTTGTGTATATCGAATATCCATAGATGATAACTATCAACCGCATAGGGATAATTTTTTACGGAACATAATCCCCACACCCTACCAATCAATCAACACAAACTCTTCTTGTCCCGGTGGCGCGGTGATCCGACGCAAATTCCCCACACCGCCCGTTGGATACAATCCCACACGTATAGCCGTGATCGCATCCACATCAACTTGATCTAGCGGGATAAACCGCGCATCACGGATAATATCCCCTGGTTGCCACCACTGGGTGTTAAACTGCCCTGCCATCGGTCGCGTATCAAGTTGAGCTAAAATTGTACCATTCGCATCAATCAAATGGGTAAACACCGTATAATCACCAGACGGTTGTGCGTTGACTTTCCACCAAAAAATAATGTTGATCCCATTTTCAACTTGTTCTAATTCATAACCGCCTAGGATAATACCATCCTCAAAAAACACATCTAATGGTTGTGCCTCCGGTGCGATTTCAGCGTGCAGGGGCCAATTTTCCCATACTGGGAAATAGATCACCATCTCCCCGCCAGCGACGACCGTGCCTTCTTCTCGATACGGCAAAGAAAACACTGTAAAAGGTTGTAACATATCCTGGAAACCATCCGCGTTATAGTTGGTCATACACGGGAAAAACCAGGGGAAAATACCGATCAACACAGGTGGATTATCCAGCATAACACGTGCCAATGCCAGGTCATATAAACAAGTACGAGCCGGAAAATGATCGACCGCATCCAATACCTCTGGTGAAACTAAACCGATCATATCCAGCACAGGACGGTCAGAGATATGGACAATCGCACCAACATCGTTCAACGCAATTAGGTCACCTGGGGCAGTATGATCCCGAAAGAAATAGCCAGCCTGCACATGCATCGTCATAATATCTTGAGCATTCGCTGCCGCACCAGCCCCTTGCCCGCGTCCATTCCAAAACGCAAAGCCCATCAACAATAGGCTGACTAACGGGATAAGCAGCGCGTAATATGCCCGTGTGCGGATCGTCGTCCTATGGTTTTTAAGCCATTCCACAGCAGAACATAACCCAACCGCTGCTAACAAGGCATTAAACGGAATCGCCGGGGCGACATATCGTCCATTATTGACAACATAATGCTGTGGACCAAGATACAACACGCCGATCACAAACAGCACCGCCCACATCCCCCAAGCTAACCCGTCACGCTTAGCGTTGCGCCATAGATACAGCAGCCCAATAACTGCCAACACAATCAACAGCCAACCATGATCCATACGCGGAGTCCAAAAGTAGCCATAAAGCAAATTAGGGGCTTCTTCCCCTAAACTTGACTTGGCGCGGAAGGTGTTAGGTAATGGGTATCCCGTCATCAACCAACACGCCAGCGGGTATGATCCTGCCAGCAACAAATACGCCACAATCCCACGCCAGCCATCCCAGCGTGTTTTGAACCAAGTCACAAGATGCCAGCCATTTGCTAAATAAGGTAAGATGACAAAAGCATTTACCCCGATGATAACCGCCAATAAATAACCTTCTGGGCGAGCAAGCGTCGCTAAGGCGGTGATGACACCCGTGCGCCAGCCAAAGGTTCGCCCCGTGCGAACATCATGGATATGACTCCAAATCGCAAAAATTGTCAATGCGGTAAAAAGCGTGATTTCCATACCAGACACACCCATCCAAATCATGCGCCCGGTCAATGCGGTAATCATCCCCGCCACAAAGCCAATCCACGCCCGCCGAGTCAGCCACCAGCCAAAGCCGCTGATTGCCATCGTCGTTAAGATCATCCCCAAGCTGCTGCCTATAATGGCAATTCGCACTTGTTCAAACACATCCGGGCGAAAGATCGCATATATCCCACCCAATAACAACACCCATAAAGGACTCGTCGCGCCGGGAGTCACCACGCCAGGGTTGTACATCAAGCCATCACCTCGGCTGACGCTCGCCGCAAAACGCGCATGAATCCAGGTGTCATCTAGTGTCGCGCCTAAATCACCATTCTGCTGAATAGAAAACAGCATCACAAATAACAGATACACCGCTGCCGTTAGCGTCGGAATGCCGATTACCAACACAGCGCGGCGTGGATATTGTCGAATTAACTCAGTCATATGTTCCTTAATCTTAACAGAACCTCATCCCATCTTAGGCATACCCTGAAATATGCCAAGATAGTGATGAGGTACGTGCGATACCATCATTCTAACGGTATATGGTAATTGCATCCATCCCAGGTTATGATTATTTTCCTAAAGAGTAGGCTTGTTTTTTTAAGTTGTTGACGGCTAAAACACTGTATAATGGAACATTATCAACTAATTAAGCTAGCATCAATTCATGCACCTTAAGAGACGCAAAATCAAAAAGGATAAACACATGAGCGCACAAGTGTTTGAAATCAAAAACTACATGATTATTTGGCGGCAGTTGGAAGAACGTGATTTTAACGGAGTCACTGTAAAAATTCGCGGTATGGTGCGCTGTATCGGCGATGAGTATAGTATGGATGTGGTGTTTTATGCTCCAGATAGCAAGTATCCAAATCCCATCTTTGAACAAGACAAAAAGAAGGGGTATTTATTCATGCCGATATCCGATATGCCCGCATTTGTAGATACGCTGCGGAATGAAAAACCCATCTATGGACACTTGCGGCTAGACCGTCCAGATTGGACGAGTATCACCACCACTCAAGAGCCAGTCGGTGAAGGGGAAAATTAATCATCACCTAGGCTATTTAAAACCTAACTTTAGACTTTACAACGTGTAGACTTTCAATTTCAGAAAGATAGGTTGTTGTGAGAATATTATACGTAGAAGATAACCCGCAAAACATGCGGCTGGTGCGGAAAATCGTCACCAATGCCGGGCACACATTACTGGAAGCCGTGGATGGCAACAGCGGGTTAGAACTCGCTCAACAAGAACTGCCCGACATCATTTTAATGGATGTGAACCTGCCAGATATTGATGGCTTAGAGGTGACAGCGCGCCTCAAAGAAGATGCCAAAACAGCACACATCCCGGTTATTGCATTAACAGCCAACGCCATGGTTGGCGATAAAGAAAAAGCGTTAGATGCAGGCTGTGACGATTACCTTCCGAAGCCTGTCAGCCGTCAGATTTTGCTAGAAACACTCAATAAATATGATCAGAAATAAGTGGGCGGCGCAGTGTCGCCCATTTTCAAACCTGGAGAGCACTATCTAATCTGCAATAAACCCGCCCAATGCTTGGAGTAATGCTTCTCCACGTAACCCTGCCTGATAATCCCTTATAGCAGCATCTACATCACGGAAAACCCGCCCACTGATAACCCCTGCTTCGCTTTGGTACTGTGGCACCGTCATTAACAGTGATTTCCCCTGAACCGGCAACGATAGCGCAGCAAGTGCCGCGACAATATGCTCAACATCTATTGCAAGGGTTTGTGGTGTATATAAATTCGCTAAATCAACTTCAAAAGCATATAACAACGTATCTAGCCCATCACATGGCGCGGCTTGCTCCTGAGAGAAAACCGCCACACGATGATATAGCACCCCCTTCAGGTTCAGGCTCAAGCTGAGTGATGTTGTTAAATCTACCGCCGGGCACATGATAAATTCAGCCTGTGCTGCGCCACGTGTGGCTTCTTGTACAATTTGCGTCGCTTGAATATCCGCATCATCTAAAATAGGTGTAACAGATGCCGGTACACGGCTGGATTCCAGCACAATTTGTGTCGCAGTAAGTTGGGCAATGTCTGGCGTGTTGGAGATGCTCTCTGCCTCATCCTCACCACCACAAGCCGCTAAAATCAAAAAACAGATCACCACCAGAGGAAACCGCTTTACGTCAAACACAGTTTACACCTCATCCACAACCGCAACAACAGGATAATGATCGCTTGGATATACGGGAGGTTCAGCATCTGTCACAATTGTGCAGTTAGTTGCTTGTATTCGCTTGCCTAAAATCCAGTCAATCCGTAAAGCAATCGGTGGATAGTCCTTCCCACGCCATTCATGAAACGTATTAATATGCGGCGCATCCATATGCCCGGCGGCGTGGAATGTATCCACATAGCCAGCCCCAGTAAAGACCTGATGCACCGTGCCGGCTGGATACAAATCCAACGGGTTTACAAACGGGGGCGAATTTGTTTGATCTTCATCAGGGGGTGCCCACGCCCGCGAATTAAAATCGCCCAAGACAATCAGCGGCTCAGTGACATGCGCCAGTTGTTTTACTACCAGTTTTGCGCTTTCTACCCGAGATTCTTCCCCCAGATGATCTAAATGCACGTTGCAAACCACCCATATCCGGTTAGTGTGCTTATCAAGCAGGCGCACCCAATTGGCTGACCGTGCCAACACGGCATCCCAATCCGTGGAGAAAACATCCGGCGTTTTGCTAAGGTAAAAACCACCAGCTTCCAGCTTAGCAAACCGGTCTGATCTCCAATAAATGGGGTTCCACATGCCAAATTCACTGTTATCAATGGTCACTAAACCGGTCTCATAAGCGTATTCTGGCAAGTGTGTGTCATAAAATTGCTGATTGCCAGTCTGATATTCCTGAAAGCCAATAATGTCTGGGGCGCATTGGCGGATTATCCGCAAGTTCAGCTCAGCACGATTCTCCCAGATATTTATCCCATCTAGATGCTCACCAAACATGCTGCCGTGGATATTAAAGGTCATAATCGTCAGGGGCATAGCACTTATGTCTCCATCCAGCTTAAATTCATGGCAGGAATATCCGGCACTTCAAGCTGATATAACCAAGCATTGAAGAAGGACTCTAAATCTTGCCTACTAATCTCCTCGGCAATGGCGATAAAATCCGCAGTGCGGGCGTTTCCATTTTGATAGCGTGCGGTGTATTCCCGCAAGATATTAAAAAACGCCTCATCACCAACTTCCAAACGCAGCGCATGGAGCGTTAATCCGCCCCGCAAATAAACTACCCCAGAAAACAGCCGATTCGCACCGGGGTCACCAGGCACAGGTGGTAACGTCCCAAGTTGATCCGCCACGCCAAGCAACACACCAAAGGCATGTAACCGGCTAGGACGTAACGGCGTAGGCTCAAACTCAACACGTTTGATAATGTCAAACAGATCAGAAGCGGATATATCTTCTTCTGGTAGAGATTCGATCAGCGTATTAAGGTCTGAGGAGCTTAAAAAGTCACCCATTAACGTTTCAACAGCCGTGCTTGCTTGGGCATTATCCAAGATAATGCCATCAACATCCAAGCTATCTAACCCACTGGCAAGGGTTTGTGCGGATACATTGCGCGCTGGGGTAACATTTGCCATTTCAGTGTACCATTGGCGGATTGCAGCATCCGCCGCGGCACGTCCCTCATCATGCTCAATCCATAAAATTTCGCCATAGCTGGCAAACCCTTCATTAAGCCAAATATCGCGCCAATCCGTCAGGCTGATGCTGTTACCAAACCACTGATGCGTTAATTCATGCGCTGCCACACGCTCGCCTGCCATATCCACCCCAAAGGTAGAAAGCGTTTGTGTCTCTAACGCCGCGCCGATGAAGGTATCATGCACCACCACACCATAGACTTCAAACGGATAAGGACCGAACACAGTCTCATAAAAATCAAGCATTTCAGCAGTCTGATCAAATTGACGGCGGGCAAAATTAGACACCCCTACTGAGAAATAATTGCGAATGGGAATCCCATTTGCTGATTCATCGGTCACGATATCAAACTCACCGATTGCCACAGTAACCAAGTAACTTGCCATCGGGTCGCGTGGCTCAAAGACGTAAGTCACCAACCCATTATCCTGCTTAAGGGTTTGTGTCAGCAAGCCATTCGCCGCAACAGTCAGGTTTGCATCGGTGGTGATTCTCAGGGTATATGTCGCTTTATCCAAGGGGTGTTCATTAACCGGATACCAACCAGACGCACTAGTCGGCTCACCAAATACCATCACGCCATCACCGTAATTAATCCAACCATCATCCGGCGTGCCTTCATAGCGGATCAAGACAGTTACGATTGACTCAGCGGGAATGGTTTGCATTGGGGTAATGGTCAGCTCACGGCTGATGCCGCGCGTATAACTTGCTGCCACATCATCCACACTAACCGCCAAAA
>RFHA01000163.1 GCA_003696565.1 Chloroflexota bacterium
CAGAGATACACCAACCACAAACCCCCATCGACCCTGCTATGCTATCAACAATTCATGAGCCAGCAATGATTGCGTATCTGCATGATTTATCTGTTCATGTGATAGATCACCTTAAAGCCGATTTTGCTGTGTATGATATGCAAAATCAGGTCACTGAGGATATGTATTATTATGAATCCATGTTCCCGCCGAATGGTGATTATTTCATCTATGACAACACCAGCCCTATCGGACGTGGCTCATGGGAGGCGATTTTATACTCCGCCACGTTGGCAGTAGCGGGAGCTAACGCTATTTTGCAAGGAGAGCCGTTTGCTTACGCGCTGTGTCGCCCTCCGGGGCACCATGCTGGGCGGCGGTTTGCTGGGGGGTATTGTTATGTGTGCAACGCGGCATTGGCAGCATACGTATTAAAGCAAAGTCGTGTCGCCATTTTGGATATTGATTACCATCATGGTAATGGCACACAAGACATTGTTCAGGATGACCCGGATATCATGTTTGTTTCCATCCATGCTGACCCAGCCGTGGATTATCCTCACTATGCTGGCTATGCTCATGAAAATAATGATCATATCATCAACCTCCCCTTGCCACACGGCACAGATGAAACCGCTTATTTGCGGGCACTAGATACCGCTTTGGATCATATCCGCCGTTTTGAGCCGGCGCATTTGGTCGTGTCGCTCGGATTTGATACTTACAAGGGTGATCCAATGGGCAAATTTTTATTAGATATACCTTTTTATCGCATAATAGGTCAACGAATAGCCGCACTTAACTTGCCAACGCTTTATGTGCAAGAAGGCGGGTATGCTGTGGATCAGTTAGGCAACATAGCAGTGAGTTTTTTTAATGGTGTGAAGGAGGTCTAAATGCTGCATCCACTTATAAAATGTGTTGATCGGGGGGTTATTCAGGGAAAGGGGTTGGTTGCACAGGGGCTGATTCGTGAAGGCGAAGTTGTTAGTCGCTTAGAACCAGGTGAGCCGACAATTCCGCTGGCAGAGTTCTTGACCTACCCACCAGAAAAACAAGCTGAGATTCTTGTATATGGCTATCAAATGCGGGAGGATTTGATCGTCAATGAGCAAGGTGACGAAAAGTATATGAATCACTCATGTGATCCTAACACCTGGTGGGCAGATGACGATACCATGATCGCAAGGCGAGATATTCAACCAGGGGAAGAAATTACCTATGATTATGCCACAACAGAGGTTGACATCCCGTTTGAAATGACGTGTTTGTGTGGTAGCCCTATTTGCCGAGGCAAAGTGACTAACCGAGACTATTTAGACCCAGAATGGCAAAAGCGTTTTGGGGAGCATCTACCCCGCCATACGTTAAAAGCCATTACACGCGGAGAAGCAAAGTGAAAAAAACAGCGTTGATTTTAGGGGCGACTGGTACCGCGGGCAGAACCCTCACACAAACATTAGCCGAGTCAGATGAATGGCATGTTATTGCAGTTTCCCGCCGTATCACGCAAGATACAACCTTAAATTCAAACATTACACCCCTTGCTATTGATTTATTACAAGGGGATGATGTGATAGAAAAATTACGTCATCACCCCATCACCCATGTTTTTTATGCAGCTTACATCCCAGAAGCAGGAAATCGCCAGACATTAGCCTATTCTAGCTTAAGAGAGCGGCGCAAAGTCAAAATCACATCACGGCTTTTAAAGTTCTTGCCGTTCTTATACCCATTGATTTATCAAACGGTGGCAAAGATCGCCGGCGCAGCAGATACACAACAAAAGAATTATCAAATTTTCAACAATGTTTTACAAGCTGTGACACAACCACCGCATCAACTTCAGCATGTTGTACTGGTAACCGGTGCTAAATATTATGGGATGCACCTTACACCTTATTTTTATCCAGGTTGGTCAATCCCAATGAGAGAAACAGACCCGCGCGCTCCTGGTCCTAATTTCTATTTTAAGCAAGAAGATATGCTTGAGGCATATGCCCAACAATATGGCTTTAGTTGGAACGTCGTCCGTCCAAGTTTTATCATTGGGTTTGCTAACCATTCCCAAAACAATTTACTGACAACCTTAGCGGTTTATATCAGCTTGCTTAAGGCACAGCAGATGCCGCTTATTTTCCCTGGCGATTTAGCAGCAGCGGATTGCTTACATACCATCACAGATGCGCGTTTGTTAGCGGATTTTATGGAGTGGACAACCCAAACACCAGCGGCACAGAATCAGGCGTTTAACGTCGTCAATAAGGAGCCGTTTCGTTGGCGGGATTTATGGCATGACCTTGCAGAATATTTTGGAATGCAACCTGAGTTTCCTCAAAAAGGCTTTCCGGCAGCGCAGTTTATGCTAAAACATACTGCCCTTTGGCAAAAAATTGCGATAGAACATAATCTTCGGTATCAGAACCTCACAAATTTAACACAACCCAATTTCTTGATTGAGACATTTATTCAAGATTATGATGTTGTCATCAGTATGGATAAAGCCACAAAAGCCGGTTTTAATGC
>RFHA01000018.1 GCA_003696565.1 Chloroflexota bacterium
CCTCGGCGCAATGCGTGACCAGTTCCCGGCTCTCCCGCAACTCAAAGCCGAAGACTTAGCCGAACTCCGCACGCTCCAAGAAATCGTCGACTATATGGGTAATGTGGACTTAAACGGACACGCATCCCCAAAAGCTGAAGCGTCAGTATCGACCGGGCACACGACACTGGCGCAAATCGATCATGACATCCCACGCAGTCCGGCGATGTTGAAATATCTACCGATGCCCGATGAAATCGAAATTACCCTACCAACAGGGAGTGTGTGTTTAATAACAGATGATGGCACAGACCTAACCCTTGAAGTGATTGAAAAATTGACGGCACGAGGGTGGCAAGTCGCTGTCTTAAAGCTCCCAGGGATTAATCGTTCGTTACCTGCCAATGTCAAGCAACACACATTAGCAGATATGAGCGAGGCAAGCCTGCAGGCGACACTCGCACAGGTCGGTGATGTGGCAGTGTTTATTCACATCAACCCACCAAGCCAATCCGGGTTATTTGCTCAACGGGATAAAGACTTGGTGAAGTTGGTGTTCTTGATCGCTAAGCATCTTAAAAAACCCCTAACAGAAGGGGCTGGCTTCCGTGCGTTCTTCACAGTCGCGCGGTTAGATGGCGCTTTTGGGATGACGTGGGGAGACTATGGCGCGATCCCTGGTGGGTTGTTCGGACTGGCAAAGACGCTCAACCTGGAATGGGCGAACGTGTTCTGTCGTGGGGTTGATCTGGCAATTGACATGCCCGACTCACAAGCAGCAGATTATCTGGTAGGGGAATTACATGACCCCAACCGCTTATTTGCGGAGGTCGGCTATACCAACGAGGCACGCTACACACTCACCGCGCCAGAAGCCGCTGCAACGATTTAGTGTAGTTAAAGAGGCGCGGTAGCAAGACGCGCCTCTTTCGATTCATACGATTCTGAGGTAAAAATGAATTTCAAAGGCGTTATCCGCAACGTCATTTATGATCCACAGGTACGCAAACGCCCATTACACGAGTATAAACTGTCTGAATTTAATATCAACTCTGCAAATGCTTACGGTATCATTCGCTTTGATTCCAGCTCGATGCTAGGTTATTCTCAATGGGTATCGCCCAAGCGTACCCGCTCTTATCCTTTTGCGCGGATTTATAACACCTATCACCTGCCCAAGCGCGTGACAATTATTCCAATCATCAAAGATGAGGGCATCAACGGAGATTTAGACCGAATCAACGCCATTACGTTTTCCTGGATGAATTTGGCGAATATTTATATCATCCTGGCGTATTATGACTCCGCTGTGCCGCATTCATCCCGCCCCGGTAAAATCACCAAGCAGAAACTCAATGCTGATTATATCCGCCAGAAATTAGACGAAATCCGGCAATATCAGCAAACCGCGCTCCATTGGAATACACAGCATTTTGAGCGTGATTTTGCCGACATTTTTATGCAGGCAATGGATCATTATCAACGCATATCACAACAAACAGGTATCACGGTGCATGATCGACAGACGCATGAAGCAACATTGGCGCGATATATGGTAGATGGTGCATTTGATCTTGAAGCGTTCAAAAGGGCAAGTTTGCCTCGTTCGTATCAGGCGGCGCAGCGTGAATTACAAACTGCGCATGAATTGGAGCGGTTATCTGATGGCAAAAAAGCCTATTTCGAGCTAGAAAACATGCTTGGCGGAACCTATCATCTCACGGCGGATGAGGTGTTCTGGCAGGATGGCACGTTGATTATTCAAGAAGCTAAAAATTCATCTCGTGGCAAGTTGCCAAGCCTGGGAGATATTCAGGATGGTTTGTTTAAGTTGCTGTTATTTGCCAATATCGACACGCTTTATCTGGATGATGTAGCGATACCATTCCGCGTGCAACTTAAGCTGACTGGCAACCTTGACGGACAATTAAC
>RFHA01000164.1 GCA_003696565.1 Chloroflexota bacterium
TCCAATCCACTTTTGTGAGCAAAGTGTAGGTTGGCCAGGAAAACAATAAAAAATCAGCGTTATCTGCGGTATCTGCGTCCTAATTCCGAACTCAGGTTAGATAGCGTGTTTTTTGGCTCGTTTAGCCGTATGAGCGATCTTTTTGGGAGCTGTTTGGGCATGTTCTGTCCATTGATGAACGAAGGTGAGGAGTACGGCCGTACCCAAAACAAACAAGCCAATGACCTCCAGACCCCATTTTCCGGCAACCAGCCCGGCCAAACCCGGCACAATTGACGCGCCAATGCTGGCCATCGCCACTTGCAGCCCGATGGTGTGGGTGGTAAATGCTTCCCCAACCCGCCGGGATGTACCGGACATCATCATGGGGAAGACGGCTGATGCGCATAAGCCAATAATGACAACGGCCGCTTCTCCTGTCCAGCCCAGGTTTAACCAAAGCAGCCCAGCCCCGATGATGACACCCAATAAACTGGTATGAATTTTCCAGGATGCGTAGGTTAAGTTGAACCAGCCCCACAAAATGCGGCCGGCCGTCATGCTGCCATAAAAGGCGCTAACCCATAAACCGGCTTGTACGGGCGTGATGTTCCTTGCTTCGGTGAAGAGGGAGTAGCTCCACTGCCCGACTGTGACTTCCATGCCTGTGTACAGGAGGAAAAAGAGCATACTCAGCCAGATGATGGGGCGGGTTAGTGCCTGGCGCAGGGTAACGGCCGTTTTGGGGTTGGTTGACTGTGCGACGGCGTTTTTGATGGTAGATTGCCACTGCGAGATTGTTGCCAAAAAAAGAACGGCCGTAAAAGCAAAAATGCCGCCAATTAACCAGTAGCCAGTCCGCCAGGAAAAGCCCATTGATATAAGCCATGTGATGACAAGCGGGCCAATTGAGGCACCAATACCAAACGCGGCATGGAGCCAGTGCATCAACTTGGGGCGTTTATCTTCGGCGGCGATGGTGTTGAGTGAGGGGTTTAGAATGCCTGCTCCCCAGCCGCTAATGAATGAGGCCAGAATGAGGAGCAGCCAGGTGGGGGCCAGTGCCATGCTCCACAGTCCAACTGTGGTGATTAGTGTGCCTGCAAACAACATTTGCCCCATGCTAAAGCGGTTGAGGAAACGGCCGTTGTTAAAACTAGCCAGCAAATGCGACACCATCGACACCGTGATAAGTGTACCGACAGCTTCGAGTGGCATGCCAAATGTATGGCGCAAATCTGGCCATACAACCCCCAGACTGGAAACACTTAATCCTTGAAGGGCATAGAGGGATAAGGTGATAAATAATTTGTGGTTTTTTGTTAACTGTACGTTCATTGCTCATTCCATTACGATAAATCAGGTAATACATTCATCCCATTAGCGGCAAATTCACCGCCCGGTGGGAATGAAAAGGATAAAACTTATTATGTTAACCGTTGGCAATAACAGGGACGTTGAAATAACCATGAAAAATGGCTGTTCCTTTTTTGCCAAAGGTGAA
>RFHA01000165.1 GCA_003696565.1 Chloroflexota bacterium
GTAACTACTTAGCATCCTTTCTAGGCAAAAGAAAATTCATTTCCGTTTAAGATGGCTTTGAGTTCTTTGAAAATATGGTAGTTCTGCTTTCTCCAAGTGGAGAAAACGCTCAGTATTCGGGCATATCTATGAGCACCTTTCCACGTTCGGAAGCATCCTGCTATTTTTAGCTTTCCTTTTGCTGGTCGTATATCCCTTTCGGCTTGGTTGTTGGTGAAGGGAATGCCCGGCTCCATGGCAAATCGAAGGACTGGCACCTGATGTTTAATAAACCGTTGTGCCAGATTGAGTCCCTTGGATTTTTTGGGTCTTCCCCGTGATCGCTTTTCTGGCTCAGGCTCTTCTTTGAGGGCGGCATTACAAATGTTCTTATAGGTACGCCATTGTGAACTCTTTGGGCTAATAAGTTCTCCATTGAGCTGTTTCTGGTATAATTTCATCAGTAAGCGATGCATTCTGCGAGCCCATTTGCTGCCTTGCTCTATCTGGGCTTGGAGTTCTCTAAGCAAATGACAATTGCATAAGACATGAGCAGCCAAGTGCAGCGACCAATAGGAAGACCAGCAATCGTGGACTACTGAGCCGGTATAATCATACAATTGGGGTAGATTGTCTTTGATCGCCTGTTTGCCACGGCTTGAGGCAGGATATAAAAATGTCCAATCTGCGTTGCTCATCACATGGAGCCAATTTCGCTTCTTGGCAATTTGAAAACCCGTCTCATCCAAATGCAAGCAGTCGCTTTGAAGGGCCCGGGTTTTGATCTGTTCCGCCACATGGGCCATCTTCTTGTAGGCACGTTCCAATGCCGATTGGATTGTCCCGGAATTGACCGCATAACCAAACAGATCTTCAAACAACTCGCTGATATTCTTTTAGCTCAATTGGCATTTGACCGCAAGCATAACCATCAGAGCCCGAACCCCTTGACCATACTGCACAGGTGCATTTACCTCATGGGGAAATGCACCCACATTCTTGGCTCCACACTCAGGACAGGTGCAAGCCATTTGCTGGTATTCAGTTACTTCCAATTTAGGATCAGGCATATCAAATACCTGGCGCCTCGCTTGCACTTCCATCGGCAGATGCAATAAACGCTTGCCGCAACGGCATCGTTCGGGCTTAACTTGCTCTATATGACTCAATTCCTCGAGGGGAACCATCCGCAAAGTATTGCCCTTATGGCCTTTCTGACCACCTGATGGCTTTTTCTTTTTTGACTTTAGGGCCGCCAAACGACGGGATTTCACCAAGTCTGTACTTGGAGGCTTCGAGGAATTATTACTGTTTTGATTTAGGCGAGCTTCTAACTCCTTGACCCGTTCCACAAGTTGATTGTTCTGATCCACAAGTTGATTGTTCTGATCCACAAGTTGATTGTTCTGTTCCATCAGTTGTTGAATCAGTTTATGACAATCGCTTATGTGATTGGGTAGAGACATTTCGACGCATAAAGTACGATTTATATTTTATTTTGCCAGCCGATCAAGCTAAGTAGTTAC
>RFHA01000166.1 GCA_003696565.1 Chloroflexota bacterium
ACACGGCGCATAATTTCACCGAACACGCCATCAAATCCGGCGGGTACCTCACTGATTTTTTCGATCACTTCTACACGATCGGCAAACAGCTTATCCCCCTCATAACGCCCGGTCGCCATGATGATGTCTCCAGGGCGTTCTGCACCTAAAACTTGCCCCTGATTACGTAGCAACAACATTGGCTCACCGATCAAGAGTTCCTCTGGATCACGACCATGCTGCTTCATAATCTCGATGGCTTCATCAAATACACCCAAATCACGTATCGCTTTGGTAAACCAGCGAGTATACAGCAGATGCATAGTGGCATGTTCAGCCCCGCCTGTATACACATCTACCGGCAACCAATAAGCGGCTTCTTCTGGGTCAAAAGCACCTTGATCATAATTGGGACTTAAATAACGATAGTGATACCACGATGAACACATGAACGTATCCATTGTGTCTGTTTCGCGCTCTGCTGGGTTGCCATCTGAGTCAACCGTTTTGATAAATGGCTCATAATACTTCAATGGGCTTTGCCCAGTTGGCTTAAAGTCTACATCTTGTGGATGTATCACTGGCAAATCTTCCATTGGCACGGTCTCGATTGTTCCATCTTGCCGGTAGATAATCGGAATGGGTGAACCCCAATACCGCTGCCGGCTAATCAGCCAATCCCGCAGACGATAATTGACTGTTCCTTTACCAAATCCCTGCGCTTCTAGCCAGTTGATGACGGCATCGATTGCTGGATTCTTGCGTCCTTTATCATCGGTCACTAATGTGCCATCAAACTGCCCACTATTGACCATGACCCCAGCCCCAACATAAGCCTCTGTTATGGTTTCGCCGTCTAAGGATTGTCCTTCCGGCTGGATGACGACCCGCACGTTTAACCCAAATTTGCGTGCAAATTCAAAATCACGCTGATCATGTGCGGGAACAGCCATAATCGCACCTGTTCCATATGTCACCATAACATAATCTGCAATCCAAATCGGAATGCGTTCCTGATTAACTGGATTAATGGCATATGCGCCGGTGAATACGCCGGTTTTCTCTCGATCTGTGGCGGTGCGCTCAATTTCTGTGGCAGTCGCAGCTTGTGCTTTGTATTCCTCAACGATCTGCTTTTGCTCCAGCGTGGTAATTTTATCCACCAAGTGATGCTCCGGTGCCAACACCATAAAGGTTGCACCCCACAGCGTATCTGGACGGGTTGTATAGATTTCTATGGATTCGCCGCTTTCCGTCTTGAAGATGACCGATGCGCCTTCACTCCGCCCGATCCAGTTGGTTTGCATGATCTTCACCGGTTCGGGCCAATCCAGATGCTCAAAATTCAACATCTCCTCAGCATACCGTCTATACCGGAAAAACCACTGCGTCATCATCTTCTGAATCACAGGCTGACCTAAGCGTTCATCTTTTCCATCAACAACTTGCTCGTTTGCCAGCACGGTTTGCAACGCCTCAGACCAGTTGACCAATGCCTCACCACGATACGCTAAGTCGTTTTCATAAAAAATCTTGAAGAACCATTGTGTCCATTTGTAGTAAGAGGGATCACAGCTGATAATTTC
>RFHA01000019.1 GCA_003696565.1 Chloroflexota bacterium
CCACAGATAATTTCCCTCCGGTCCCAGGTGGTTATAAACCACATCCAGAAAAACCGCTAATCCATGGGCATGTGCGGCATCCACCAACCGCTTGAGTCCGATCCCGCCGCCATAGCTGTTTTGAGGTGCGTATAACCCCACGCCATCATAGCCCCAGTTGCGTTCACCAGGGAATTGAGCAATTGGCATGAGTTCTAATGTGGTAATACCAAGTGATTTTAAGCGTGGCAAGTGTGGGATAATGGCTTCAAATGTGCCTTCTGGTGTAAATGTGCCAACATGCAACTCATAAAACACGGAGTTTCTCAGTGTGGGGGGAGACCAATTTGTCACTTGCCAATCATAGTGAGGATCAACCACAGCGGATGCCTGATGAACCCCATCTGGTTGTGATCGTGAGGCGGGGTCTGGGCGTTCTTTTTCGCCATCTAGTCGATAAAAATAACGCTCTCCCGCTTGAATGCCCGCCACACGACAGATGAAATAGCCACGATCATCTCTTTCCATTGGAATATAACGATTATCAGTTAAGAGATGTACTTCGACTGTTTGGGCTTTAGGTGCCCAGACCGTAAACGTTACTTCGCCATCTTTTGTTAAGTTTGCACCAAGCATCTCTCTTCTTTCAGTTTGAGGAAGCTACGGGTTGTTACATCGTTATGGCAACACGTTTTCTAAAACGCATATCATCAACCGCCAATAACGGTATCATTATAACATAATCGCTTCATATGCCTGACGCAATAACGCTGCGCTATGTTCCCAAGCATGCTTTTGAATAACCCATTCACGCCCTGCCTTGCCAATTTCCCGCCCTTTTTCTGGATCGTTTAATAAAGAAACAACGGCATCAGCAAATGCTTGTGGTTCATCCCTCAACAGCATATGCACCCCATCTTGTGCATCTAACCCTTCCGCACCAATGTTTGTACTCACCACAGGGCAACCACAGGCTAACGCTTCCATGAGCTTAAACCGTGTTCCACTACCACTACGTAGTGGGCAAATAAAAACCGCGCTGGATTGTAAATATGGGCGGGTGTCATCTACCAAGCCCGTTACGGTGATATGCTCACCGGCTAACGCTTGAATTGCCGGGGATGGGTCTTTGCCTAGTAATGTTAAATGAAAATCAGGGCGTTTTTGCTGAATCAGTGGCATAATGCTTTCCACAAAATACATAACCGCATCTGTATTAGGGAAATATTTATAATCCCCCATATAAACTGCTGTACGATTATCCCGTTGAACGGCTTCGTTAGGATGAAAAAAATCCACATCAACACCGTTGGGTGCAAGATAAACTGTTGCCTTTGGTGCGACTTTGCGGATTAGCTCTGCATCAATTGCAGACATTGCCCCCACTGCATCGGCTTTTTGCCACCAGCGCGGTTCAATTACACGCATCTTTAAGGCTTCTAGCGCGACTCCGGGGCGGGTATACCAAGGCTTTGCTACCGTGGCGTGTTTTCCCCACGCACGATATTCAATCGCCGGTTCAGAGAGCAATACCGGTGCATCAATATTGTCTGGCAGGTTTTGTAGCATATAAAACGATTCCACATGGATAATGTCAGCCGGTTTGTTGGCTAATAACTGCCGGATTTTTGCTTTCATCGCATCTGTGCCATATAGCCTCATCGTGATGGCGCGTGGTGAAGTCAAACTCATCAACGCAGCTTGAATGGTGCCAGGACTGGGCGCACGTTCCACCACATGATAGTCACACAAATCACCCAATGGCGTAATATCAAACGCAAGTTCCTCTGGTCTGCCAAAGCAAACTAGTGTGATCTCATAATCGTTTTTCAGATGCTTTAGCAGGTTATAGGTTCGCATCCGTCCGCCACTTACAGGCGGATAAGGTAAATATGGAGTCAACATAAAAAGACGTTTCATCGGTTATTTGCCAAGTTACCTATTTTGAATTTAGCAGTTTACCCGCTCATGCGTTGCGAGTCTATCCTTTTAGGCGTATCATTGTTTCAACACGGTAAAGAGGATCAAGTTGCATGTCTGTTATCGGCAATGTCAATCTCAAAGTTTTGCTTTTAGATACAGATTTTTATGCTTTACAAGCACTTAACGGCTATCTTGCTTGGGATCGCCGTACACGGGTGACTTTTATGGCGGAATCGACTCAAATGATGTGGGATTATCTCAATCAGTTGCCTGCCGCGGAATATCCTGATGTGATTGTGATGGATGCGGATCATAGTGGTGGGGCAGCAAGCCTAAAAGCTACGATTTCCGCTTTAAAAGACAAAATTCCAGGTCTGATTGTTATTTGTTTAGCCCAAGTTGTTGATGTAGACTTGGTTCAAGCGGCTGTTCAAGTTGGTGTACGGGGATATTTTTTAAAGCAGGAAGCCCGCTTACAAATCGCTTGGGCAATTGTCTATGCTTTGGATTATCCTTTAGTTATCACTCGTGGCATCGCCAAACAATGCTCTCAATGGTTAGAACGCCACAAATTCGATTTTGTTATCTTACCAGATCGCCGTGAATATCCTGAATTGACTGACCGCATTCGCCAAGCGATTAAATTATGTGTGATCGAAGGGATGCCTGCGCATTTGGCAGCTGATGAAATGGGGATTAGCTTACATACCATACGCGGTTATATTAAAGAAGGCTATCGCATTTTGGAATCCTATGATGAAAGCGACTATCCAGTGGATATGACCCCACAAGAGCGTGCCTTTATGCGCTTTACCGCTTTAGATATTGATACCGAAAGCCAGCCCCCCAGTAATTCTTAAATGCTAATGTTAGGCTAGTGTGATGTTATATCGCATTTACACAGCCTAATTACCCACAAATCGATACCCAACGCCGCGTGATGTGATGATATATTCTGGTTGATTCGGGTTGCGTTCTATTTTTTGGCGCAAATAATGAACATATAGTTTCAAGCTATCAATAGCATCGCTATATTCTTCTCCCCATGCTTGGGTCACCAGTTCACTACGGGTTACCACCCGCCCAGCGTTCCGCACCAAAACCCCTAATAAATTAAATTCCTTTGGTGTTAAATGTTTGAGTTCATTATGAACATGGACTTCTCGATTCATGAAGTTGATGCGGAAATTGCCACCATCAAACACTAGTTCATCACTCATGTTAGAACGCGGTGACCGCCGCAAATGTGCTTTTACCCGTGCTACTAATTCATCGTTATCATAGGGTTTGATGATATAATCATCCGCACCCATTTCTAACCCACGCACCACATCTTTTACGTCTCCACGGGCAGAAAGAAATACAATCGGCACATCAGACATTTCCCGTAGCCGCTTACATACATCCCAACCGTCCATATCCGGCATCATAATATCTAACAGCACTAAGTCCGGCTGATATTTATATGCTTTGCGTAATCCCTCTTCTGCACGATACGCTTTAATGACTTCAAATCCACGCCGTTCCAGCAGCATCGCAATGAGTTGAACGGTTGGTTCTTCATCATCTATCACCAAAATTTTATCAGGAACAGCGGACATGCTACGTCTCCAAACTTTTGCAAACTTTTACGTTACAATTTACTAACATTTTAATTCAATTTATCACGGTGTTGATGTCTGTGCAAGTTAAGGTTTGTTTCCATTTTACTTTTAGTGGATTAAGGTTATACTCAGCTTTTATCCGTTTAGCTTATAAGGGGAATTAAGGTATGTCGGAAGCCCCCGTTGTTTTAGAAGTACGTGGATTAACCAAACGGTTTCCTGGCGTGCTGGCAAACGATCATATTGATCTCAAATTACATCAAGGTGAAGTATTAGGTTTATTAGGAGAAAATGGGGCGGGTAAATCTACCCTCATGAATATGATTTATGGCTTGTATAGCCCGGATGAGGGTGAAATTCTGGTTAATGGTAAGCCGGTTAATATCAAAAATCCCAACGATGCCATCGCGCTCGGTATTGGCATGGTGCATCAGCATTTCCAGCTTGTTCCTGTCCTTACAGTGACCGAAAATATTATGCTCGGCACTGAATCCGTGCGCGGTCCATTTTTGGATCGTCATAAAGCCCGCCAACGTATCCTCCAAATTTCTCAGCAATATGGCTTGGATGTTGATCCTGATGCCCTCGTGCAAGATTTACCTGTCGGCGTTCAGCAACGGGTTGAAATCATCAAGGCGTTGTATCGACATGCAAACATTTTAATCCTTGATGAACCATCTGCTGTGCTAACCCCACAAGAAACACAAGGCTTGTTCCAGGTCATGCGCACGCTCATTGACCAAGGTGTGAGTATTATCTTTATCTCCCACAAGCTCAAAGAGGTGCTACATATCTGTGATAACATTGCCGTGCTACGCTTAGGCAAAGTCGTTGGCTCTGCAGACCCTAAAACTGCCACACAGGAATCGCTTGCCTCGATGATGGTTGGGCGGGAAGTCCTGCTGCGTGTAGAAAAATCCCCCGCCACACCAGGGGAGCCGGTTCTCGCTGTCCAAAATTTAACCGTCCAAGATGACCGTAACCTGATCGCTGTCAATAATCTCACGTTTGATGTTCATGCCGGTGAAATCCTCGGCATTGCAGGTGTACAAGGCAATGGACAAACAGAATTAGTTGAAGCCATCACTAGCTTGCGCCCCGTTGTTGGTGGGAAAATTATTGTCGCTGGCAAAGACGTAACCAACTTTACCCCGCGTAAAGTAACCGAAACCGGTGTCTCACACGTTCCAGAAGATCGTCAAAAACACGGTATGGTCAGCTCATTTTCCATTCGAGATAACATGCGTCTGCAAACCTATTACAAAAAACCCTTTGCTAAAGGCATTGTGGCTAACGACAAAGCCATCAACCAGGCTTCAGAACAATGGGTTGCGGAGTATGATGTTCGTACACCGAGTATTTTCGTCAGCATGGGGTCACTTTCCGGCGGGAATCAACAAAAGGCTGTTGTCGCACGGGAATTTACCCGCGCCAGTAAATTATTGATTGTCGCACAACCCACCCGCGGCGTTGATGTTGGCTCGATTGAATTTATCCATAAGCAAATTGTCAAAATGCGTGATGCCGGAACAGGTGTTTTACTGGTCAGCACCGAGTTAGATGAAATTCTCTCGCTTTCAGATCGGATCGCTGTCATGTATGCCGGCGAAATCATCGCAATTATCCCCGCTGCCGATGCAGACCGTGAGCGCATTGGGCTATTGATGGCGGGTGTTCGGGAAGGAGCAGTTCAGCATGAATAACCCACTCTTTAACGCATGGCGACGGGTTTCCCCTTCGCTTGTCCCTATCTTAGCAGTTATTACCGCTCTGATTATTACCATTCCTTTTATGGTTGTCACACGCGGTCAGGGAGACATCGGTAAGGGGTTGAACGTCGCCGGAACAGCTTATACAAGTTTGTTAGAAGGCTCAATTGGCTTGGCGATTAACCCAGTCCTTAAATCAGATGATGTAGCCGCCGTGTTGGATTTTGTAGAAGGCGAAGCGGCTCGTGGTAATCCTGTTAATTTCTCTCAATTACGTCTATTAGCACAACGCTCTGAAAACCTTGTCCTTGTTGGACCAGAAAATATTCGTTTTTACAACACCATCGTCGAGCAATATTATGAAACCGATGCCCTGCCGGATGAACGTGCTTTTAACACACTAGGTGACCATATCAGTGAGATTATCTTGATTGGCGATGAACGTCTCCGCCGCATCGGTAATTTTTTCATCCAGATGCAGGATTTAGATAACCGTGAGGCGTTTATTCAAACCTATAGTATCCTCACCGATATAGATATGGATACACGTGCCGCTATTGAGGCGTTAATTCCTCATGCCGCCACACTCGATGATGATGACTTGCTGACCGCACTCAACTTGCTGGCACAGCGTCCTTACACGCGCCTCCGCCGCGCCTATGAACAACTTCAACTCTTGGATGAATTAGGGTTGACTATCGATGATGAAGCGACGGAAGCCATCCGCACCATTTTTGAATTGGAAGACGATACCGGAAATGATATTGGACCGGTTCAAATTCGCCAAATTGCGGAAGTCGAACAACGTCTGCGTGATGCAGGTGTGCAGGATATTGCTGAGCTTGCTAGTCAATTACGCTTAGTAACTAATCTTTATAGCGAAGGCATTTTAACCAATAATGATGTCGCCACAGCTATCCAACAAGAGCTACCTGTCGCCCTCGATCAATATCTCATCATCCGCCGCCCACTGAATCAAATTTTGATCCACCGCAGCACGGATTCAACCATCAGCACAGCGGATAACACCTTTGGCACAATCCGCTCTAATCGCGTTGTTGTGCGAGATGTCTCCCGTGATGAATATCAAATACTTATCGCTGAAGGTCACGCACCGCAATCACTTGCAGACCAGTTCAACCCCACAGTCGTACGCGGGGCAACTTTTATGGAAGATGGCGAAAGCGTGACCCGCGATGTCACACGAGAAGAATTTGACGCTCTGCAAGACGAAGCGGCAATTGCTGCCTTGCAAGATTTATTCAACCCATCCGTTATTGAAGATGTATCGTTAACTTATCAAGTCCCTTCAACGGTTTATTTCCATGCTGGTAATCGGGTTGTATTGTTCTTCCCCGCTGCTTTGGAGGAAACATTGCGCCGCGCCATTCCGTTTATTATCGCGGGGTTAGCTGTTGCATTGGGTTTTAAGGCTGGCTTGTTTAACATCGGTGCGGAAGGGCAGCTTTACATTGGTGCCACACTTGCTGCGTGGGTTGGCTTCTCATCCATTTTTGAGGGATTGCCCATCGCCTTGCACTTGCCTTTGGTCTTAATTGCCGGGTTTATTGGAGGAGCAATCTGGGGGATGATTCCGGGTATTCTTAAAGCTTATACCGGTGCTCATGAAGTCATTAACACCATCATGATGAATTTCATCGCCATTCGCTTGGTAGATTGGCTCATCAAATCCACTGATCCGGTTGTTCTTAGGGATACATCACGCAGTTTCCCCCGCACAGATGACTTAGCTCCAAGCGCGTCTCTACCTCGTTTTGATACGCTGTTCACCAGTGACACGCTCACGATAAGTATTTTTGCTGCTGCTGGTTTTCTGGTGGCATTATATGGCGTTTGGTCTCAGTGGGAGCGGATTCAAAACAACCTGAAAAATATCATCCGCCCAATTATTTATGGGGTACTTGTCTTTTTAGGCGGTGTGTTTGTCAATTGGACTAGTGTGGCTGGTAATTTACACTATGGCTTAGTTTTGATGATCCTCACAATTTTCCTGGTAGATTGGTTCTTGGAACGCACTATCTACGGCTTTGAACTGCGGACAGTTGGGGCTAACCCAAACGCCGCACAATACGCCGGTATGAGCGTTAAATGGAATGTAGTCCTAGCCATGACCCTCAGCGGCGCGCTAGCTGGGCTGGCGGGTATCATTCAGATCTCTGGGGTACAAGGGCATATGGAGCCGGAATTTTTTGCCGGGCTTGGGTTTGATGCAATTGCTGTTGCTTTATTAGCTCGTAATAACCCCCGTAATATGATCTGGGCTGGTCTGTTGTGGGGGGGCTTGCTGACAGGCAACCGGTTGATGCAAGTCAATGCGGATATTGCTAATGATTTGGTCAAAATTATCCAAGCCTTGATTATTATGTTCATCGCTGCCGATGGCATTATTCGCATGGTTTGGCGTGTGCCAGAAGCTACAGCAGAAGAAAAAGCATCTGCCAAAATTTCTACCGGCTGGGGAGGCTGATACTCATGAAGATCACACGTACATTCATCTTCTCGATTGTGTTTTTATTGGCGGGTGGGCTATTGCTCATCGCCGCTTTACAACGCACCAACGAAATCGTTCCTTACCGCATGACAACCCTGCCGCAGCATGTCGTTCCGTCTGTCGCTTTTGAGGCACCAGGCGTGACGACCTCTATTCTGCGCTTCCCTAATGAGGACGATTCGCTCTCATTTAACCTGGAAATTCCAACCGTGTCGTATAGTCTAATTGTCGCTTTGCTATTTGTTGGCGTTGGGACTTATGGGCTTGTTCCCCTCCAAAACGAACGCGCTCAACGCACTAAAACCAACGGCTTAATCCTTGCCGGTATCTTGATTATCCCCACCGTCTTGATCCTCGCCGCCGCCGGACAAAGCACCAACATGATCTCCATGCTTGGCGCGAGCTTCCGTTTAGGTACGCCCATCATCATCGGTGCTATGGCTGGTATTTGGTGTGAGCGTTCCGGTGTGGTCAATATCGCCATTGAAGGCATGATGCTCACGGGTGCGGCATTTGGATTTGTGGCTTATACCTTTGTCACCGCCTCCATCCCCGGACAGGGCGGATTATGGATTGGAATCGCGGTGGCTGTGGCTTCCGGTGGTCTGATGGCATTATTACATGCTTGGCTTTCTGTCACTTTCAAAACAGACCAGATCATCAGCGGTACTGTCATTAACATTATGGCTCTTGGTTTAACTGCCTTCATGCGTCGTGAGGTTATCCTCAATGCAGATGCCTCTTTTGAAACACTCAGCGAATTTTCTATCCCGCTGTTGTCTAAAATCCCAGTATTGGGTGAGGTCTTGTTCACCGGCAAGCCCATTTTCTTTAGTATGTTCCTTTTGGTTATCCTCACGCATGTCATGCTCTATTACACCCGTTGGGGCTTGCGTACTCGTGCCGTAGGAGAAAATCCCCACGCAGCTGATACACTTGGCATCAATGTTCAGCGTAACCGTTACATCAATGTCATTATCGGTGGGTTAATCGCTGGATTAGCTGGTGCATGGTTCTCCTTAGAAACCGCCGGTGGCTTTCGTGATGGCATGACCTCCGGTACGGGCTTTATTGCCCTAGCTGCGATGATCTTTGGTAAGTGGACACCCTTCGGAGCAGCGGCTGGCGGCTTGCTTTTTGGCTTCTCTCAGGCATTAGATACACGCTTCCAACTGCTGAATGTCCCCATTCCCGTGCAATTTGTCCAGATGACACCTTACTTAGTGACCATGATTGTGCTTGCTGGGCTAGTTGGGCGTGCCACCGCACCCAAAGCCGTTGGACAGCCTTATGAAAAAGAGTGAGCCAATCGTCAACTAGTTTAAGCTTTAATCAATATAACCAACTGCCGCATGCTTAGCCATGCGGCACTTATATCCCCCATCTATTCACTAACAACATGGCTGGCAGAATGACTGTCAATACTGATACCCAAATCACGCTGCTTTATGATACACTACATCAAAAACAGAAAGATTAATCCTGATGCGTCTGATGCGCCAGATAAACAAAAATACATAACCAACAAACTCATACACCCACCACAAAAAAATTTGATTATCTGCCACCACCACCAAAACGCACAGCACGGTTTTATAATTGTCTATTAGTAGGTGAAATCCATGTTAACCTTTGCTCATATTTCAGATACACACATCCACCCAGATGAAACTTATTCCATGCCATATGCGGAAGGCTACCCAACCGTTGGCGCACGTCAATTAATCCAAGCCATTAATGCCTTGCCGTTTCCGCTTGATTTTGTCTTACACACCGGTGATGTCGCGTATGATCCTGATCCAGACGCTTATCATACCTGTGCTGATCTGTTTAGCACACTAAAGCCTCCCATCTACTATCTGGCTGGCAATCATGATGACTCATCTGCCTTACAAACCATCCTGATGAAGCACGAACAAGTCATGCCACAATTGCACTACACGGTTGAGGTTAATGGGGTACAAATTGCCTTAGTGGATAGCAACGGTCCCGCCCAACCACCAGCAGGTTATATGACCAAAGCACAGCTCAATTGGCTTGCCGAAATTTGTGCCGCGGATGACCCACGCCCACTTATCATCGCTACACACCACAATCCGCAAGTGGGTTTTATTCCTTGGTTAGATGATTATATGAGTATTCAGAACAGCAATGACTTTCATCAGGC
>RFHA01000167.1 GCA_003696565.1 Chloroflexota bacterium
CGGTAGGCAAATTCATCCAGCCCGTCGTTATTCAGATCACCAGTGCGCACTAAAACCAGATTTTCCACCGTATTCAGCGGGGCAGCAATCATGGAATCTGGCAATGGAAGCATGGCGTAACCATTAGATGTTCCCTGTACCACAATAAAATCTTCATAACGGGCAGGCACATCAATATTAGATGGATAACGCAAATAAAGTAGCGCGTCTGGTAAATCATCCGGGTTAATCTTGAGAGGGGTAACTTGAATGAGGAAATCATCTATCATTAGAGAACCGGCTTCCGCAGGGAAAACATCCAACTGTTGATTAAACCGTGTGACCAGATACGGACGTGCCACCGCCCGCATATCAACTGTTCCGCGTGGTGTGCGTAACATCGCCTCTAGAATACGTTGTTGCGCAGAAAGTGTGCGAGGCTCATCAGGAAAGCGTTGCGAGAGTTCATATTGCGTCAAGCGAATTGCATCGATTTGTTCTAATTCCCCATTTGCTAATCGGCTCAGTTGGCTATGCAAAACATCGAGCATCGCCACTGGGGTCCATAACCGCAGCGCATATTGTTCAAAAGGTAGCTGGGCACGGGCACCAAGTGGGTCTGGCGGGCGGGGCGTGTTGGTAGCAAAAGCCGGTTGAGCATCTGTGATGGTGGCTGATGTCAATACTAGCATCACCGTTAAAAGCATCATCAACCCAGATACAACACTGAATAACATCCAATGACGTGAACGCATAAGACTATTCCTCACTCCGCGTTACTATCAAAAATCAGCCCCAAAACAGCCATGCCAATCATCAAACCAGCACAAACCACCCCAATCCAATAACCATAAGCTAAAAAGTCCTGAACGGGAAATTCCACCATGAGCGTTCCTGACGTTTCATTATAAACAGCATATTCTAACAAATTGAATAGATTATCTAACTGGGTATAAAGCCACATAAACGGCACAACGGAAAAAATTGCCAATGCAACAGCAATTAACCAATACCAGCGTGGCGATTCATCCGATAGCAAAAAGTATAACGCAACAAACGCCTGTAACGCACCAATAATTCCTATAGCAGCAACAGTATAAAGAATAGGACTGACACCGGAAATAATCGTGATCATGCGGGTTTCCGGCGAGAAAGACAACACCGTACCAATTTGATCCTCATTTTGTAAAATCTGTGTTGGGGTATAATCACCAATTTCAAACAGATTGAGATACGGCAGGAAAAATGACACAAGCATCCCTACACCGGCGATCATCATAAACAAAATTTTGATCCGACGGGCGTTTAAAATCGGCTCCCTCTTGACACTAACAGTCGCACCATGCTTAATCTGACGGACAGCTTCTTCTTCTGGCAAGCCGGTTAAACTGCTTGCTAAAGTGCGTGCAGTGGAATCATAAGTTAGGCGTGGGTCCGTCCTAAACGCTTTTTGAAGCAGCAAAATACCACGTGCTTTTTGCCCACGCACTTCCATATCAAACGCTTGACTGAAATACGTTCGGGCACGTTCAGCCGCCGTTGCAGAGACTTTAATGTCAGACGGCATGGGGGTGTTGTCCACCTCTGGTGTGTCATCTAAAATAAAAACAGGCGTTTTATGATGTTTTTTAATATAAGCCCCTGCTTTACGGGCTAATTGACGCACCTGAGCATCAGGATCATTGCGGAAAACATCCTTAAGATACGGCAATGCTTCAATATCGCGTGATAAAGCCAACTGCCGAATAGCTTGTTTACGGTCTGCGATATTAGGACTTTCAAGTTGTTGCAATGTACGCTTATTCATCAGTATCACCTTGTAGTGGGTATTGTGCCAAAAGCGTGTAGCGTGCGCCCTGTGGGGTCAATTGGCTTTGGATCAATTGAAAATGTGTTACACGGAAAGGCGGAAGCTGGAAATCCGCATGTCGTGTCAATAAACGCTCAACCTCCATAAGTGGTTTTTGTGTTTTGAAGCGTGCTAACGTAAGATGTGGACTAAATGGACGATCCTCCGGCAAGATGCCTAACGTTGCAAGTGCAGCTTCTACCTTTTTTTGCAGTGTAAACAGCTCAGGACTTTTTGATATACCAACCCACAAAACACGCGGCGGTTTCCGCTTACTTTGGGGGAAAACACCAATCCCTTTTAGTTGCAAGTCAAAAGCTGGAGATTGAACCGTGCGCAGCATGGTATTGATACCACTAGCTTGAGTGTCATCTACCTCGCCGATAAACTTCAGCGTCAGATGCAAATTTGCCATATCCACCCAACGCGCAGTTGGAATATTAGTATAGAGTTTATGGAGTAAGTCTTGGATGGGTTGTGGGATTGGAACAGCAGTAAACAGTCTCATCGTAGTCGCCCGAATTGAACGCCCCCAATTTCATCAATTAATGTTATTTCTCCCTGCCATTGTAGCACAATCAACCAGATTGGGCTGTCAATATGAGCTAAAAGCGCGTCAATTTCTTGCGGAGAAAAATCACGCCAGCCTAAATCTAAGCTGATCCCCTGCTGCACCGTTTCATGGCGTTGATAATAAGCAAGTGGATGTTGAGCGAGATAATTGGTGATGGTAACGTCCGTCAGATCACGACGCTGATTAAGTTGACGAATGGCAGAAAGCCAATCCAAATGATCTTGTAGCAAGAATGTATTCAGCATCACCCCGCTGATAAACGTCAAACTGATGATACCAGGGATTAATAAGTGACGGGTAGCGGGTGCTTTGGCGTGATGACGATATGTCATGCTATGCGCAACCACCCCAATAATCCACGGCAAGCTGACCATCCATAAGCTAACAGGCTTGAATGAAACATCAAATAAACTGATGATAAAGATAAACAGTAAAATTACCATCGGTATATCATACCAAGATATCATTTGCTTACGGCGGATTGATGTAACAAAGATCAGTAACGATAAAAACAACCCTGCAAAAGGGTTTGTAATGATGGCTAATGAAAGCAGTGCGCTGCGTAGTTTGATATTGGATACGCGCCAGGCAAGAGCTGCTAGCAAAAACAACAGAGCGGCATCATATGCTGTTGTTGCTGGATAAATCAATAGCGGTGTGGCGGCAAGGATCAACAACCATGAATCACGCCCGGTTACACAGATTGATAGCCCCATTAAGACACACAATGTCGAAAGCCATCGCACAGCATAAAGTGATTCACCGGCGACTTTTTCCCAAAACTCTAACAAAACCGGATACAAAGGTGGGGCTTGCCGAATACGTGCCATGAATAATGAGAGATCAGCACGTAAATCACGCAAGCCCTGACGAGAAATCGTCAATTCCACATCATCACGCACAATCCAAAGCACCAAGGCTTCATCGTGGGTCAAGCCGAGTTGAGCGTTTGGTTTCAAAAATAAACATACCGCTAACAGCAACAAAACACCCACGAGAAACACCCGCATGACATTTACTCCACCGGCTGTGGGATGCGATATAACCACCAAAATGGCTTTTCTGGATAGACCGGTTGCAACTCATCCGCCCAAATAAAAGAATGCTTGGCATTAGCGGCACGTTGTAATCGGCTGTCTGTCTCACGCACGAGTTGCGTCAATTCATCATCTTGCAAGTCTATTTCAGTCATGGCGATGAGAATTTCCTGCACGATAGTTCGGCGTAGAACTTCCGGCGGATAAATCGACGCGCAACTTTTAGGGTTATCGTTGCATTCATCAAAAAATTGATGCATTGCCTTTAGGCGAGATTTGGCTTCATAAACTAATTTCTGTTTATAGTGAACATTCCATTCACGAAAGACCTCATCATGTCGTTTCACAACGTTTCTAAGGCGTAAACGTTGATCAGCATTCAGGCGGTCTTGCAATACCTCCAAGCGACGCAAACGCATCAGCAGCGCGCCGAGTGTCAGGCTGGGCATTTTAGCAGCGGAAAAAAAACCACTGCGCCCCACCGCACCGTACAATTGATCTTCATGGACATATGGCGTAAGGGCTTTTGCCATCGCTTCCGCCTCTTTTAGGTCACGTTCTAAATGATAAGTCGTTTCTGACATGGTATCTCCTAGTTAGTGCGCAGTTGGTTGTTTTTAGTGAGTTTATTCAAAGCAGGTTAGATACAATTGTATACTTCATTATAACGTACTGAGCAGCATCCGCCCCACACCACTGACAACATAATCAGCTAAAATCATCGGGATCAGCACGGTTTGCCCAATATTGAAAGTGACAGAGACACCATGAGCTGTTGCAGTCAGTTGTCCATCAATGCATGTCATTACGTGAAATGTATCATCGGTCTTAAAAGCACGCTCCCCGTTGATTTGACAAACATAAGTCGAAAAAAACGGGCTATGGAGTAACTGTGCATCTTGTGTGAGGTCAAAGGACTGGATATGTGGTAACGTTTGAACGTTAGAGACCTGCACGCCTTTTTCAATATGTAAGGTGCGTGGTTTGCCATCCAAGCCCATCCGCCCCCAATCATACAGGCGATATGTGGTATCCGACGATTGTTGAATTTCATAAAGCAAAATACCAGGTCCAATAGCATGAATAGTACCAGCCGGAATAAACAACACGTCACCTGCCTTAACATCTGCAAAGACCAGGTGTGATTCAAGTGTATTACGCTGAATCGCCGCCGCCATGGTTTGATGTGACGTACCTGGTTGAACCCCAATAACCAACTGTGCGCCAGGGTCTGCCGCTAAGATTACCCATGCCTCAGTTTTGCCACGGGGCTGTCCTTCTAATAAAGCAGCCTGAGCATCATCAGGATGAACTTGTACAGACAGCCAATCCGACGCATCCAGCAATTTTGCCAAAAGAGGAAAGCCATCCGCAGGGTTATAGTGTGTGCCGATCAAATCTGTACCGTGTTGTTGTAACAAATCACCTAGCGTGCGTCCGGCATCGACACCATTCATAATGATGGACGTGTCATGTAATTCCCATGATTCACCGTATGGCTCATCCGTTGGTAAGGGTTTATGAAGAACTTCGGCTAATTTTCTTCCACCCCACACTTTGACATGAAGCGTGGATTGCAATAACAATGGATACATAATACAAACTCCTTGTTGTAGAAAACGATTTTAGCACGTTGCTAGAGAGGATGAAGATACGATGTATAGGCTCTTTTTTGTGTTGTTATTGGTATTCCCTACTTGGGCACAAGACAACATCACCGATACAGGATGTACCATTGACCTTAGCCCAATTGCTGCGCAACTTATTCAGGCACAGGCACACGCAAGTCAAGGAGATACAACCGGCGCATTATCAATCATCGCGGATATTCAAGCACAGTTGGATGCACTCACCGCCGCCTGTGAAGGACAAGAATCATCGGATATATCAGAAACAACTACACCACAAGCTACGCCGCAAGCATCTCAAACAATTTTATTAAGTGGCTATCAATTTGATCTACCAGCGGATTGGTTAGTCATTGACGACGCTGGGGTGACTTTAGCGGGACCGACCGATGGCGCAGCGCGAGCAATCATCCGCCCAAACGGTTTGCTACGGCGAGGAGAGCAAGCCGTTGCAATTGTCATTGGTGATGCAGCGCGTATTGCGCCAGAACTCACGCCAGATGCGACTGCCCAAGAGATAATCACGCTTTATCGCCAGACATTTGAGCAGGATTTCAACTTTAGCCTTGATAACAACCTATCACAAATCACGATTAACAATCGCGAATCATGGCGATTTCGTTTTAATGCCCCAGGATATAGTGGGTTGGTCAATGTGACGGTATTAGATAACGACACATTGATGTTAATTATTGTGGCAGCATCCGTTGATGAGATTGATTCAGCTGAAAGCATCCTCAACACCATTTTGGGAACCATTGATGAGATATAAGCGTTATAAAAATATAAGTCCGCTATAGGTTTTATCCACACGCCGTGAGACATGATGAAGTTCTTAAAAAGAGCAAAGGATGTATAAAATGGTTAAAAAACTTGGTCTATATTTAATTGTGATGCTGTTGATTGTGGTGCCCGTTTTTGCGCAAGATGACGACAAATTAGATAATTGTCCAGCAGATGTTACGCCGGTGATCGCCACATTAGAGGCGTTACAATGCGAGTTTGATTCCAGTGCTGACCTGGAAAAATATCTAGCAGGCTTGGCAGAGGTCATCACAGAGCTTGAAAATATTCAATCAGCTTGTACTGACCCGCTAGCGTTGACAGCCATTTATGTTGGGGAACATTTTTCCATCGATTACCCAGAAAGTTGGGTACTCAACGATCAAGATGATGAAGTCCTCATTTTGGGGTCATCACAAGAAGCACTTGATGCGTTTGATAGCAATGATCCAGTTATGCCGTCTGGCGAATTTGGGATTGGGATATTTGTAGAAGCAGCAA
>RFHA01000168.1 GCA_003696565.1 Chloroflexota bacterium
AGTCGGGTTAAAGCGAAGCTGGGAAAAGGCTATTCAGAAGCTTACATTATTCAGGATTTAATCGACCAGGGAATTGACCCTGAAACCGCCAAAAGTGCAGTTGAGATTGCAAAAACTCATGACCACTAAATTATTGTTATTAAACGGACCCAATTTAAATTTACTAGGTACACGAGAACCAGCTATTTATGGTTCCACCACGCTTGATGATATTATCAATGCCTGCCAAAAACACGTACAAAACTACAAGGTAGAGCTTCGTGCTAGTCATTCTAATCATGAAGGGGAACTCATTGATATCCTGCATGTAGCACGGCGTTGGGCAGATGGGGTTATTTTTAATCCTGGGGCATATACGCATACCTCAATCGCCCTAAGAGATGCCATCAGTGCCATTGGATTACCTGTGATTGAGGTACATTTGTCCAATATCCACGCACGGGAAGAGTTCCGACATAAGTCTGTCATCGCAGCGGTGTGTTTGGGGCAAATTAGTGGATTTGGCTGGCAGGGTTACATTCTGGCAATTGATGCCATGCTACGGCATTTAGGTGTGTTATCTGATTTAGATTAAACCTTGACACTAGTAGCGTATTCTCACTTAACACCAACATGCGAGTATTATCGTAAAGAAAATTAGATCAATCACCACTGAGGAGCAACCCCATTGGATTTAATGAAGGCAATTGAACGGTTCAACATTCAGTTTATCGAACTGTGGTACACCGATATTTTAGGAGCAGTTAAAAGCGTGATGATCCCAGCATCGCGGATCGAAAATGCACTCCAGCACGGTGTTCATTTTGATGGGTCATCGTTGGATGGATTCGCACGGGTGGCAGAAAGTGATATGGAACTGATGCCAGACCCAAACACCTTTGCTATATTACCCTGGACATCAGAAAGTAACCGCACTGCTCGTTTGATCTGCAATGTCCACACTACACAAGGTGATCCATTCATTGGTGACCCGCGTCAGGCACTCATCCGTGTTTTAAAACAAGCGGAAGAGATGGGCTTCAGTTTTATGACTGGCATGGAAATGGAGTTCTTCCTTTTTAAAGATGCAGCGTGTCAGTCGGCGGATGATGCCACATACTTTGATATGCCCACAGATCAAATCCAGCATGTTCAGCGGCAAATGATTCAAACACTGACCGATATGGGGATTGGAGTCCATTCGCATCATTCCGAAATCGGACAAGGACAACACGAATTTGAACTAGCTTATGATCATGCGCTTAGGATGGCGGATAACATCCTCACGGCACGGGTTGCGCTTAAAACAGTTGCACGTCATCACAACATGATCGCCACGTTTATGCCACGTCCATGCGCTGGGCAACCTGGCAGTGGCTTACATACACATCAAAGCCTTCACCTCATACGCAACGGACAAAACATCTTTTATGACGCAAATCATGAATATGGACTGTCCGAAACAGCGCGTCTTTTTATGGCAGGACAATTACAACATGCCCGTGCCATGACAGCGATCCTAGCCCCCTTAGTAAATTCATATAAACGATTAGGCAAAAGTTTTGAAGCACCGGTTTATATCAGTTGGGCACGGATCAATCGTGCTGCGCTGATTCGTATTCCAAGTATTCAACCCGGAATGGAAGACCATACTCGCCTAGAATTACGCTGCCCAGACCCAAGTAGCAACCCGTATTTGGCGGCAGCAGTAATGCTGAAAGCTGGGTTAGATGGCATCAAAAACCATACACCATTGCCTGACCCCCTAGAAGAAACATTGCTTTCTCATCGAAAAGCACGCATGCGGCAAGTTGATCTGTTGCCAGATACACTAGGAGAAGCCTTAGCTGCCCTTAGAGAGGATGATGTTATTTTATCCGCCCTGGGACCATATATCAGTGATCGTTTTATAGAAGCCAAACAACAAGAATTTGACGATTATAATCAACATATCACTCGTTGGGAATTAGATCGTTATTTGAATCGGTATTAAGCATGAGTGAAGCATTTTTCCGTTTAAGTTTTGCCATTTTAATTGTCATCATCGCAGCAACACGCACCTATGGCAATTATATCGCTGGTACGCTTTCCGCCACCAAACGTCAAAAATATGATGACGGTTGGATCACCGTTGCGCTGCGTCCTGTTTCGGTGGTAATCGTTCTGTCTGCACTAGTTTATCTGATCATGCCAAGTTGGATGGCTTGGTCACAAATCACCCTGCCAGATTGGATACGTATAGCTGGTATTGGCTTTGGGGGCATCTCAGCTGCGTTAATGGCATGGGTACAGCAAACACTTCATAAAAATTTTAGTGGGCAATTGAGTATCCGTGAAGATCATACCCTTGTGACACGCGGTCCCTATCGCTGGGTACGGCATCCGATGTATACTGCAACAGTGTTATTATTTTTTTCGGTATTTCTTATCACAGCCAATTGGTTTATCGGCATCGGCGGGATGCTCATGGTACTTGCTGTTATCATCCACCGCACGCCAAAAGAAGAAGCCATGTTAACTAACACTTTTGGGGACGCATATAAAACTTATATGCAAAAAACAACACGATACATTCCGTTTATTTTTTGATTAATGAGGAATATATGTTGTTCTGCTAATCTCATCGTTTGGCTAACTCAATTAAAGCGGCAGCCATCATCGTCTCGATAGGCGCATCAACCCCTGTCCATATTTTGAAAGATAAAGCCCCTTGTCGAACTAACATCCCCAA
>RFHA01000020.1 GCA_003696565.1 Chloroflexota bacterium
CCCCGGCACCACCAGCGGACTCAGGCGGGGGATGAGCCGCCGCCACGCATCGACTCCCAGCGCAAGCCACACACCCAGCGGAATCAAGAGCGTGAACATATACCGTCCTTGATGTTGCTGAAACTCTGAGTTGTAATACAGATATGCCAATACAGAGAGCAGAGTCACCGCCCCCAGGATGATCCACGCATTGCGCTGTGGAGGGGTGGGCTTATCCGTGCGGCGGATGGTGTCGATGATCACCCCGACGAATGCGATGATTAACCCACCGAAAATCAGCAACTCCCAGCGGCGTTCCATTGGCAACGCCATCCAGCCCCACCGCCCCCAGAACGAATTAAACGTCACAGATGAAATTTCACGCACATATCCGCCGAAGCCAAGCCGGTCAATCAGATCAGCGGTGCGCGGTTGCCCGACGACGACAGCATCATGTGCGGCGAGTCCCATGAAATCGGGGAAACCGTATACATCAAAATTACGCACCCACCAAGCCAAGCCGAACACTAATGCCGGCAACAAAAATGCCCCCCATCGCTTGATTAAATCAGACGGTTTGCGTGTGTCATCTGCCCACCAATGCAGCAGGATCGCCAGCGGGATCACACCAGCCATAAAATAAGTTGTCGCTTTGGTGATAAACGCCAAGCCCATCAGCACGCCCAGATGCCACGCTTTGACCTCTCGCCCAAAGAGGGGAGTCTTTTTGACATAGGCGATTGTGCCGACAAGCAGCACGCCCACCATCGCCCAGCCGAGCGCATCGTTATTCACTGAGGCGAGGATGTGGACGTGCATCGGCTGGAACGCCACAAACGCCGCCGCGCCCAAGCCAATCCAGGGGCGTTTAGGGAACATCAGAAGCCCTACACCCAATGCGCTCCATATGATCAGCGTGCCGATCAACACAGAAAACAGGCGCAGCGCGGTCAGGCTGCCGTCCGTCAGGCTATAAATGGGCGCGGCGAGTGCGTAATACAGCGGCGGTTGATGATCTTCATATTGGATTGTCTCAAAATCATCCATTAAGCTTGCATCAAAACGGCTACCCTTCAGCGCGTCAAGATATGCTTGATCCCAGTCACCCGCTTCGATGACAGGAATCTGCCCAGTTTGGGCGATTTGTGCGATGTAGTGATAATGGGCGGGTTCATCTGGGGTTTGCCACTCCGGCACGCGCACGGCATACAACCCCGCCACGATCCAATACGCCACCGTTATGATTGATAAATAGCGTTTTATCATGTGTTATCTCATGCCATAAAGCTGTTATTTCCAGTAGATTAACTGCTTCCTCCTAAATCTACCAGACCAAAACGGAACTCCTACTATCTTATAACGCTATATTGTGAACAATTGTTCTGATTTGTGATAAGATATATCTGTTAGGATATTGTAACACAGGAGTGATTATTAATTATGGATGTGCAAACTGAACGGGATCAAATACGAGAAGAGAATGCCAAGCTGGTGTTTGATTTTATCCGTGATTATATTCAAGTGCGGGGGATTTCCCCGACTTTTGCTGAAATTGGTGCTGGTGTTTCGCTTTCTCGGGCGGCGGTGGTGCGCTATGTAGATTTATTAGAGGCGCGTGGTTACATCAGCCGGATATTTAATGTTCCACGCAGCATCCGAATTCAGCGCGAATGGCTATAACAAACTTATTCAGTGAGCTGTTCCACGATCTCTTGCAAAAGATGGAATGTAAAGCGTTCTGCCGGGCAGGCAAGCGTGTTATCCGCCACGGCGATACTTCTCCCATCAGGAAAGCGCACCAACAGCCCCACCCGTCCATAAGCATTGTGGATGATCTGTACAATCCAGTCATTATATGGAAATTCACGCGCTGCCACCCGTTGACTGTCATTCAGCCAGGTTTGATACACGGTGTCAAAAGCGGGTGGTGGCATTTTTTCTGCATTTGCTCTTAAACAGGCATATAAAAACGCCTGTAATACATCGCTAAACCCTGCCACAGCATAATCAATTTCAACCGGTTTTAAGCCGATGCTTGGGTTGTATTTTTCCAGCGCAGCGCGGAAGGTTTGTGCCAGTTGATTAATGGTTTCTAACGTGAGCGATTTAGGGCAGACGTTTAGCACCATCTGACGTAATTGATTCAGTTGTGGCGCAGCGTGGCGTATGTCTGCCAATCCGGTGTAATCTTTTGGCTCAAAAAATTCTACACTAAATGTTTCTGGCAGGTTATGCTGTGCGCGGAATTGCCGTAAGGGAATCATCGTTTGTTTAACGCGGCTACAGTTTTCATCAAAAAGGGCTTGCAACACGTTTGTACATCGTATTTAAGGTCTTCAAATTGTTCTAGTTCTTGCGAATAAATCACGGTGATGTGAACACGGGGCGGCTCGTTGTGTTCTTGGCAGCGTAAATCGGCTAAGCTGCGTTGGATGTGTATCCGCAGATGTTCAACGGTGTGCTGGATCATCATATCTCGCTCGTAAGTATCTAACCAAGCGTTTTCGTCTTCACTTTCGTGGATTTTTACGTCGATTTCTAGGTCAATCATGCTGCGCCACCTTTTGGAATTTCTAGCCATTCTGCTAAGAGGGCTTGAATACGCTTTTGAACTTGTTCTACTGTGCCGTTGGCATCCACTGCTTGAAAACGCGCGGGGGATGCTAAGAGCAACTCGCGATAACCTTTATACACCCGTTGATGAAACTCCATCGCCATATCATCTAACCGATTCCATGCCTCACCGAACAGTGTGCCGGCTGCTCGGCGGTTTAACGCGGTTTCTGGGTCAATATCCAAGAAGATGGTGACATCAGGTAATAAGCCACCTGTTGCAAATTGAACAACAGACTTGAGTGCGTTCAGGTTCAGCCCATGCCCATAGCCTTGGTAAGCAAATGTTGAATCGATATACCGATCACACACGACCACGCCGCCTGCTTCTAGATGGGGAATGATTACCTCTGCTACTAATTGCGCCCGCGATGCACAAAATAGCAGCAATTCGGTACGGGCGTGCATGTGTGTGTTTTCCATGTTATCCAACAAAATTGCCCGGATTTGATCGCTGATTGTTGTCCCGCCTGGCTCACGTGTGTATAGCACATCATAGCCACAGGATTTTAAAAACTGGACGGTCAACTTTGCTTGTGTGGTTTTTCCACTACCGTCCATGCCTTCAAATGTGATAAACATGCTGAATTACCTAGCTCCTTACTGTGGAAAATGATTGTTATTCGTCATAGCGTGTGGGGCTAACCCACGCGCATGAATGCTATTTGTCCTTGTTTTGTAACCCCATTGATGGGGGCGGTCTTAAGAAACCAATTGCCTATTTCCTACCAGGGGATAAGTTCCTTGTTAACCGACGTGGCAATGCTGTTTAGTTCTCAACGATTATTATGGACATACCCCAATTTTGCAACGCAAGAAGTGTGATCCACGTAATAAAAATCAAAGACAGGTGACACGGAGATAAAGCAGTATGGATGCAAAACATAATGAACCATTGGGAAAGCTCATAATTGGTTTTTTAGGGGTGTTGATATTGGTCAATTTGATGGGGAATAGTTGGGTGTTATTCATCATCTTGCCGGGGGTGGCGTTTTTGTATGCTGCGATGACGGCTCAGCCAGATAATCTGGATCAACTTAAATTGATTTATCCAGGGGTTATCATTACAGGAACCGGGTTGATTTTGTTGTATCAATCCATGACAGGACATTGGGAATCATGGGCATATATTTGGGCTTTGTATCCGGCGTTTGTTGGCGGAGCCATGAAATGGTACGGTGAGCAAAGTCAAAATCCTGAGGAAATTGCACAAGGTGAATCCCTTGTTAAAAATTCACTGATTGGTTTTGCGATGTTAGGGCTGTTGTTTGAGGTTGTTATTTTTAATTTGTGGTCAGTTTTTTGGCTGTTGGTGATTGCCTGGTTTGCATGGATGGCATTGGGCAAAAAACATGGTTCAATGTGTGGGATGTCTCATAATCACCATGAAACAGATGAAAAACGTAAGAATGATGATCCTCCTAAGCGCAAGAATGATGACATCGTTATCGTATAGCCGATTATAATAAACCGTTGGAAGTAAACCAGCGGTTTTTTTATGTAGCACGGTGCTGATTTTAGATAATTCCCCCCATATCATTTATGGGGTTATTTTTTAATCACCGCGCAGGGGGAAGCCAGGTATTTTATAATATTCAAGCATTTTTCTGAAACATTCGCTACACTATCATCATGATTTATTGATGAAATGTTAAAAGAATACTTTATGAAGGATCAAATTTTAGCGATTGACCTGGGAACGCAAAGTGCGCGTGCCCTTATTTTTAATCCACAAGGGGATTTGCTTTATAAATCACAGGTGCATATCGAGCCGTATTTTTCGGATAAACCCGGCTGGGCGGAACAACATGTGACAGTGTTTTGGGAGGCAGTATGTGAGGCGTGTCAAAAACTGTGGATGATGGATGGCATAAACAAAGACGCGCTCGCCGGGGTGACATTAACCACACAGCGCGGCACGGTGATAAACCTTGATGCACAAGGTAATCCCCTACGCCCAGCAATAAGTTGGTTGGATCAACGCCGGGTAGATGATCTTAAGCCGATTGGCGGCATGTGGGGCTTGCTTTTTAAGTTGTTGCGTATTCAAGGCACGGTGGAATATGCCCGGCAAGAGGCGGAATGCAATTGGTTGAATCGTCATCAGCCCGACATAATGCGTAAAACACATAAATATCTTTTGTTAAGCGGTTACCTGACGTATCGTTTAACCGGGCAGTTTGTTGATTCTGTGGGGGCACAAGTAGGTTATGTTCCATTTGAATATAAAAACTTGGATTGGTATCCGCCTGGTCATTGGAAGTGGCAGCTTTTCCCGCCTTTAACGCAAGACATGATGCCGGATTTGGTGCATCCTGGCACACCATTGGGTGAGATCACCCCGCAAGCTGCCGCTGAGACAGGTATTCCAGCCGGGTTAAAATTGATTGCCGCCGCGGGAGATAAAGCGTGCGAGATTCTTGGCTCTGGGTGTATTCAATCGTATCAAGGTGCGCTTAGTTATGGCACCACTGCTACGATTAACACCACCCATCCTAGATATTTAGAAGTGATCCCGCTTGTTCCAGCGTATCCGGCGGCGTTACCACAGCATTATAGTTTTGAAATACAGATTTATCGTGGGTATTGGATGGTGAGCTGGTTCAAAAAAGAATTTGGGCATCATGAGGTGCGTGTGGCTGCGGAACGCGGTATTGCACCAGAGGCGTTGTTTGATGAGTTGGTTAACCAAGTGCCTCCAGGGTCAAATGGATTGGTGTTACAACCGTATTGGACACCTGGGGTGCGTGTGCCTGGACCAGAGGCGCGGGGAGCGATCATCGGTTTTAGTGATGTGCATACTCGGGCACACATCTATCGTGCAATTTTAGAAGGCGTGGCATATGCCTTACGAGAAGCAACCGAACGTAGCAATAAGCGCACCGGCATCCCAATTACTGAGTTGCGCGTCAGCGGAGGTGGTTCACAAAGTGATGCTGCTATGCAACTGACAGCCGATATTTTTAATTTACCGGCATCCCGCCCACATACATTTGAAACATCCGGCTTGGGTGCAGCAATTGATGCCGCAGTTGGGCTGGGGCTACACGCTGATTTTGAATCAGCGGTAGCGGCGATGGTTCGTATTAAGGATACATTCCAACCAAATCCCCAAACCCACGCCATTTATGAGGGGTTATATCAGCATGTTTATAAACGGATGTACAAACAGCTCAAAGGGTTGTATCAGGCGATGCACGGCATGGGGGTATGATGCTGTGTTGGTCATGTTAGCTTGCGGGAAGCATCCGATGACGATTTAGAGGCGATGAGTATATCAAAATAAAAGTGCCTATGATGATTAACAATATTATCTCTCAGGCGGAGTTTCGCCATCAACGGTATGTTATCCAAAATAGTCGCTCTGGTTGGGCATGGGTTGGATTGGCAATGTTGATGTTATTACCAGCTTTGTTTGCTTCTGTGATGATGTTTGTCTCTGTTTTGTTTGGTTTAGGCTGGGGGCAGTATCTTATTGAGCCACAGGGTTCCCTGCTGGGGGGCGTGTTTCAAGTGGCTAGCATCGCGCTGATGACGATGAATATCGCCTTATATATCGTGGTGACACTTATCACATTGGGGTTGTCTTATAACAGCATTGCCCGTGAACACACCAACCGGACATGGGACATATTGCTGCTAACGCATGTTGATGCGCCTACCTTGATTGTTGGGAAGTGGTGGGGATCGTTACGCTCGTTAAGCGGTGATCATCTAATGTTGTTCATTTTGCGTGTGGGGGTGGTAGCACAGTTTATTGACGGTAATACTCTTAATTTATCAGCAGGGGAGCGTGGGGCATATTTGGTGGGTATGATGCTGCTTTTGGCAGCTTTCACCGTGGTAGATACGGCGTTGACGGTGGTGTTAGGAGTGGCTGCTGCTTTGCCCTCGGCGCGGTCTACCGCGATGTTGATGGTGTTGATGTTGCGTTTTGTGTGGGTGATAATAAACAGTGGGGCATTGATGACTTTACCCCTGTTGATGTTAAATGATTGGCAATATAGTGTGTTTGCCATCGGTGGGATTATACTTTCCATGCTGATGACTTGGGGGGTGTTGTGGGGGGCACAATGGTTTGCAGCGCGTGGACAAGTCAGTTCGTGATGTGAGGTCTCCTCATGTTGCTGGTTGCAGCTGCCAAGGGAATAAATCCCCTGGCAACGTATATTGTATTGGGTTATGTTTCTTGAACAGCTTCTTCTAGGGGTTGTAATTCATCCTCGTGTTCTTCCAGCCAGTGGATAGCACTCATGCCAGCTGCCGCCCCCTGACCAGCCGAAGTGATGACCTGTCGCCAAATTTCATCTTGAATTTCCCCAGCGGCAAACACACCATCCACGTTAGTACGATACCGCTGATCTGTGATGATGTATCCGTTATCATTAGTGGCGAGCTGCCCGGCGAAAATTTGGCTGTTTGGTACATGACCAATGAAGATAAACACGCCATCGGTGGGCTTTTCATATACTTCACCGGTTTGGACGTTTTTAAGGCGAACGGCTCGCACGCTGCCGTCATCTCCACCAAGGATTTCCTCGACAACGGTGTTCCATGTAAAGCTAATTTTCTCGTTTTTCTTGGCGCGGCTTTGTAATTGCACCCCTGCGCGTAGGGTGTCTCTGCGGTGGATGATATTCACCGAATTGGCAAACCGTGTCAGGAATAATGATTCTTCTAATGCACTATCTCCACCACCAACCACGACCACATCCTTGCCACGGAAGAAGAAGCCGTCACACGTGCCACAATAGCTGACTCCACGCCCAATATATTCCGCTTCCCCAGGGACTTTGAGCTTGCGTGGGTCTGCACCAATGGTGACGATGACGGTATCGGCTAGGTAGGTTTCTCCATGTGTTTTCACTGTAAAAGGTGAGCCTTTTGTGAAATCAACTTCTGTCACCGCGTCATACACCACTTGTGCACCAAAATGCTCCACATGAGACTGAAACTTTTGCACCAGTTCCATCCCGCTAAGGGATTCAAACCCTAAGTAATTTTCAATTTCGTGGGTTTGGCTAACTTGCCCCCCAAGTGCGTTACCGGCGATCAAAACCGGTTTTAATTGTGCGCGGGCGGTGTATAAAGCGGCGGCGAAGCCCGCCGGACCAGAGCCGATAATAACGACACGTTTCTTCTGCATAATTTGATTTACCCCTGATTGTTGTTCATAAAATCTGTGATGTCATCTAGCGCGGCGGCAAGCGTGCCGTCGTCTTCTGCCTTGAGGATGGCGACTAATGCCTCAAATTCTTCTCGGCAGTCACGCCAGTATTGAACATGTTCTGCTAAAGCTGGCAACACCTCTTGAATGGGTGTACCCGCAGCTACTTTTTCCGCCAGTGCTGCTAAGGTATCACAACTACTGCAATCCATTTCGATGACATACTCATCTTCAGGTGCTTGCAGGAAGTCTAGTATGTTTTTTAGATCATCCTGATGATTTGACATGGTGTTGCCTCTTGATATCTCTGAATGTTAGACAAACTTTGACGACATAATCTTACTGATATTTTAATGCAAATTTTTTGCTGATGCATCTGTGATATAGTAAGAGTTATATCATCTCAACATTCAGGACGTTACTGTAACAATGGCAGACCTCATCAATCGAATTGCAGAATGGATTGAAGCGATCGTCTTGGCGATCGGCTATCCAGGTGTGTTTTTGGTGATGTTAATTGAAAATGTGTTCCCACCGGTACCAACTGATCCGCTGTTGCCATTTGTGGGTATTTTAGTGGCAGATGGCAAGATGAATTATTTCCTGGCGTGGCTGATGGCGGTCAGTGGCGCGTTGGTTGGGTCATTGATGTTATACGCGGTGGGAGCGTGGGCAAATGAGCCAATTGTGCGCGGGGTGATCCGGCGGTATGGTCAATATATTGGTGTGCAAGAGACCGCTTTAGATCGCGTATTGGCAGGGTTTAATAAGTATGGAGCGGGCATGATCTTCTTTGGGCGGGCGATCCCAGTGCTACGGAGTGCCATCTCTATCACGGCGGGCGTTTCGCGGATGAACTTGCCCAAGTTTTTGTTTTTTAGTGGGTTAAATTCACTGCTTGTGACTGGCTTTTGGCTGACGGTTGGCGTGGCGTTAGGTGAAAATTGGCGTGTCGTGCTGGATTGGATCGAACGGTTTGAACTGCCGATTATCATCATATTGGTGATTGGCGGGGGAATATGGGCAATCCGTTGGTGGGTGAAGCGGCGGCGCATGGCAGGTGTGGAGGGGGAAACCCCTCACATCACCCGATAGTTTTTATCATTCAGATATAAAATTGTGATTGGTGTGCCGATATGTGGCAGCGTATCCGCTTTGATGTCATCCCGAATTGTCGCCGCTACATCTTCGATCGTTGTATAGCTTTTAGGGGATGTAAACTGATAGTGGACAGTGAGTATGGTATAACGTCCACGTTGCTCCGCCTGCACTTGCGTGATCTTACCAGGGATCAATTGCCCCTGTTTGGCTAATTGCCACCGTCGCCGATACCACCAGCCTGCGGCAAGTAGCACAGCATCCACACCTACTGTGACCAAAGTCACCACAATTAGACCTGGGTGAATTGCGCCACTTTGCCCCGCCCAAGCGACCAACATCACACCATTTAAGCCAACCATCGGCAGAGTGAAGATCAATAAAATTACGAGTACAACCGACATCGCTGGATCATCTGCACGGCTTTGAGTTCGATTCACAAAAGCTTGATTTAATGGATACATCAAAAAAGTATTTGACATTGTCATAAACCTACCTGTACTGTTTCTGTATAAACACGTTGTAAATTAATATAAATATCAACACGCCACTCGCCCCGCATCGTCACTGGATGAAACCAATTAAACGCCACATCATTATGCCCTAATCGCTGGGTTTGGTAAGATCGCTGGCTGCCATCTGGCAGGGTGAAGATCAACGTGACGCGCTGTTCATTATAATTTGTCCCGCGTAGGACTAAACCAACACCAAGCCGGTCTTCTAACGCATATGATGTTTGATGTGCCAATTGCCCTAAACATAATTCAAAATCGCTGACCATGCTATCTGCAAAGCCAGAAAGCTCATAATTCCACCAACAGGCATCAATCGCTTCTAGGGTGTTCAACCGGACAGTGTTCATGGTGAAATTGAACGTTACTTCTGGTACTGCGGCATCGGGGTATAACATTGCGCTGATGATGGGAGAAAGATCACGCAGGTAACGATTTAATACCCCTTCAGATTGGCGCGGCTGTTGAACTTGTGGCACATTGAGATTGATTTGGCGTGTAAAAACAATGGCAATGCTCTGGGGGGTGCGGTTATAGCCACTTAGGTCATGCACACCAAAATTGACCTCCGCCACTAAGCCCGTATCAAAGCCATTTTTGGCACCAACGTAAACCGTACCAGGGAAAGCCTGGACACTATATTGGCGTTGGGTATACATCATCGTGTTGAATAAGCCAGATGCAGCTTGCCCGTTATAACCAAAATCGTTCAAATAATAATCTCGCTGCTTGATAAGAAAATCTGCAATAGCGCGGGGGGTGGCGGTGTTATCTGTTTGATATGTGGCAAAGTAGTCAGCATTGGCTTGGAGCAAGGTGTTACGGCTATAACGAGGGATGTTGGTGAAATATTCATCTAGCCCATCTGTGTAACGGCTACGCCAATATCGTGAAGCCATTGCCACCGGTACATCGTTCCAACGTGAGTCAATCAACGCCAGCTTGCGCTGATCGACCACCGCATACGGCACAATATCTCCAATGCCATCGACCTGCTGATCGGCATAAAATTGCACGGCATTCCACCCTAAAAAGTCCATCAGCATCCAAGTGGCGGCGTTATCGCTACATGCGATCATCTCTTGATTGAGTTCATTCAGGGTAATTTGCCGTCCCAGGTCAAACTCATTCAGGCAATCGCTGCTGCCGCCCATCCAATAATCTTCGGTGAATGTCAACGTTTGATTTAATGAAAACTCACCCTGCGCAGCCCGTTGTAGCAATGCCGCACTGATGAATATCTTGGGCACGCTGGCAACCGGAAAAACCACATCCAAGTTCTGAGTACATCCCGTGCCGGTTTCAAAATTATAGATCACCGCTCCCACTTGAATGTTGTCGTCATCGGTTTCAAAGTGGCATGGGGGGAGGGTATCTAAGTTGATGGTGGGTGTTTGTGCCTGTGTGAGGCTGGTGATGAGCCAGAGCAAGGCTAAAAGCAGGACACGCATCATTAGGAGTTTCCCTTGTTCTTGTGTTTGCACCTATCTATCATACAAAATTCGGGTTGAAGATGGTAGAGGGGTAGCTTTCGTGCTACAATCCCGTTCAAATAAAATTAAATGATAAGGAGACAGCTTAATGACCTCACAAATCCCTACCCGTGATGCGGTAGATACTGCCCTAAAGTGGAACCGAGAAAGTGTGTTTGCAACACGTGCAGATTGGCATGCGGCGGCTGATGAAGTCCCTAAAATGCTGCCGGAATTAGCGGCTTATGCCGGACGCTTGAATGAAGGGGCGGCTACATTGGCTGATTACCTGACCAAACTAGATCATGTTGAACGCCATATTATGAAATTATATTTTTATGCCATGATGGAAGCTGAATGCAATGCGGAGGATAAAGAAGCCACTGCGATGGTCGGCAAGGTGCAAAGTCTATTTGGGCATTATGGCGCGACTGTGGCATTTACCAACCCGGAACTGATTGCAATTGGTAAAGACACGTTAGAGCAGTGGATTCAAGATGAACCTCGCTTGCAAGATTATGCTATGCATTTTGATGACTTGTTCCGCAAGCAGGCACATGTCCGCAGTACCGAAGTCGAGCAAGTTTTGGGGTTGGCGATGGACCCCATGAGCAGCACACAAGGCGTTTTTGGTATGTTAACCAACGCTGATATGCAATTCCCGGCAGCGGTTGGCGCAGATGGTGCAGAACATGTGGTTGCTCAGGGCACGCTGGATACCTTGTATGGTAATGCAGATCGTGAAGTTCGCCGGAGTGCTTATGATAGTTATACCGGGGAATATTTAGCGCATAAAAACACCCTAGCAGCGATCTACCTGCAAAGTGTTAAGCAAGATGTATTTATGAGCCGGGTGCGTGGGTATCCTTCCTCTTTGGAAATGTCCCTGTTTGAAAACAATATCCCGGTTGACGTGTTCCATAATTTGATTGATACCTACAAGCAAAACATCCCAACTTGGCATCGTTATTGGGAAGTGCGCCGCAAAATTTTAGGTGTGGAAAAAATCTACCCCTATGATATTTGGGCACCATTGACCGATGATCAGCCACATGTCCCATTTGAGCAAGCGGTGGAATGGATCAGCCAGGGGTTAAAGCCACTCGGTGAGGATTATGTCAATGCTTTGCGGCAAGGATGCTTGCAAGATCGTTGGGTAGACCGCGCCGTGAACAAAGGTAAACGGCAGGGAGCATTTAGCTTTGGTACTTATGACACGATGCCGTTTATTATGATGAGCTATGACGACACCTTGGGGGCGATGAGTACCTTAGCCCATGAACTAGGGCATAGTATGCATAGCTATCTGTCTCGCCAAAATCAGGCGTATCGTAATGCAGATTACACATTATTTGCCGCGGAGATTGCCTCAAACTTCAACCAGGCGATGACCCGCGCTTATTTACGTGAAGCCAACCCAGATACGGCTTTCCAAATCGCTTTAATTGAAGAGGCAATGGATAATTTCCACCGGTATTTCTTCATCATGCCCACACTGGCACGCTTTGAATTAGAGGTGCATCAGCGTGTTGAACGCGGGGAAGGGTTGACAGCGGATGATCTGGTGAATTTGTGTGCTGATCTATTCGCAGAAGGTTATGGTGACACGATGAGCTATGATCGCGAGCGTGTTGGAATCACCTGGGCGACATTCGGGCATTTGTATAGCGCGTATTACGTTTATGCCTATGCAACGGGTATTAGTGCAGCACACGAGTTTGCGCGGCGTATTCTCAGTGGCGTACCGAATGCAGCGCAAGATTATCTTGGCTTTTTGAAGGCGGGGAGTTCCAAGTATCCCATTGATGCTATCCGTGAGGCTGGCGTGGATATGACCAAGCCTGACGCTGTTAATACGACTTTTGGCGTGCTGGCGGATATGGTAGAACGCCTGGAAAAACTTGCTGGCGTATAGGCTGATGCGTATTTTGGAACGGGCGAATACCGCTTGCGGAATCACCCGTTCCTTCTATAATTCTGATTTGGTATCACAACTGACTGGATAACCCACTTCCCTCATCATCCAAGCCTATATGAGTAGAGAGTCGAAATTCTCGCTCTGTATGGGCTTATTAATTAATTGGATGGGATAAAAAAGCGGTGTGTTGCCATATTTGCCTCAATAAGCACGAAAGACGGAAGTGTCATGCTCAAACAAACTTGGTATGAAATCAGACAGCCGTTATTCATTAAGCAGATGGTTTGGGTGGCGGCGTTTTGGGTATTTACCATTGTCATCATTCTGTTGAACATTGAATTTTTGAAAACACATTATCCAAACCCTGCCCGTCCCGATGATTTGCTGCTGGATATTTTCCCAGAGAACAAGGATTTTATTTTCATTGGTGACGTGTTAAGTGCGTTACAAGTGATGACGGTGTTTTTTGTGTTTTTAGTCTGGCAAAACGGCATGAAGCACTTTCCGCGTTTGTTCTTTTTGCTGGCGTTGATGTATTTAATCCGTGCGTTTAGTTTTAACCTCACGCCGCTAGCACAAATTCAACCGCCCAGCGAAAACTTTCCAGAGCAGCATATCATTGCCCAAACGTTTTATCATGGGATGTATTTTAGTGGGCACACTGCCAGTGCATTTATACAGGCGATGTTTTTTAGAGGATATAAATATCAGTGGGTGATTTTTGTGTTGGCGACAGGACAGGCAATCTCTCTCATTCTGAGTCATTCACATTATTCGATTGACGTGCATGGCGGGTTATTTGTGGCGTATTTTGTGGCACATTTTGATTGGATGCGGTTGGTGCCGCGCGGGTTGCGGAATGTGCCGTGGATGCCCTGGTATGATCCACAGTCTACAACCGCGTCGCAAGTGGCATAAAAAGCATGATTGATTAGGCGATGCGGAGATGGCAGATTACTCCGCGTCGCTATTATGGCGCAAGTCACGCTCTACTTTTTCAATTTTTTCCCCTTTTAATAACTTTTGTGTGGCATCATGGTATTGTTTGCCTAATCGTGGGTCAGTTCCACCTACTTGTTGAAACATCTCTCCGACTTGCCGTGAATCACCGGATTCTAACACGGAGAGCATCTCTTGGCTGGACATTTTAGTATAATCTCGGTTTGGTGCGGCGATTTGTACGCCTTGGATCAATGCGGATAAAGTTTCTCTGCCACAGTTTGGGCAAACGGGCTTGGCGGCATCAAATTCGGCATACGTTTTGTAAAACAGACTAAACCGGTTTCCACAACTACGACATTTATAATGATATTCTGGCATGGTCTTAACTCACTGTGCTATGCTAAGAAGATAATTGTATCTTATCGTGTGAATGTTAGATTATGCTAAACGAACCAGGAAGTGAAAATCAAGATAATCAACGGCGGCATCCTTTGTTGGATTATGCTGAAAAACAAGAACGTCTGGCACAAGAACGCAAACACCCTCCACAAGGGCAAGTTTTGCTGCGGATGCCGGTTGTTCGTCCACGGGCGGTGTGGGTACTCATTGGTGTAAATGTGTTAATTTATATGGTTGCGGTGTATGTCTTGCCCATCCAACAGTTAGATGAGCTATATCGGTGGGGGGCAAATAGCCATACAGCCGTGCTACAACAAGGGGAATATCATCGTTTGTTGAGTGCCATGTTTTTGCATAGTCCCATCACGCCGGCACATATCATCTTTAATATGTACGCCTTGTATGCAATTGGCATTACGATAGAACGTTTTTTTGGACATGCCCGCTTTTTGTGGATTTATTTTCTAGGGGGCTTGGCGGGGTCTATTGCCAGCGTGGTGCTGAACCCGCCTAGCGTTACATCGGTTGGTGCGTCTGGTGCGGTGTTTGCTATTTTTGGTGCGGAGATGGTGTTTTTATATAAGCATCGTAAGCTATTTGGCAAAATGGCTCAAAACCAACTGATGCAGTTGGTGGTAGTCGCGGTGTTGAACTTTGGCGTGGGGATTGCAACCGCCCTGAGCAGTGATGCACAAATCCGCATTGATAACTGGGGACACGTTGGCGGCTTTGTAGGCGGGGTGGTGCTGGCTTGGTTCATCACACCGATTCTATTGCCTAAACGTCACCCCACGCAGGAAAATGCCCTAACGATTGAGGATATTAATCCGCTGGAAAAACATACACAAGTGCTGTTGGCGTTTGCATCGGTGTTGTTGGGGGTGCTGCTGTTGGGGACATGGTTGGCACGCGGAGGACTATGATGATAGCCAATCAAATTTTCCTGGCGGACTCAATTCAATGGATGCTAAAAGACGCGCCAGAAAAATTTGCGGATGTGATTTTTGCTGATCCACCGTATAACTTGCAACTTAAAAAGGATTTATGGCGACCCAACATGACGCAAGTTGACGCGGTAACAGATGCGTGGGATCAATTTGATAGCTTTGCTGAATATGATGAATTTACACGAGAATGGCTTACCGCTGCCCGCCGTGTGATGAAAGACGATGCCACCATTTGGGTAAGCGGGACATATCATAATATCTTCCGTGTGGGGCGTATTATGCAAGATTTGGGGTTTTGGTTATTGAACACCGTCACATGGTTCAAGCGAAATGCCATGCCTAACTTCCGTGGTACGCGCTTAAAAAACGATGTTGAGTTTGTCATCTGGGCGAAGAAGTCTGAATCTAGCCGCTATACTTTTAATCATCACCTGATGAAGCAGTTTAATGATGGCAAGCAGCTTGGCTCTGTGTGGGATATTCCAGCGTGTGGTGGTGCAGAACGCCTAAAAGATGCCAATGGGCGCAAGCTCCATTCTACCCAAAAGCCGGAAGAACTGCTCAAGCGGGTGATCCTTGCCAGCAGCAACCCTGGTGATGTTGTATTTGACCCATTTCTTGGCACGGGCACAACAGCAGCAGTCGCTAAATATCTCAATCGTGGGTGGTGTGGGGTAGAAAAAGAACGCATCTATTTTGATGCCGCCCAAGCACGGATTGATGCGGTACAACCGCTGCCGATGGATCATCCTTTGATGCAACCTGCCGCGCCGTCACGCCCGCCACGTATTCCTTTCCAAAAATTATTGGCGGCTGGCTATCTACAACCTGGGCAAGTGCTTTATTCAAAAGATGAAAAACACAAAGCTGTTATACAAAAAGACGGCAATCTGCGTGCAAATGGTTATGTTGGCTCAATTCATCAGGTGGGGGCACAGCTTAAAAACACCCCGTCCTGCAATGGTTGGACACATTGGTATTATGAAGATCAGGACACCGGTGATCGTCAGCCAATTGACCAGTTGCGCCACCGCTTCCGCGATACGCATCATGTGTAACCCGCATCAAAACTAGCAATATGAGTGTCAATATGGACACCTAAAATTAGATCGTTTGTGCTATTCTAAAGACATGGTGACTTTTGATTACCATGTCTTTTTTTATGGCGTAGGACGATGATCAATGACCAGAAGAAAAACCAAAAAACGATTGTCGCCGGTTGAACAACTGCATCAACAACTTGAACAGGATGCTTTGCAATTGGCACAAGCGATTGAGGCGGTAATTGATGGCGCGCCGCTGAATCAATTGGCAACAGCTCTTGGCACAGTGGTTGATCGGTATCTTAAATTAGATGAATATCTTCAGAGTAAACAATCACAAGAAAGTGAACAGGTGATTCGCATTGAATATCAATATCCCGACGGTACGATCCATTCTACCCCACCATGGGCAAATGATGATTATGAAATCCCCGGCGCGATTCAAAGTGATCGCTTGCGGCAGACGCTTCGGCAAGACGGAATTAGGCAAGATGACGGTTACGTTAATGGGGCTACAAGGCAAGACGTGCTGGTGGCTGGCACCGACGTATCAGATGGCGAGTCAGGTATGGCGGGACTTCAAACAGACCCTCAAGCGGATCAACACGCTGCACATCAGCGAGACTGAACGACGTATTGACTTTTCTAATGGTGGGATGATCGCTATCCG
>RFHA01000021.1 GCA_003696565.1 Chloroflexota bacterium
TATTCTGACAGGTGCCGTTGCAATGCAATATTCACCAACGACTAGTTTCAATGCCTCAATCGGCGGATTGTTTATTCTGACGAAGATTTATTCAGCCCGCCAAACTCAAAAAATATCGTTTCAATGCCTCAATCGGCGGATTGTTTATTCTGACAGGTGCCGTTGCAATGCAATATTCACCAACGACTAGTTTCAATGCCTCAATCGGCGGATTGTTTATTCTGACATTACCCGTTAACACCGTCACCGTATTGGAGGTATGGTTTCAATGCCTCAATCGGCGGATTGTTTATTCTGACTATGTGATAACAACTTCCTGTACGGCAAGGACAAAGTTTCAATGCCTCAATCGGCGGATTGTTTATTCTGACGTTAATGCCATAACGAACTACCCTAAAAACAATCCGGCGTTTCAATGCCTCAATCGGCGGATTGTTTATTCTGACCCCTCAAATCATAACATAATTCGATGAATTTGGCAAGAAATTGGTCATTTTCAAAAAATTACGTGTGCACAACATGATGTATCTTAACGCTTTGACTATGAATATGACAGTTTTGTCAAAAATTTTTGCGAGAGGCTTCGGGGAGAAGCTGGGGTGCTTAGGCTCTCGCGTATTAATTCAAGATATGAACAACAGCACAATCACGAAAAATCAACTTACTAAATAAAACGGTGATATTGAATGGGACAGTGGTAAAGACACTGCCCCAAAGATAGGTCATTATAGAATTTGTGAGAGGAACAATTTTGTACGATCATGTTGTGGGTTAACAAAGAAGTGTTCAGGTGTGCCGGTTTCTACAATGCGCCCGCTATCCATAAAAATAACTCGGTCAGCAACTTCACGTGCGAAGCCCATTTCATGCGTGACGACAATCATGGTCATGCCACTACGAGCTAGTTCTTTCATTACGTCTAGCACTTCTTTAATCATTTCTGGGTCTAGGGCGGAGGTGGGTTCATCAAACAACATGATTTTGGGTCCCATGGCGAGGGCGCGCGCGATGGCAACACGTTGCTGCTGCCCACCGGAAAGCTGCCCAGGATATTTATTTGCCTGTTCTGGGATGCCGACGCGCTCTAGTAACTCCATGGCGCGTTTTTCTGCGGCGGCACGCGGCATACGGCGGACTTGCATCGGTGCTAAGATGATATTTTGCAAGACGGTGAGATGTGGGAATAAATTAAATTGTTGAAAGACCATGCCGATCTCGCGGCGGATAGAGGCGATATTGCGGATGTCGTTACCCATACGGATGCCATCAATGATGATATCGCCTTCTTGATGTTCTTCTAGGCGGTTCATACAGCGGATGAGGGTGGATTTACCAGAGCCAGAAGGACCGATCACGACGACCACCTCACGCTCACCGACTTCTAGCGTGATATCTTTTAATACATGAAAGTCACCGAACCACTTGTTAACTTTGTTGCAGATAATAATCGGCGGTCCGATTTGATGGCTGTCTTGTTGTGTTTTTTGTTCTTCAGTCATGATGATTTATCCTCAGATTACAGCAATTACAACTTGCGGGTAGAACCGGAGCCGCTGGCTTCTAGTAGGCGGCTAACATAGCCCATCAAATAGCTAAAGACGAAGTAGATGAGCGTGATAAAGAATAAGCCTTCGGCGCGTGTGCCGATAAATTCAGTTTGGATGACCATGGTATTGACAAAGCCGGTTAGGTCAATTAGCCCGACGATCGCCACGAGGGACGTATCTTTGAACAGAGAAATAAATTGCCCAACTAAAGCAGGGATCACAATGCGTAGAGCCTGGGGTAAGGTGATGAACATGGTAATTTGCCAGCCACTTAAGCCTAAGGCACGGGCGGCTTCTGCTTGCCCGGGTGGGATAGCCTGCAAACCGCCGCGCACGTTTTCGGCTAGGTAGGCAGCACTAAACATAATGACCCCGATCAGGGCACGGATGCTATTGGGAATATCGGCAAAATCGGCGTTGATTAATGGGATTAACAACTGCATGAAAAACAGAACCGTGATAAAAGGCGAGCCGCGGATGAGTTCAATGTATAACACGCAGATGTATTTGATGGCGGGTAAGTTACTGCGCCGCCCTAAAGCCAACCCAATGCCTAATGGGAATGCGGCGATAATGCCGAAGATGGTCAACATCATGGTCAGCAGTAAGCCGCTCCAATTGCGTTGGTTACTGGTGCGTAAGAACCAATCAGAGTAGGTTTGATTGGTATCTAGGATGCCGCTTGTGGTGAGGATGGCGGGTGCCAAGAATAAAACCAGCATAATGCCACCGGTGATGAGCAGCATGGGGCGAATCTCTTGGATTTCTCGTACACCAAATTGTGATGAGCCAGCGAGGAACCCAATAGAAGCCGGTAGCCAGATAAACAAGTTGAACAAGGCTAATAAGCCATAGCCATAGCCATCAAACACGATCAGCGGAACGCCCATCATGAAGAAGCTGCCAATAATCAGTGTGGCAATTGTTTGGTAGGTGCGCCCATATGCCATGCCGATGTAGTAGATGAACACCACAAAGGTGACCGCCGCCAACACCAAGCTGATGTTTAAAACCCCTTTGACGCTGACTCCGGCGACTAATATCCAGATGACGGGTGGCAAGGCGATTAGATACCAGGCACTATATTGTGATGTGGTCTTTTCACCACGTGTGCGCTGTAAAAGATATGCGACACCATAACCAGCCACCCCCACCAACAGCAGAATGGTCAGCCCGCCGCTGATGCGTTGTAGAAACGGGGCGGCATAAATACGGAGATACGTTTGCAGGTCTCGCGTGCCGCGATATTGATGTTGTGTAATGACGACAAACGGGACTTCTTCACCGTCAATTTGTGGGACAGCGCGCACGACGCGATAATCATCCAACATGCGGACGTAAGTATCGACAAATTGATTTTCGATGACTTGCCCGTCTTCTGTTTCCAGATAATTCGTAAATGACAAGCTGCGCAGCATGGGATGAACGCCGGTGACAGTGAGCAGGGCGATTCCGTCTGTGTCTTCTGGGCTGACCTGAACTTTTTCTAAGATATACCAACCATCCGCAGGGATTGTAAATGTGGCGATGTCCTCCGGTGAGGTTAAGGTGACAGGCTCACCGAGGGGTTGTAGTGTGCTGCCGTCCAACACATTGACTTGTACCACAATGTTATTGAGATCGTATTGCTCGATGATGGGATCGGGGATGGTCATACGCTCGAGCTGTTCGAGTTGGTATTCACGCTGCTCTGCTGTGAAGATGGGAATAGGTTCTGTGAGGTCACGTGCTAGCAGGTCTTCCAACTCATTGCGTTCAGCGATCAGCTCCACCCGGTCAACCGCTTCGTTCCACAACTGACGGGTGGGCAAATCCATAAAGCCGTGCAAATTAGCCAGTGCATCATCGCTCTTGATTTGCTCTGATGCGAGTTGCAGGGTGACGATCTCGCCGGATTTAGCGAGGAAGGAGACACGCGGCAAGGGAGAGAAGGTATCTTGCCCGGATGTCATCGTGATATTGCCCACTGAGAAATAATTTGGGGGCACGTCGATGGTGCTATAGATGATTTGTGGTACAACCAAAACCATCAGCAGCAAGAAAGCGATAACACCCAGTAAAAGCCGCGCGATTTGATTCACCCAAACGCGGATCGCCATCCCAGCGAAGAACATCACTAAAATGGCTGCCAAGGCAACGCGCCACTCCAGTTCAGGCTCGTATCGTCCGACCATGAAGGAGCGGAAGTTAAAGATGATGGCATACCAATTAGCACCGGTCACCGCCCAGCGGATACTGGAAACAATGGTGATGATGACCAAGGTTAGCCCGCCTAAGGTCAGAATTGTATCAAAAGCGGTGCGGAACAGGTTCTCACGCATCCAGGCGATGATACCGCGTTCTGTCACAGGTGCCGGGCGGGAGGGTATATCATCAAAGTAAACATTGCTTTTATCTTGTGTCATGATTTCCTCCCCTCCTAACGTGTTACCAATTGGAAGCGACTGTTGACAAAGTTCATCACCGCGGAAATAACCAAGCTCATGGTCAAATAGACCAACAGCACGATGCTAAAACCGGTGATAGATTGACCCGATGTATTCATAATAGAAAGCCCGACGGCGTAAGTATCAGCAAATGCGATGGCGGTGGCGAGGCTGCTGTTCTTGGACAAATTGAGATACTGATTGCCCATCGGTGGGATAATGACACGCAAGGCTTGCGGTAAAATAATCAAGCGCAAAGTTTGTGGCATGGTTAAGCCGAGGGAGCGCGCTGCTTCAATTTGTCCATAGGGAACGGCTTGAATACCCGCCCGCACAATTTCGCCGATGAAAGCGGAGGTATAAATCACCAGACCGATCAAGAGCGCGGCATATTCTGGTGAGATTTGTGAGCCGGATAAAATGCGTGTACCAAAGCGAGTTCGCTCTGATTGCGGCAAGAGAATGACAAGCGGGGCGGAGCTAATTTTTGCGTCTTGATGAATGGTTAGTAGTTCTTCTTCTCGCGCTTGTTCAACGGGCATGGTGACGGCTTCTTCCCCGTCGCCGACTGTGACCGTGTCTGGTGCGGGTTGGCTGCTAAAGAAGAGCCATGCGCCGCCGCAAATGACCAGGAAAATCAACGTGGCGTATGTGGTGCGTGGAATAAACCGCCCAGTTCTCTCAGAAATATCTCGCCAATAATTGTTAAGCCCAATGGCGATGATCAGCCCTAATAAAGAGATGCCGAGCCAGGGCAGGGTGTTTTGGGTGGATAAAAATTCTGGGGAGATAAACCCGCTACGGCTGATGAAAAAAGCCGGGTGTACCTCTAACCAGGTGGCATTAGCATAAGAAAGCGCGCCGATGCGTTCCAGCAAGGTGAAGCCCAACGCCGCTAAATATTGCAAGGTAAATAATAATCCAATGCCTTGTATGCGCCCAACTTGTAGCTCATTTTTTGTAATGCGCTCTGCGAAGAAGAAGGCAGCCCCGCCAATGATGGCAAGAATCAGCATCAAAGCTAAGTTATAGCCAAAGACTGCGATAATTAATTCCATGCCAACAGCACCTAACAACACGCCACCAAGAACGCCTGGTGGGGAGATAGTGCGGCGTGCATAGAACAGCCAAATGAGTACCCCTAAAATAATATAAAGTGGTGCGCGTAAAGGGATGACGAAAATCCCTTCACCGGGGATACCGGTTTCGTCTCTGGGTAAGTTGAGCATAAATACGTAATACCAAAAATAGAGCTGGACGAGCAGCGGGGAATTACGCAGGATTTCCACATAAGCGCGGGAAATGGTGCGGATGAGCCAGTTGGAACTGAGCAGGAATATCCCTAAAAACACACCAAGAATAGTGGATAAAACTAGCCCGATTGAAACAACACGTAATGTGTTGATGATGCCAACGGTAAATGTATCAAAGAAGGTGTCGTTGACATCGTACCAATCTGGTGCTTCGCTGAGTGGAATTCCAGAGCGTAAGCTTAAAAAAGTATAGTTTGGTACAGCACCACGCGCTTGTAATTGTTGTGCCACACTGACAATCAGAATGGATAAAGCGGTGGTGACGGCTAATACGAAAACAATTTGAGAGATCGCTTGAAGAACACGCAAGTCCCGTAGAAATTTGGGGAGCGTGATTTCGATTTGCTTGGGTGCTGTCGGATTTGCAGTGGACATTAAACCCCCTTATTCGGTAATGAAACAGCGGGGCGACCAGCACCCCGCCGTATTTTACTTAAACGTCATAGATCGGTTTAACGGAATGGCGGTGCGTAGAGCAGCCCACCTTCTGTCCACAGGGCATTGAGTGACCCTTCACGGTCTAAGCCAAGCGGGGCGAGGTTGCGCTCATAAACTTCACCGTAGTTCCCAACCTGACGAATGACATCAACCATGAATTGGTTGTTGATACCAAGGTAGCTACCAGAGGCGTTGTCACCCAGACCAAGCAACCGTTGGATATTGGGGTCTTCGCTATCCAGGAAGGAGTCGATATTTTCACTGGTGATGCCATATTCTTCAGCAGTGATCATACCGTATACTACCCAACGCACGATTTCAGCGAATTGCTCATCGCCAGAGGGTGACAGCGGACCAAGTGGTTCCTTGCTGAGGGTTTCCGGCAGGATGACATGATCGCTGGGATTTTCAGCTTGGAGGCGGAAGGAAGCTAAACCGCTCTTGTCTGTTGTCCAGGATTCGCAACGCCCAGACAGATAAGCGTCCCAAGTGCTGTTGGCATCTGGGAAGGTGAGGATTTCAATATCCAGCCCGTTTGCGCTGACATAATCACCGATGTTCAGTTCTGTGGTGGTGCCTGCCTGAACGCACATGGCGGTACCATCTAGCTCAGCGATGCTAGAAACGCCGTATTCGGCACGGGTCATCACACCTTGCCCGTCATAGAAGGTGGTTGGACCAAACACTGCACCCCAGGTTGCATCACGGCTGAGGGTGAAGGTGGTGTTACGGGACATCATATCAATTTCACCACTTTGCATAGCTGCCTGACGTTCTGCACCGGTGAGTGGGCGAACGCTAACCGCGTTGGCATCACCGAGGATCGCAGCGGCAACAGCACGGCAGAAATCAATATCAAAACCGACATATTCACCAGCTTCATTGAGGAAGCCAAAACCCTGAACGGCTTGGTTACCGCCGCAAATTAACTCCCCACGTTCGAGGATGCGGGCGACAATTTCACCGGGGGTGAATTCTTCGGTTTCATCTTCCTGAGCAGAAACACCTACTACAGCAAGCAACGCGACAATCAACGTAAATACAAGAGCCTTACGCATAACACTTCTCCTCCTAATATCAGAAGTTCATTGACTTGAATCACAAATGTGGTTCAATATTTTGATTATAACAACTCCATTAGATCAATCTACACAAAAAGTGTTGTATAAATTGCATTATGTTTCATTATATTACATAATTAATGGTAATATTTGACGTTGCTTTTATAGAAGATAAGTGGGGTAAAATGGGAGGGAATAGGCGAAAGGTTAATACAGTGTTTACTTTATTTTGATTTTACGTTTAAGAAGGGAAAAGAACCAGTGCCATTCATCCACACGCAAGACGATGACTAAGACGATAAACACGATTCCACTAATGCCGCCGATGCCAATAACGGCGATTCCTTCTCGAACAACACCTTGAATGCCAATGGTTTGCTGCGCTAATTGCAATAATCCAAAGGCAACCCCGCCCATAGCGATGACGGCAACCCCTGTTTTGATGCTGGTTTTCATCAGGCGTTGATCGCCAAATCCCCCTAGGCGGCGGTGTAGCAAATACCCACTGATGGCGGCATGGGTAATGTGTTTGACGCTATCAGCAATCATCAGACTAAGCAAACCATACCGTGAGACAAGCACTAATGCGACAAGCATGTAAACGACAAGGCTAAACAGCCCAACGAGTGCCGGTGTAAGTGTATCTTGCCGGGCATAAAATGCATAAATCAGCAATAAATCTAGTGCGGCAAACGGCAAACCAAATAAATATAGACGCAAAACGAGTGTGGTACTCGTGGTATCTGTGGCTAAAAATGCCCCATGTTCAAACAAGAGCGCGATGATTGGCGTTGCCAGGACATATAAGCCAACGGCTGCCGGTAGAATCAAGGTGATGGTTAGCCTTAACCCTAAACCCAATGTATCCCGAAAAGCGGTGCTATTTTCATCGTTGAGGTTGGTGATGAGTGCCGCCTGACGAGCAAGGGTTGGCAAAATAGCGATACTAATGGCTGTCGCCACTAATCCCTGTGGAAATTGGATGAGGGTGGTTGCTAAATCCATGTATGCGATGCTGGATTCACCGGTTTGGCTGGCGAGGTTATAGCTAAAGGGGCGGATGATTAGCGTATCCATGACAAGTGAGAACATAACCGGGATATAAAGTAAGCCGATGCGGCGCAGACCAGGATGCCGCCAGATAAGTGTTAAGCGCAGCCGTGAGCCACGCAAGCCAGGAAGTTGTAGTAAGACATACGCTACCGACCCGACTAGCCATCCGATCGCCATGACGGTGATGCCTGTATCTGGGCGGGCAATTTGCCAAGTGAGGCGGTAGCCATCGCTCAATTGTAAGGTAAATTGAGGTGCAGGCGTAAACACCAGCGCGACCAGAACAACGGTCGCATTAAAAACAGCGGTTGCAAAGGCGGGCCAAGTAAAAACACGTAACGCATAAAGCGTGCCACTGAGTACGGAAAACATCCCCATGAAAATTAATGCTGGAGAGGTAAGCCGGAGCAAATCCACTGCTAGAGCCTGTGTATAGGCATCTAAGCCACCGCTGAAAATTTGGACAATTAGGGGGGCACCCAGTTGCAAAATTAACACTAACCCAGCCATGATAGCGGTTGTCATGCTCAGTAATATTGAGACAAGCCGCCATAGCTCTGTGCGCCCGTTTTTGGTGACGACTTCACTCAACACGGGGATGATTGCCCCGTTAACATGCCCAGCGATGAGTAAATCATAGATCGTTTTAGGGACGAGGATGGCAACCTTAAACGCACTCACTGCTGCGGATGCGCCGAATAAATTGGATAGCACGATTTCTCGTACTAAGCCAAATACACGACTGATGACATTGCCAAGAGCCAATACGCCGGTTGCTTTTGCAACGCCTTCATTGGTTTTTGCTTGGGTTTCGGTGGTCATAGAGCTTTGATCTTTTCAATCAGTTGGGTTGTGCTGTGATTAGGTAGATAATCAATCAACTGAACGTGTCCACCGTATGCTTCTACAGCAGCGCGTTCTGGCAGGGGTTTATTGGCGTAATCACCACCTTTGACATAAATATCTGGTTGAAGAGCCTGGATGAGTTGGTGAGCCGTCACATCCTCAAAAATGATGACAGCATCCACGACACGCAAAGCAGCTAACAAGCGAGCACGTTCGACGGCGGGAACGATGGGTCTACCAGTGCCTTTAAGATGTGCGGTGCTAGCATCACCATTGAGACCGACAAAGAGCGCATCCCCTAAAGCGCGTGCTTTTTCTAGATAATCCAGATGCCCAACGTGCAATAAATCAAAATGCCCGTTGGTAAAAACCAGTGTTTGCCCATTGTGGCGTAGTTTTTCTCGTTGGGTTAATGCTTGTTCAAGTGTCCAATGCAAGTTAAAAGACCTCGGTTGTTGGGTTGTGGTTGTATTATTAAAAAACGGTTATGCACATGGATGAGATGATAAAGGTGAGTATGGTAGCCCTATGTGATAGCCGTGTGATTAATGTCTTAAAGCCCATCAAAACATGAGCGACAAAATGACCATGATCTGCTTTTGGCAGTAACATAGCCTGAATTAAAGACATTTTCAAGCCTACAAAGCTTAACAAAACGCCTTTAAGATAGAGCGCGGTCTGATTCAAAAAACGTTTCAATAAAAGGTGAGTCTATGTCACAAACCCTGACGACACTTAATCCCCCCTACGGCGGCACATTGGTTAATTTGATGGTGCCGGAAGCTGAACGCCAAGCGGTTTATGAATACGCCAAGACCTTGCCGGTCATCAATCTCTCTCAGCGTGCATTGTGTGATCTTGAATTGCTGGCAGTGGGTGCATTTTCTCCATTAGATCGCTTCATGAATTATGAAGATTATCAATCGGTATTGGATACCATGCGCTTAAAAGATGGAACGCTGTTTCCAATGCCTATTACGTTGCCAGCCCCGGATGACATGCGGTTAACGCTGCATAGCGATGTTGCCCTAGCAGATGAGCGGAATAATTTGCTGGCGGTGATGACGATTGATGATATATATGAGTGGAAACTAGAAGAACTGGCGACAAAAGTCTTTGGGACAACGGATACCCGTCATCCGATTGTGGCGGAAATGCACCGGTGGCAATCACGTTTTATTTCCGGTAAATTGCAGGTGATTAATTTGCCGATTCATTATGATTTCGTCAACTTACGCCTGACTCCAGCGGAAACCCGCGCACGCCTAGAAGCGATGGGTGCTAAGAATGTTGTGGCATTCCAAACCCGCAACCCGCTACATCGGGCACATGAGGAATTGACCAAACGTGCTGCCAAAGAAGTGGGTGGGGTGTTGTTACTCCATCCGGTAGTTGGGATGACGAAACCCGGTGATGTGGATCATTATACGCGCGTCCGGGCGTATAAGGCGTTGGTGGAGCATCATTATCAAAAGAATGAGGTTTTGTTGTCTTTGTTGCCGTTAGCGATGCGCATGGGAGGACCGCGTGAAGCGGTGTGGCACGCCATTATCCGCCGGAACTATGGCGCGTCTCATTTTATTGTTGGGCGTGACCATGCGGGACCGGGCAACAATTCCAAAGGGGAGCCATTTTACGGTCCGTATGATGCGCAAGCCTTAGTGGAGCAATATGCGGATGAAATCGGCATCGGGGTGGTGCCGTTTAAGATGGTGGTATATTTAGCGGATGAAGACCGCTATGAGGAAATTTCCAAAGTGCCGCAGGGAGCAAAAACGCTCAATATCTCTGGCACGCAAGTCCGTGAGCAATATCTCAATAAAGGGATTCCGTTACCGGAGTGGTTTACACGTAAAGAAGTGGCGGCTGTTTTGGCTGAAAGCTATCCACCGCGCACTCGTCAAGGTTTGTGCATTTGGTTTACTGGTTTAAGTGGTGCTGGTAAATCTACAACGGCGGAAGTGTTAGCGTCATTGATGCTGGAACATGGGCGGCAGACCACATTGCTGGATGGGGATATTGTCCGCAAGCATTTATCGAAAGGCTTAGGCTTTAGTGCAGAAGATCGTGATACCAATATCCGGCGGATTGGGTTTGTCGCGTCAGAAATTGCGCGGCATGGCGGTTCCGTCATTTGTGCGGCGATTAGCCCATATAAAGCGACACGAGATGACGTTCGGGCGATGTTCAGCGAAGGGCAATTTATTGAGGTATTTGTAGATACCCCGTTAGAAGTGTGTGAAGCGCGGGATACTAAAGGCATGTATGCCAAAGCGCGGCGTGGGGAAATTAAAAACTTCACCGGTATAGATGATCCGTATGAAGCACCGGAAAACCCCGAAATTGTCTTGACGACTGTTGATTGCACGCCAGAGGAAAATGCGCATAAAGTGATTGCGTATTTGCGTGAGCATGGATTTATCAATGGGGATTAACGGTAATTAAGCCAGAGGGGAGTATTGAGGGGCATCATGCCCCTCAATTGTATCTGTATCCGATCTCACTTCGCTTCATCCTTAAGCATGTGTAGATATTGTTTACGGAATTTTGCGACCTTAGGCGCGACAACCATTTGGCAATAGCCCTGATTGGGATTTTTGGCAAAGTATTCTTGATGATAATCCTCAGCGGGATAAAAATGATCAAACGGTGTAACTTCAGTCACAATTGGGTTATCCCACATGGCTTGCGCTTCTTGGATGATGGCTTGGGCGGTGTTTTTTTGCGCTTCTGAATGGTAAAAAATAGCAGAACGATATTGTGTTCCAATATCTGCACCTTGGCGATTCAGTGTTGTCGGGTCGTGAATTGTGAAAAAGACACGCAGTAAATCCGCGAATGAAATGACAGATGGGTCAAATGTAATTTGTATTACTTCTGCATGCCCGGTTGTGCCAGTGCAAACAGCTTGATAGGAAGGGTTTTCCACGTGACCGCCTGCATAACCGGAAACCACATCATGAACACCTTTTAGTTGATCATAAACTGCCTCTAAACACCAAAAACATCCACCCGCTAATGTTGCTACTTCCATTGTTTATTCCTTTCTCCACGTGGCACAGGTACAATTATGCTATGAGTGTTTATTAATTTTCAGGGGGAAACCTGATGTTGCAAAAAGTGCTTGTGCCATTAGATGAATCGTCGTTTGCTGAACAGGCGATCCCGTTTGCGCAACGATTACTTGCGCCAGAAGGCAAGCTCATTATTATGACGGTTGTGGAGGAAAACAATAATCTATTTAGTCGATATAAATTTAAGAACACAGACAGCATCAAACAGGAGATGATTGACCATGCGACGGAATATCTGAAGCAACTGGGGGCGGTGTTGCGGAAAGATACGACGCATCAGGTGGAGGCGGAAATCCGTGTAGGGGCACCGTCTGTTTGTATTGTTGAAGCCGCGCAGGATTATGAGGTGGATGCGATTGTGATGTCTACACGCGGTCAATCTGATTTTAATCGCTTATTAATTGGCAGTGTGACGCAAAAGGTCTTAAACGATGCGCAATGTCCGGTAGTGGTTGTGCCAGCTAAGACGATGAAAGATAGCTTATGATTGCGATTAATTGGAGCAAAATACTTCCTGTAGTTGTGTCGATTTTCATTATCATCGCGATTGCAATTTTGCGGAATTATAGCAAGACTCTCTCGGCAATTGTTGCTGTCATGCCGATGAATATACCGCTTGGGATGTGGATTATTTACGCTGGGGCGGAGGACAAGCAAAAGGAACTGGTGGAATTTAACCAAGCCTTGTTTATTAATATCATACCAACGCTGATTTTTATGCTGGTGGTGTGGCAGTTGAGCAAGGCAGGGTATAGCCTCATTCAAACCATTGTAGGCGGCTATATTGTGTGGGGGATTGCGATGGGTGTGGTGTTGTTAGTCAAGCATTTTTTATAAAGTGATAAAACCAATGGGGTAAGTGAGGGGTAAATAAATGGAAACTATTATCACAATTTTACAGGTGATCGGTTTATTGGGGATTGTCTTATTTGGGGTGATTGGCGTGTTACAACCGCGCCGTGCCGCTGCTTTGATTCACATGCAGGTATTGGATGAACGTGGATTAGCAGAAGGTCGTGTGAATTTGGGCGGTTTTTTCATCGGTTTGGGGGTGATGCCGTTGATATTAGGCGAACCAGCGGCGTTACAGGTGGCGGGTTTGGCGTATTTAATTGCTGCTGTTGCACGGATTGGTGGCTATCTGGTGGATAAAGTCACGCTGGATGCACAGTATACTGTGTTGTTTATTTTTGAGTTTGTGATGGGCGTGGTGCTGATGCTATAAGCCGAGTGTTTGAAAATTCAAATTGACTCGAACATGACAGTTCGTTAATATTTATGAAGAAAATATATTTTAAGGGAAATAAAATCATGGAACTGCCACCTCCTCTTCATACATCATTAGTCACAACACAATTTGATGATCGGAATCGCATTTTGATTGTTCGGTATAAAAAAGAATTGACAGCGGAAAGCACCCAGCAGGTTTATGGATGGATGTTCAGTGTGATACAACAGGTTGGTATGCTTGCGCGTGGTGTGATCTATGATTTTAGCGATGTGCGTAAATTTTCACGGCAGAATATGTCTGTTGCACAAAAAACAAGCCTGACGATGAATGCGAAGGTGGACTTAAGTGCTGTGCCAGTGGCAATGGTGGCTAAAACCATTATGCAAGAACAGCACTTAACGATTATGCTGAACGCAACACCTGACCAAGAGCGCAAGAAAATTGTGAAATCTGTTGAAGAAGGTATTCAGTTTATTAACGATTTCCATCGAAAACGTCAGGTACAGACCACCGGGTAATTGCCTAATCAACCACGATAGCCTAGAATCAAACTGATGAATATCACATTATCAGGACATGATTATGGCTATTGTGAAAGATTATTATGCAATTTTAGGTGTGGATGAAAACGCCAGCCCGGATGAGATAAAACAGGCATTTCGGCAAAAGGCAAAGCAATATCGTAGTGCTGCAGAACCCGGCGCACGGGAACTCAAAGAAGCCTACGATATTTTGATGGATCCCCACAACCGTAAACGCTATGATGAATTTTTGCAGGCAGAACAACAAAAACGTGCGCGGCAAAACCAAGTTGAGCAGCGTTGGGCTTATCTAACATTGCTTTCAACTCGTAACTATGGCACCACCAAATATTACATCAACGGGGAACAACAACCTCACCTCAAAAACAGCAAATTCCATGATGTTGTGAATATGTTAGGAAGTGAAGGCTGGGAGCTTGTTGGTATCAGCGTGGTAGGGAATGAGCAAACCTATATCTTCAAACAACCTACTGACGAAATCTATGAAATGAGGAAGGATAAGCCCACAGCATGAAGCCAATGAGCTTTGATTTTGAGTCGCGTCGGTCGATGGTGATAGCGCGGCGTGGGATGGTGGCGGCTAGCAATCCCTTAGCCTCACAAGCAGGATTAGCTATTTTACGGCAAGGTGGTAATGCAGCAGATGCGGCGATTGCCGCGGCAGCGGTGATGAATGTGACTGCACCAGCCTCAACCGGCATCGGTGGGGATTGCTTTGCGTTGTATTATGATGCGCGTACAAAGCAGATCACAGCGTTAAATGGGAGTGGGCGTGCGCCTGCTGCCGCGAGCATCGATCACTTGGCATCA
>RFHA01000169.1 GCA_003696565.1 Chloroflexota bacterium
AGGACTTTGTGACGATGGGACGCAAGTCAATCGTCCCTTAAGCACCGACTCCTCGGAGTCAGGGGCAAGCCACCCGCTTTAGCGGGTGGTAATTGACTAAATGTCTTTCTCTATTGCTTTTTTCAAAAATGTGCTATCATTATATCAAGTGGGCACAAAGTTTGCCTGCTATTTTTTTGCATAAAGTAGTTTTGAGAAGAGAGGTGCTAGTAAAGTCGAATGACCGACGACTCTTGTTGTAGTAGTTCCCCCACGTCTATGAGCCATATTGAATCGATCAGCATCAACGGCTCGCTCCCCATCTTTTTTCAAATTCGTTTCGGTTCTTTTTAAATAAGGAGTTGCTTTATTATGTCACGCTTCTATCCTGATATTTTCCCTGTTTTTGAATATGAACCGACAACCGACAAATTCGCAATCCAGCGCATTAGTGATGGGGTTGGCGAAGGCGTGGTAGCATTGGTTGACTTTGAACCTGGTGACATTGTCTTTCGGTTTACTGGGATATTTTCCGCGGAAATCACACAATTTACCTTGCAAGTGAACGAGCATTTGCACCTGCATGACCCCATCTTTATGGGCAAAATTCTGCATTCCTGTGACGCAAATTGTACGGTAGATATGGAAACCCGAACCTTTACGGCAGTTAAGCCAATTAAAGCGGGCGATTTCGTCACAATGGATTATGCACAAACCGAGGCACACTTATATCGTAACTTTGAATGTTGTTGTGGCGCACCTAACTGCCGTGGCTATGTGACAGGGTATTTAGATCGTGAAGAAACGGTACAGCAGATCGCAATCTAAATGAATTAGAAGCCGTTTTTCGTTCGTTTTTGGTCGTTTATGATGAGGGCATGATACACCATGCCCTTTCTGATTTTATATTGAGGGCTTACATGATACAAACAAACACATCAAAAGAAGAAACACGGTTAGATCAAAACCGAATGCCGTTTTTAGAGAGCTTATTAGCAGAACGTAATCGCTGGCAAACTTCCTTCCATATGCCGGGGCACAAAGGACGCTTGCCGCTTCATCCCATGATGGAGGATTTGCTTGGCGGTAACCCACAACCGGCTGACTTGGTAGAGATTAATGGCATATTGGATTATTTGCACTCGCCTAAAGGTGCGCTAAAACAATCACAAGAGCTTGCCGCAGCAGCGTATGGGGCTGATCATACATTTTTCCTGATTAATGGCTCTACGGTGGGCAATATTGGGGCGGTGATGAGTGTTTCTTCCGCCGGGCAGCGTGTCATCATGGCACGTGCATCCCATCGCTCAGTTTATAGTGGCGTGGTGCTTTCTGGTGCGATGCCCGTCTATATTGAGCCGGAATATCATCCACAACTTGGCTCTCCTTTGGCTGTGCGGGCAGAAGTCGTACAGCAGTTGTTGAATGAAAATGACCACGTGGTCGCCGTACATATTACCTCACCCAATTATTATGGGGTGATTTCTGATACTGCGCGGATTGCCCAAATTACTCATCAGCAAGGGGCGGTGTTACTGGTAGATGAAGCACATGGTTCCCATCTCAATTTCCATGAGGCTTTACCAGAATCAGCAACCCGACTTGGTGCGGATATGATTATCCAAAGTACCCACAAAACACAGGGCGCGCTCACACAAGGCTCCATGCTACATTGTAACGATCATGGGTTGGTGAATTTGGGGCGGGTAGCGCAAGTGTTAGCTTTGTTGCAAAGTTCATCACCCAGTTCATTATTGTTGGCATCCTTAGATGCCGCACGGATGCAAATGGCGACACAAGGTCATGCACTGTTGGATCGTGTCATAACACTAGCACAACAAGCCCGCCAAGCGATCCGCAAGATCGATGGATTATGGTGTTATGGAGATGAATTGATAGGGACTGTCGGGGTCTATGCCTATGACCCGACTAAATTGATCATCCGTACTACAGACGCAGGGTATACTGGCTATGAAGCCTATGACAAACTACGCTATGAACACAGGATTGATGCAGAATTTTCTGATTTACGCCAAGTCATTTGCTCCGTCACGATAGGTGATACGGAAGAAAGTATCAACAAATTGATAAAGGCACTACAAGCGATCGCTGCAGAAGCACGCCCCGCCAAACAACCACAAGCAGAGGTTGCACCACCTGCTGGTTTGCCTCAATTGGTGATTAGCCCACGAGAAGCATACTTTGCCAAATCACGCGCTGTGCCTATTCAAGATGCTGTAGGGGAAGTTGTTGCAGAGAATATCATTCCGTATCCGCCAGGGATTCCGCTCTTAGTGCCCGGTGAGGTGATGGAACATCAACATCTGGCATATTTGGACTATATCATGAAGCAGGGTAGTGGGGTGGTTGGTCCTGAAGATAAATCCTTACGCAAGGTACGGGTCGTTGTGCAATAATAACACCAATATGAACCGCTGTAATGGCATTCATAAAAATCAAAAACGGGGTGGTTTATCCACCCCGTTCAGTTTGACATCTATGTCAAGTTAATTATTCCATGCCCATGGATGCCAATTCAAGCTCTTCGTTGGCAAATTCGTTCAGTTCGGTGAGGATTTCCTCAATGTCGCGGTCATCTTCACCGGTCACAATTGCCATCATAACGGCTGCCATTTCCTCACGGACGGGATCGTAGCCGGGGACGGGCGGTTCGCTTCTACCGTATTGTAGCAACTCAAAGGCTGTAGCATAAGCTGGCTCGGCTTCAAAGTATTCTGTCAGGCTTTCTGCTGCAGAAGCACGTACTGGGAAGTAGTTGCTGGCTTGTGCCCAACGTGCTTGCACTTCTGGGCTGGTGTAGTATTTGACAAACAACCAAGCTGCCAGTTCTTCTTCTGGTGTGGTGACTGGGATGCTGACGGAAGCCCCATAGATGTTTTGGACGGGTTCTTCGGTGGTGTGGGGGATCGCCGCCACGCTCCACTCAAATCCGGCACCTTCTTCTACTGCAGAGCGATAGAAAGGCATCCCAGATGAGGAGCCAACAGTGAACAGGGTTGTACCTGCGCCGAAGTTGGTCTGATCACCAAAGCGTTCAAAGACTTCTGTGGCGCAACCAGCGTCAAACAGGCTCTTGAGGAAGGTCATCGCTTCTACAGCGGCTTCGCTGTTCAGGCTATATTGACCAGCTTCATAATCGAAGATGTCGCCACCATGAGCGAATGTCCATGCCGCAAAGCGTGATGCATCCGCACTCAGTTGATAACCGGTTGGGGCGTTTTCTCCCGTTGCACCACTGAATGGGTTTTCTACAGCTGCGCAAGCGGCTTCATAGAATTGTTCTGGTGTGGTGGGTGGACCCTGGAAGCTAATGGCACCGGCTTCATACAGTTCATTGAGCCAATCGATGTTGTAATACATCACTTCCATTGAGCGATTGGGCGGGAAGCCAAGACGTTCGTTATCGAAAGTCGGGAAAACATCTGCATTAAAGAATGATTCGAAGAAGTCTGCTTGTTCTTCTTCGGGAATACCCCAAACTGGGCTATTGAGCAGTGGATTGATGTCAATCAGACCATCCACGACTTCGTAAGTTGCTGCTTGGTTTTGATACGCAACAACAAGGCTGGGCAGGTCACCACCACCGGCGGCTAGTGCTGTGGTGATCTTCTGGAAAATGTCACCATAACCACCTTGGTTTGAAGCCTCTACGATGATGCCGTATTCGTTGGTCTCGTTAAATTCGTTGACGATTTCCATCAACTGCTCTTCACGAGTCCCAGTGTGTTGATGCCAGAAGGTGACAACCACACCGTTCAGGTCTTCCGGGGCGATTGAGTCATAATCCCGATCTTCACTCTGCGCGAAGATAGGCAGCGCAAAAACTGCGACAGCCAGTAACAACATCAATAAAACACTTAATTTCTTCATAGTTGTACTTTTGCCTCCTAATGGATGTACATTCTTGAGGAATTCCCTCAGCCAAGACTGATTTTACTGTGATTATGTTAAGAACCGCTTAAGCAACTCAAGGATAGCTTTATAGAAGTGTTAGGCTTCTCTAACAGCGGCGATTATAAATAAAAAACAAGGCGGAAAACCACCGCCTTGTTATGAGAATTATCCCTTAAGCCCGGTGGTCGCAATGCCTTCTGTAAAGGTCTTTTGTGTTAGGAAATAGAGAATCAGCATGGGCAAAATCGTGATGAACGCACCAGCCATCAAAAGATGGATTTGCGTCCCTGCTTCATCAGAAAACGCTTGCAAACCGTAGGTGATTGGTCGCCATTTTTCCGGGTCTTGGGTAACGAGTAGGGGCCAAAGCAACGAATTCCATGAGGCAATAAACGTCAGTAGGGTGACGGTCAAAATCGCTGGGCGGCTTATCGGTAGCACAATCTGAATAAGAAAGCGTAAATGCCCAGCACCATCAATCCGCGCTGCTTCCCATAATTCATGTGGAATTTGCACAAAAAATTGCCGTAGCAAAAAGATACTAAAGGCACTTCCCATAAATGGCACGGATAGCACCGCTAGGGTATCCATCCAAGAGAAATCGCGCCCCATGCCAAACTCAATAAACGGGAAAACAGAGCGCGTTTCTGGAATAGGGAAAACTTGCCCATTCACCACCAGAAAGTTTGGAATCATCACCACAATTTGCGGCACCATTAACGTGGCTAATAGAATGGTGAAAAGTGTGCCACTGCCGATAAATTTAATCTTGGCGAAGGCATAAGCCGCCAAAATAGAGACAACCAACAATCCGGCGATCGTCGTGAGTGCGATGATTAAACTATTGGTGAAATAGATATTAAAACTAGCTGTATCCCATGCCTCATAATAATTGCAGACTTGTAACTCGCTAGGAATCCAGGTTCGGTTAATGGTTTCGCCTAGTGTCATGAAGGATGTAGAAATCATCCACAAGAAAGGCATCATGGCAATGAACGCCAAAAAAGTCATCACAGTATATAAAACAATGCTGCTAGTAGAAACCCGCTGACGCACACGCTTGCCACGTGTCAGGTCTTGGGTTGTCATGCTTTGTTTGACCTGTGACGGTGCGCGAGAAACCACAACTTGCCCAAACAAACCACTCGTCGCTAACGCTGCCAGCCAAAATGAGAAGGTGAGGGTGCCTTCAAACTGGCAGGTTTCGGCGTAGATTGTGAGATAATATAGGATGCCGTTTAAACCGATGACTGCCGCCCCAATCGATGTCCAACGGCTGAGATTCGGATTGTAATAACCAATTAGCCCGAAGATTAGCCCAGCAATTGCCGTGACAACAATGTTGAGATTCATCCCCATGCCGTCCACTGATTGCCACATATACCAACTGGTAATCAACAGCATGACAGAACAGCCTATGGTGAATAAATCTGCAAAGGCAGCGCGAGATGGAATAAATGGTCTTTTGGTGTTATCCATAGAACACCCTCTTTTCAAATACACTACGTTGCAACTGAGTTAAGATCAGAATAACCATGAACAAGATAATTGCCTGGGCTGCTGCCTCACCGTAATTTTGTTGCATACGGAAGGTGTCAAAAATGACCAGCCCCGCCGTATCTAATGTTCCTTGTGCAGATGGTGTGCGGATGACGAACAGCGTGTTAAATGCTTGGAATGTACCAATAAAACCCAGGATGGATAAATAAAACGTAATCGGTGAAAGCAAGGGCAGGGTAATGAAGCGGAACAGATGCCATTGACTTGCCCCGTCTACCTTTGCCGCTTCATATAAATCGTTCGGAATGCCACCTAAGCCCGCTAAGAAGATGACGGCGTTGTACCCCACATACGTCCAGATGCCCAAGATAATCACTGTCACCAAAGCCATACTAGGACCCGCCAAGAAACCCTCTAAATCCCAACCGAACACGACATTCAAGAAAGGACGCGGTTCATTGACCCAACGCTGTAAAGGCACACCGATTGAATCCAGGAAGGAATTGGCTAAAGAAGCCTCGCCACCGTTGAAAATCCGCCCAAAAACCACCGCAGACGCAACCGTCGGCGTAACATACGGCAGAAAGAAGACCATCCGATACCATTCTTTGCCACGGATGTTTTGGAACAAAACATAAGCCAACGCCAAGCCAAGCAACAACTGAAGCGGAATGCTGCCGAATGCATAGAACACCGTGATCTCTAAACCACGTAAAAAGTCCTGATCGCGTCGACGCAGCGAGCCGTTCATTTCGTTCCAACCGTATGAAATGACAGCAAAGCTTAAGGCAAGTAATGCCAGGGCAATCATAAAACGTGCTAGTGCCCGGCGTGAATCAGGCTGCATGGAATCTGTCCAGAAGCGATATGCTAGCAACAACAGGATAATCCCCAGGAAGAACAGGGAAATATTCGACCAGATCAGCCCAGAGAACAACTGATTAATTGGCATCCCCGCTGCACGTAGCAGAGTCAGCGAGTCACTGTCGGAAAACGCCAGATGAAAATGCATATCACCAATATTCACCGGGATACTAACCGCTGTGAGGGCAAACAAAATTAAAAGACTAAACACATACCCGCGGATGGGTAATGTCTCGTATTCATCGCCCAAGACATAAACCCCGAAGAAAACACCAAATGTCCCTAGTACAACCTGTAATATGATGACCCCAATAACAACTTGTAGCCAAGAGACATCATTGCCAAACAATGTGCCCGCAAAGGGGATACCCACCCCAATGAGCAAGCATGCCATCAAGAACACCCCACTGCCACGAATGGTTAAGTGGACGACTTGCTCAATACGCTTGGTGATTGGCAAATCTCGTAGGTGTTCGTTATCTTGGATAGATAACAAATACAAGCCTAACATCAACACGATGCCTAAATAGATCGTGATGAGCGTATTCCAAGAGAAATTCTGTAAGATTGTGCCGATACTGGCTAGAACAACCCCAGCAGAAAACACGCCCCAAATAAGCACACCCACACCGATTAAAGCCGTGAGGGCAAATAATACTTGTTGAACCACTACGGTTTGCTGCGGTTGATCCGCTGTTGCCTCATGACCGCCTGTGTTCGTCCAAAACCAGAATGCCCCTAGCACAATAACAGCCCCTAAAAACATGAGCGTTAATGTGTTCCATGCGCCGTTAATGGCAGCGATGACCAAAGCAATCGCTAAAATAAACAACGCAAATTGCCAGATCAAAAAAGCACGTGTGCTACGGTCTTTTTTGGGGTTGAATACATTGATCCAAAACATATAGAGAATAAATAATGTTGTGAACCCCAAAAATGTGACTAACAGCCCGTTCCAACTGCCAATTGCGCTCACTTCATAATGTTGAAAACAACTGCGCAATGACTGCGGGAATTCCCTCACAAAGTGGTTTAGAAAATCCCCAAATTGTGTGTACTCACTTTCTGGGTCACAGAAGAAGGTTGAGCGTTGAATCTTCCAACGGTGCAAGCTCATATAAAAAGCATAACCAATTGGAAAAATACCAAAAATAAAGATCAATAACATTGCCGGCGCAACAAACAAATAACCTGTGATCGTGTCTCGGATGACTTCAGGCTTAAAACGCCGGGGACGAGGGATCGCCCGTGTTGTTGTATGGGTTAATTCTTTTGTGGTCGTCACGTGATAATCCTCAAACATTCCACAACTGGCAAACGTTAACAAATGTGCATTATGAACGTGTTAAGAAGCATTTAACGCGCCTGGTGCGTTTAGATTTTAACCAGATTAAAAGATACACACAAAAATTTGTTGCTGCCCTAAAATTGTTCAAACTGCTCTAAGATCATCTGAAGTGAAACATTTTCCAATGTCTGATAACGAAGATGAGCATGGCGCACCTCATCCTCACCGATGCCGACTGTCCAAAATCCGGCGTGCAAAGCAGCTTGAATACCACTGAATGAGTCTTCAAAAACAATTGTTTGTTTGATATGCGTGTGTAAATACCCTGCTACCCAGATGAATAAATCCGGCGCGGGTTTTGGATTAACCGCTGAATAAGCATCTCCAACCACTTCAAAATAATCGAGTAATTGTAATTTCGCGAGTACAGCACGCGCATTGCGACTGGCGGAAGCCACTCCCAACTTTATCCCTGCATCACGGGCTTGATCTAATATGTCGCTGATGCCAGGTAAACGGTCTGCTGGTGACATCTGTTGCAACAGTTCATGATAATAGGCGTTTTTACGGCGCAACCAATCTGCCTCTTGCTCGGGGGTAATTTTAAGCCCATTGAGAAATCGCTTAAGGCTTTCCATTCGGTTGACCCCACGCAGACGATGATTCGCCTCACGAGAAAAGGGTATACCCTCCTCATCAGCCAGCCGCTGCCAGGAAAGATAGTGAAACTCAGCGGAGGTATTCGTGATAACACCATCCAAATCAAAAATCAACGCCTGCACGATTCAGGTTCCTTTAGTTGTTATATCAGCATGTTTGTGCATCTGTTCATTGTGGAGCGTGAGGCGGGAAATGACAAGATGAATTTTGAGGAAGGGGCATGGTTAGCCCCTGTGTTTTAAAATACCCCACCGATGTAATTTTGTTCACGAGCATACCGCAACAAATCTTCCCGGAAGTCAGGATGTGCGATATTGACCAAGGCATGAACACGCTCAGATATTTTACGCCCCCACAAATCCGCTACGCCGTATTCTGTCGCCACAAAATGAACATCATAGCGTGTGGTAACAACCCCAGCCCCGGGCTTTAACTGAGGTACAATCCGGCTGATCGTGTCGTTTTTGGCAGTGCTAGGTAATGCAATAAACGTCATCCCGCCTTCACTACGCGCTGCACCACGTACAAAATCTAACTGACCACCCGCACCAGAATAAAACATAGTACCAATGCTATCGGCACAAATCTGACCGGTTATATCAACTTCCAGCGCGGAATTGATGGAGACCATCTTGTAATTTTGGGCGATCACAAACGGATCATTGACGTATGCGGTGGGATGAATTTCAAAAATAGGATTGTCATGAATATAATCATATAGCTTGCGTGTGCCTAACACAAAACCCGCCACCACTTTGCCCGGATGGATAGATTTCATGGCGTTGTTGATAACCCCTTTTTCGATCATATCCATCACCCCGTCAGAGAATAATTCAGTATGTACGCCGAGATTAGCGTGGTTTGTTAGGCGGCGTAGTACCGCATCCGGTATTCCCCCAATACCAAGCTGAAGTGTTGCCCCATCGGGAATCAGCTCGGCAATATGAGCTGCAATTTTATCTTGTATGGGGTCTGGGGCGGGTGGTTGCAATTCCGGCAGCTGATAATCTACCTCAATAAAATAGTTGATTTTATCGACATGGATAAAACTATCACCCAGTGTGCGCGGCATATTCGGGTTGATCTCCGCGATGACGACCCCCGCCGTTTCTGCTGCTGTTTTAGATACACCAACCTCTACACCATAAGAACAAAATCCATGCACGTCTGGCGGGCTAACTTGAATGACGGCAATATCCAGAATCAACCGCCCAGAGGTAAACAGCTTCGGAATTTCAGAGAGTAGTACCGGCGTGAAATCTGCCAACCCTTTGGATATTGGCTTACGCAGGTTTGGGGCAATAAACAGGCTGTTGATGCGGATGTGTTCTGCCATCTCCTCAGTGATATAATCCCCTGGACCTAAACCAAGCAACTGCACCACTTCCACATTCTGGACTTCTTCATAACGAGCGACCAAAGCCTTTAGGAATTCAATAGGCGTGGAACAATTGCCCGTGAGGAAAACACGCTGCCCCGATTTAACCATCCCCGCCGCCTCTTGGGCGGAAATAATTCGCTCTCTCCAGCTTTGGCTCGCCCCTTTACGGTCTTTTTGAATATTGGAGTTTTGAATTTTACTGGTTAACATTTGTAAACCTTTCGATGATTATTTATCGATATTCTGGGGGTAAGCTGCTGACTGCCCGGATATATTGTGCCCGTTCAAAACTAGCATCATCGCCAGATTTCAATTGACTCATGCTGCCACGCATTTGAGAAACAGATTCATACTCATGCTCTTGCATCCACGTTATCAGGTCATGTTGCACAGTTTGCAAGTGGTCGATGCCATACTTTAACAATGCAGAAGCCATCATCGTGACACTCGCGCCAACCATCAGCATTTTGATAACATCTTCCGCTTGGTGAATACCACTAGTGGCAGCCAAATCTGCTTTGAGTTTGCCGTATAAAATACCAATCCAGCGCAAGGGCAGGCGTAACGCTTGCGGCGTACTTAGCAAAACATGCGGATACACCTCCAGTGTTTCGATGTTAATATCTGGCTGATAAAAGCGATTAAACAGCACCAACCCATCCGCCCCGGCTTGTTCAAGTTGCTTTGCCATATATGCCATATTGCTAAAAAACGGGCTGATTTTAACCGCAACCGGAATATTGATCGCCTGTTTCACTGCTTGCACGATGTCAAGATACTCTTGCTCAATTTCCGCTGAGGATTTGGTCATATCTGTTGCGATCTTATAGATGTTTAGCTCCAGTGCATCTGCTCCAGCTTGTTCAATCTGTTTGGCGAAGTCCGTCCACCCGCCTAAAGATGACCCATTTAAGCTGGCGATGACCGGAATATCTAACGCACGCTTGGCAGCTTGGATATGCTCCAAATATTTTTCTGGACCCGTATAGTCGGTCTCAATTTCTGGAAAGAAAGAAAGCGATTCTGGAAACTGTTCATTATGGAACTCTGTGTGATAATACAGCTCCATTTGCTCGGTTTTAATCTGCTCCTCAAAAAGGGAATAAAGGACGATCGCCGCCGCGCCGCTGTCTTCCATTTTACGCAGGTTATTCAGGTCTTCTGATAAAGGGTTGGCAGAAACAACCAGTGGTGATTTTAATGCCAGCCCCAGATAGTTCGTTTTTAAATCCATGTTTCGTCACTCCATAGTTACCCGGTCAGGGGTACAAAACACTGTACCCCTATCTAAACCCACTTATTCACTTGACTGATGCCCATTGAGATTAAAAGGACGTGTTGCTAAATATTCATACATTGCCCAACGTTCTTCCACGTCCATTTGCGCGGCTTCTGCTAACCATTTCGCACGCTCAGGGTCGCTTTTGGTCAATATCTTGAAGCGATTCTGCATATTCAGATATTCTGAAACATGTGTTTTGGGCTTGCGTGAATCTAAGATCAGCGGGTTTTTACCTTGGGCGGCTAAGGTGGGATTATACCGATACAAAATCCATTCTCCGCTGTCTACTGCGATTTTTTGATCACTCATGGCGGTGGTCATGTTGATGCCATGTGCAATACAGTGACTATAAGCGATAATGATCGATGGTCCTGGGTATGCTTCTGCCTCTAGGAAAACCTGTAGAGTATGTTGATCGCGCGCACCCATCGCCACATAGGCAACATAAACATTGCCATAACTCATCGCCATTAACCCCAGGTCTTTCTTACGAGAGGGTTTACCAGCAGCGGCGAATTTGGCAACAGCAGCGCGAGGGGTCGCTTTAGAAGCTTGCCCGCCTGTGTTGGAATATACCTCTGTATCTAACACCAGGATATTTATGTCTTTACCGCTTGCCAGCACATGGTCTAACCCGCCAAAACCGATGTCATATGCCCAACCGTCGCCGCCGATAATCCAGACACTCTTTTTCACCAGCATATCCGCCAGGGATTCAAGCCGGCGGGCGGCATCACCTTCAATTTTCGCGAGCCGTGTTTTCAGCTCTGTCACGCGCTGACGCTGTTCATAGATACCCGCCTCGTCACTTTGATCAGCGTTGAGAATGTCGTCTGTTAAATCTGCACCAACCGCATCCCTTAGCCCACTCAGTAACTCACGCGCGAACTCGGTCTTTTTATCCAATGACACGCGCATCCCCAAGCCGAACTCCGCATTATCTTCAAATAACGAATTTGACCAAGCAGGACCGCGCCCATTCTCATCCGATGACCAGGGGGTGGTGGGCAAGTTTCCGCCATAAATCGACGAGCAGCCTGTCGCATTTGCCACAACCATGCGATCACCAAATAGCTGGGTTGCTAATTTGATGTACGGGGTCTCTCCACACCCAGCACACGCACCAGAAAATTCAAACAATGGGCGTTGAATTTGTTGCTGACGAATGGTGTTGACTTTGATCTGACGGCGATCTAAGTCTGGGATACTCATAAAGAAATCCCAATTTTCCGCTTCTTGCTGGCGGATAGGCGGCTGTGGTTGCATATTAATAGCTTTTCGTCCGGCTGCGGATTTGTCTTTGGCGGGGCAAATATCCACACAAATGCCGCAAGCGGTGCAATCTTCTGGTGCGACCTGAATGGTGTATTTCATGCCTGCCCATTCTTTATCACGCACATCCGTCGCTTTGAAGCTTGCTGGTGCATTAGCTAAAACAGCCTCATCATAAGTTTTGATGCGAATAACTGCATGAGGGCAGACCATCGCACATTTACCGCATTGAATACAAATATCAGGTTCCCAAACAGGGATTTCCGCTGCCAGGTTGCGCTTTTCATATTGGGCGGTGCCGCTAGGATAAGTACCGTCGGCAGGTAACGCACTGACTGGAATATAATCGCCTTTGCCTGCCGCCATCGCCCCCAAAACATCCCGCACGAAAACCGGCGCATTTTGACGAATAGCAGGCACAGTGACCGTTTCGCTTTC
>RFHA01000022.1 GCA_003696565.1 Chloroflexota bacterium
ATTTGTTACAAGCACTTGACTTAAAAAGCCACAAGCAGTTATCCAGTGTCGGCTTAATTAACAGGAAAAATTGATGATAGGTGAACGTCAACATAAGCAGCATGCAGTCCTAATCGTTTCTAAACCAAACCGTTTTAGCGAAGGCTTGAGAGCCGTTGTAAAAGCCATGCCTGAAGTGAAAGCGGTTTACTACGCCGAAGATGGACATTCAGTTCAAGAAAGATGGGGAGAAACTGCATTAGAAATTGCCCTGCTAGACATTGATTTGACTCTGCCAAAGTTACGAATGATTTTGAGGCAGCTTCGCCTTTCTTACCCAAACATGAAAAATATCGTTCTTGTGGAAAATGAGCATCAAAAAGCATCTGTTTTGGCAGCAGGGGCTGATGCCACTTTAATGAAAGGGTTTGATCCGGAGCATTTGGCTCAGGTTATTCACCACTTGATGACACAGAAAACAACTGTTGTGTAATTTTTTTATTGGCTCAAGTAATCGCAAACGATTACTCAAACAAACTGTAATGGTTTGTCTAAAGGTAGTGTTACATGACTGAAGTATCTTCTTGAAATATCATGTCCAACCATAACCGACTGTTTCATTTACTCGTTGTTGGCGTTGAGCACTTTCAGCCGTTTTTTATGAAGATGTTGGTGGATGAAAAACGGCCGTTTTCGCTTTACATTGCTCACGAAACTTCCCCCGAATCTGCCTGGAAATTTGCCGACATGGTTGATGTTGTCATGGTGCATCAACATGCAGCCCCCGCCCTCTTTCAAACCTGGCCGGCCGAATCGCCATTGAAACCAATTATTGTGGTATTGGCGGATAATTGCCTGAAAACGGCCGTTTCATTTATGAAAGCCGGTGCGGTTGACTGCCTTACCGAAACGGCCGTAACCCCTTCCCAACTGTTCCGGGCGCTGGAAGAAGCCAGCCAAAAAAACACACCCCTGCAAAAACTCACCACACAAAACATACAACTCACCACAAAAATCACCGAACTGGAAGACCGAAACAAAGAGCTGGAATCATTTGCAGGCATGGTTGCCCATGACCTAAAAAACATATTGGCACAAGTCCTTTCCTCCACAGAAATCATTCAGCTTAAATACGGCAGCATCCTCCCGGCCGATTCAGACAAATTCCTGCAAAGAATCATGACCAGCACCCAAAAAGGGAAAGACATACTGGAAGGCATGTTGGTTCTGGCCCGCCTGAACACCCAGGAACCAGACTTTACATTAGTAGACATGGCTGAAGTTATAGAAGAAGCACTCCATGAGATAAACCCGCTTCGCCAACAAACCAATGCCGTCATTCATATGCCGCCAAGCTGGCCCAAAGTATGGGGATACAGACCCTGGATTGAAGAAATTTGGATCAATTATTTAAGTAATGCGCTCAAATATGGCGGACAGCCGCCCGTTATCATTTTGGGTTGGCAGTATGAAAAACAGCAAGTGCGTTTTTGGGTGCAAGACAATGGCCCCGGCCTGTCCATTCAAGACAAAACAAAACTTTTTGAACCATTCCAGCGGCTGCATACCAAAAAAGCAAATGGATATGGGCTGGGTCTTTATATTGTCAAGCAAATTGTTTCAAAATTAAATGGGAATGTAAACGTAGAAAGCAAATTGGGACAGGGATCAAAATTTGAATTCACACTCCCTGCTTTGAAACAATCCCAATTTGATAGTTCCGATGCCAAGACCACCGTGGCACAATCTTTTTCGCTTAATGGATAGTTATGGTTGATGCGAGTGCCTTTTTATTAAAAATGGACAAAAATTTATTGAGTATTGTTCAAAATTCGGATGAAGCAATTTTTATTAAAGATTTGTCTGGCAAGATTGTTTTTGCCAATCGGGCTGGGGAAAAGCTGACGGGCACGGCCGTACACCAACTCATCGGTACAACCGAAGACGCCATTTTTGGTTACCACAAAACAACCAGCCAGCAAATGGACGAGATCGTTGTCGGCCAAAACCGATCCGTTTCGGCAGCGGCCGTATGCAAAACAAGCCACCCGCCGAAACCCGTCCAGATTAGCAAACATCCATACCCTACCATGAACGGGCAAATTATGGGTATTGTTTGCATTGCCCGCCCGCAAACGGCCGTTAAAGAAAACAAAAAAACAGCCCCCCTCCAACCCAACCACACCCACCAAAACAACAATCACCACGCCATCCAGCCAACACCGCCAACCCCGCCTGCCCCAGCAGCAGCCCAGGCCAATGCAGCAGCACTGGCACTCAACCGGCAGCTGCTTGGTTTGCAAGCCGCCATCGCCGCCATCGCCGCCAGCCTGGACCTGGACCACGTTATCGACACCTTTTCCTGGGAACTTTGTGAATTACTAGATGCAGATGAATGCCTGATCTTTGATTGGAATGAACAAAAACAAGCTTTGTCCCATATGGGGCATTATCGCCGGAACGAAATTGACCCGGACAATTCCATTGTTACCCAACTCAACAAATTTTTAGTAACCAAACAAGTGCTGCAAGAAAGACGGCCGTACCAACTCACCCTGGACAAAGTTTCCAGCCGAATGCCCGAAAAACAATACATGCAGCAAAACAAGCTCAACGTCCTCCTGTTTATGCCCATGGCTTTTCAGGACAAAATAACCGGGCTGGTCATGGTTGGAAAACAAACAGACAACACCCCATTCACCGACCAACAAATCTCATTAGCCCTCATGTTGGTCAATCAGGCATCCAGCAGCCTGGCCAACGCCCAGCTATACAAACAGCTAACCCAGGTTAACGAAGAACTGCGCATCAGCAACGAAGAACTGGATGCCTTTGCCCACAGCGTCGCCCACGACCTCAAAAATCCGCTTGGCATCATTGTGGGATTTAGCGAAATCCTCCTGCGGGACTACAGCGCCAACCTGCCGGAAGAAATGCAGGAAATGGTGCAGTTCATCGTCAATAACACCCGCAAAATGCACGCCATCATCGACAGCTTGCTGACATTGGCCAGCGTCCGCAAAGAAGAAGTCAGCAGCCAACCCGTCGAGATGCTCCCCATTGTGCTGGAAGCAAAAGTCCGTCTAAACAATATCCTGGAAGAGTCTGGGGCAAAAATTGAAATGCCGGAAAATTTCCCGATAGTTTGGGGACATGCACCCTGGCTGGAGGAAGTTTGGGTAAATTACATAAGTAATGCCGTTAAATATGGCGGACGCCCCCCACACATTACCATAGGCTTTGAGGAATTGAATGATGGCATGGTGCGTTTTTGGGTGCAAGATAACGGCCGTGGCCTTAGCACAGAACAACAGCGCAAACTATTTGTTCCCTTTACCCGCTTAAATCAGGCCTCTGTTAAAGGTCACGGATTGGGATTATCTATTGTAAAACGTATTGTCGAAAAGTTAGGTGGTGAAGTCGGCATTGAAAGCAATTTAGGTGAAGGCAGCAAATTTACCTTTACCTTAAAAAAATTGCTGCCAGGGGGAAATGAAAGATGACGACAGGCACGCTGACACACAGCAACTTTGTATTGGAACGGAAACGGGACTATGGAGAGCCAAAAATGGCACGTAACAAAACCATTTTGATTGTGGATGATGACCGCATTCAATTGGAAGTCGTTCGCACATTACTGGAAACAGAAGGGTTTGCAGTTTGTTCTGCAACAAATGGCAAAGATGCGCTTCGTCATTTGCAAACGAACAAAATCGACTTGATTTTATCGGATATTGTAATGCCGGAAATGAATGGGTATCAGCTTTTTGAAGAAGTAAGTGCACATGCTTCGTGGCATGATATTCCATTTGTGTTTTTAACGGCACGAGATATGAACAGCGATATTCGTTTTGGAAAGTCGCTGGGTGTGGATGACTATTTGCTGAAGCCGATTTCGGCCGCAGATTTATTGGCGACTGTTGAAGGAAAATTGAGGCGGCGCGAGCTGAAAAGCAGGTTTTCTGACCAATCTACTGCGTCTTCGTCTTCCAAGGATGAGTCGTCTTTCATTCAAGTAGGGCAGCTTCGAATTGATCCGAGAGGGCATCGGATTTGGTGGGGAGAAACGCGGGTTTCTGTTTCTGCTCGTGAATTTGCCTTGCTGCTAGAGCTGGCGACTCACAGGCAGGAGATTTTGTCTGCTCAAGATTTGGTTAAGGTTACACATCAATTAGAGACGGATCCACGCGATGCGGGTATGTTGATACGGCCGTTAATTCGTTCAGTGCGGCGCAAATTAGGTTTTTCAGCCGGAGAAACAGGATGTATTGAAAACGTCCGCGGTGTTGGGTATCGTCTAATTCCACTCTAAACATGCCAGAAAATATGCGTCATAACACCATTCAATGCGAACATTGTGGCAATGAAAATCCAATCAGCAGCACCTATTGCCAGAAGTGTGCGGCTGTTTTAACCATACGCTGCCCATCTTGTGGGCATCAAACACCAAACGGTTCACGTTATTGCAACCAATGCGGCTTTCAGCTCCCTGTACCTGCGTTCAAAACTGTGCCGCAAACCCACCCGGTCAAGGTAAATGATTCTAAAAAGCGTGACTCGGTTAGAACATCTACCCTAATAGGAGAAAAACGAGAAGTCACGATTTTGTCATTATCATTCATCATAAATAACAAAGCGGGTGATAAGGAATCGTCTTTTATTTTGCTGGGCAAGTTGTTGGAAAAAATTATCCCCATTGTTCAGGAATATGATTGCTATATTGAAAATCAGGTGGGCTATGGCGTTTCTGCCATTTTTGGGCTGCCTGTATTGGCAGGTAATGATCCTGTTCGGGCGGTTGAAGCAGCTTTGGCGGTGAGTAATGTGCTGCAAAGCTGGCAAGAACGGGCAGATAAAGCGTTGGGTTTGGTGTGGGAGTACCGGATTGGGATTCATACCGGAGATGTGATTGTTAATGTTAACAAGGCAAATTTGAATGCCGATTTTACGTTGGTTGGGGCTGTGCCGGAAACGGCCGTTTCCCTACAACAAGCCAGCGCCCCCAATACCATCACAGTCAGCAAAAAAACGTATCAGCGCACACGCCGTTATTTCCATTATCTGGCCAGCCAACATGACCGGTTTCATCCACTGCGGACAAAACAGGGTACGGCCGTTTCCAAAGGCATTATCACCCACAGCATCCCGTTTGTTGGACGAAAAGCATTACTGCAAGACCTGACCAACATCCTGTTTACGGCCGTAACCTCTCAAGACGTACAAATTGCCTTCATCCACGGCGAAGCAGGCATAGGCAAAAGCCGCCTGCTAGAAACCCTAAAAACGAACCTCCACAAACACAAAACATCCCCAACAATATGTCAGGGTTCCTGTTTGTTCCATACCCAAAAAAGACCATACTGGCTAATAGCCGAAATGCTCCGTTCACTCATCAGCCTGGCCCGGCACGAGCCGCAAACATCACAAATCACAAAAATCCGCAGCTATTTACACGAGCTGCACATCAACGAAAAAGACACACTCCCCCACCTTATCCGCATATTAGGACTAAAATCCAAAAGCACCCAATCTATTCAAGACAGCCTGGCCCTTAATAAAATGGCCTATGCCGCCATTCACCAAATTCTGACAGCCGAATCTAAACGCACGCCCATACTCATTATTTTGGAAGATTTACATTGGGTCGATGCGGCCTCTTGCAATCTCATCGCTTATTTGCTTAAGAGCCTGCACAACTTACCCATCACCTTTATATTTACGACTCGTCATGACCAAAAAGGGTGCTATCAAAAAGTATTAGAAGCTGCCAAAAACAGCATCCTATCCTTCCATGAATATGCGATGCAGCCGCTCACCCCGTCGGAAACGCGGGACTTTGTGAATGCCCTATTGCCAATAAATAATGATGAATTCAGACACATTAAACAACAAATAATTCGTCGTGGAGAAGGCAACCCGCTTTATTTAGAAGAACTGATATATGCGCTCATAGATGGTGGCGGGCTTGTTCAAAAAGAAGGCCAGTGGCACATCACAGATAAGGCGGCTGTACTCGCCAACACACTGCCAGATACGCTGCGTGGTTTATTGCTGGCTCGTTTTGATAAACTGCCCCATTCGCTAAAACAGATCATGCAGCATGCATCTATTTGGGGTAAGTGGTTTAAGGTGGAATACCTGGCTGAAATATTGGAACAGTCCCCCAATAAAGTGCTGCGCAAGCTGGTTCGTTTGGTCGATCTGCGATATTTGATTCAGGAAGATCGTGAGGATGGGACGTGGTTTGGTTTTGGTCATGGTCTGGCTCAGGATGCGGTTTACAGTACGTTGTTGTCTGGGCAAAAGAAGGTTTTGCACGGTCGGGTTGCAACGTATTTGTTGAAGAATCCGCAAACGGGTTGGCTGGAGCACGATCTGTATGACACGCTGGTGTTTCATTTGCTGCGAAGTGAACGGCCGTATGATGCAGTGCCCTATCTTTTGCAGGCAGGCCAGCGAGCAGTTCAAGATTTTGCGAACGAAACGGCCGTTTACCATTACCGCCACGCCGTCACATTAATTAAAAATAATCCATCAGCCGATAAAGCCAGTTACTTTCAGGCGACCATAGGCCTTGGCCAGGCATACAAACAACTAAGCCAAATAGAAAAAGCAGCCGCTTTGCTTAAGGACACTCTGCAAGAGCTGCTGCCTTGGAGCCTGGAAACAGATTCGGAAGTACTGCTGCCCATTTTAATAAATGGTTTAAGCGAATTGGCAGATATTGAGCAGCGGCAAAGTAATTTAGCCACGGCCGTTTCCCATCTCAACGCCGGACTGACAGCCCTTGGTACGGCCGTAACACCCCAACAGCAGCAATACAAACGCAAACTCCTGGGACAACTCGCACTAGTCTACTTCCGCCAGGGCTATTTTGATGAAGCCATCAACGCCGCCAACCAGGCACTCGTCGGATTCAACGCCCAAAACGAACCAGACCCCATTACCACAGCCAAAATTTTCAATACTTTAGGCGGCATAGCCTGGCAGCAAGGCAATTTACCAGAAGCTGTTAAACACGTTGAACAAGCCCTAAAACTTAATCAGCTTATCAATTACAAATGGGGGATCGCCGGAAATTATAACAATCTGGCAATTCTTCACGCTCAGCAAGGTGAAACAGAAAAAGCCATCCAATTCTGGGAAGAAGCGATGGCGATTCGTAGGGAACAAGGCGACCTGCATGAACTTGCCTTGCTGCTCTCCAATTTAGGCAAAATGCATTTGATTGCCGGCAATCAGGAAATGGCTAAAGCCACCCTGGAAGAGGCTCGTGTGGTCAGCCTGCGCCTGGGCGAGAAAACCATCTTGTGCAACACCAAAATTAATCTGGCCTGGTATGCCCTGCGAGAACTGGATGTGAATACGGCCGTGACCGAAGCCCAATCCGCCCTTTCCCTGGCCGAAGAAGCCCAAAGCATCCCCAACATCATCCGCGCCAAAATCGTATACGCCTACGTTCTCGCCGAAAAAGGCGAACTAACCCAAGCCCTCCAGCTTGTAAAAACAGCCCTGGCCCAATCAAAATCAACAGGCTTCCTGGAAGGTGAAATAGACGCCAGCCGCATTTTGGGCATCATCTATTTCTACCAGGGCGACAACACAAACGCCGAACTAAACCTCAAAGAGTCAATCGAACTCGCCATCCAGGTTAAAGACAAACTCAAAGAAGGCCTCGCCCGCATGGAACTGGGGCATCTATACGCCCAACGCACATACGTCGGTTCACTCGAATGGTTCACAACCACCCTGGACACATTCACCGAAGCCGAAAAACTACTAAACAGCATTGGCGCACAATATGACGCATCAAAATGCAAAACCCAAATTCTATCCTTACAGGCTTACCACAAAAAAGCAAAACAAGAAGCCCAAAAAACCAAAAAGACCCCACAACCACCCACAAGCGCAGAAAAACGTATTGCAACCATTTTGTGGCTCAATTTAACACCCCCCAAACAGGTACAAGATGATCTCTGGTTTGAATCACTGGCCCAACTACTCCCCGAAATTGAAGCCATTATTGAAGAACACGCCGGTAACCCGTATGTTCAAGGCAATCACATCACAGCCTTGTTCGGCATTCCAGTAACGTATGAGGATGATGCCGCCAACGCCGTTGCCGCCGGCCTAAAAATCCAACAACTCATAAACAATCCGCCCGCATCCCTTGAAATTGTCCCCAACATACACGCAGCCATTATCCAAGACCAGGTGATGGCTGGACAATTGCAATTAAACCAGGGAACCAAGCCCATTGTCACCGGGGAAGCCTACGAAGAAGCCGGAGAAATTGCCCGGCACGTGCCCCAAAATCAAATTTGGGTGGCAAATAATGTTCGTGCTAAAGCCGCACATCTCTTTAACTTCCAACCAGTTCAACAAGAATTGCCAAATAACCAATCGCTCTGGCTTTTAACTGGTGTGCGTGAAATTCCTCAACTGGCTCGTGGTATAAAAGATCGTCCAAGCCGCTTTGTCGGACGTGATGCGCATTTGCAGCAAATGCTTGAAATTACCAACAATCTGTCACAAAAATTTGGGGGCATTATCTGGATTGAGGGGGAAGCAGGTATTGGTAAAAGCCGTCTCATGCGAGAATACCAGGCTCAATTATCGGAGCAAGATGTGATGATATTAAAAGGTACTTGCTCCCCTCAAAAAGAAAATCGTGCTTTTTCACTGTTTAGTGACTTGTTGGCTAATATTCTGCAAATTGAAATCACTGACACGTCAGACATGATTCGTCAACGATTAACGGCCGTAATGGAAAAATGGCCAAAAGACGCCCAATTTACCAAGCCCTACCTGGAAACCATGCTCAGCCTTCCCCCCTCAGGCATAGAAGGCGAACGTCTCCAAAAACTAGAACCCGAACAACTCAGACAACAAACATTTGTTGCCCTACGCCGATTCCTGAAAACCCTCGCCAAACAAAAACCACTCATTCTCATCTTCGACGATCTTCACTGGGTAGATACCATTTCCGCCGAGCTGCTCATCTTCCTCGCCCCCATGGTCACATCAGATCCCATCTTATTCATTTGTGCCCAACGCCGTGAAGGGGCAGACTTGCCCAACGAACGTCTTCTCCAACTCCAAAGCCTGCTGCCCGGACAAACACTACACCTCTTCCTGCAGCGCCTCTCCAAACCCCACTGCCATGCACTTATAGAAGACCTACTTCCCGGCATCACCCTTTCCCATCCAGTAGAAAAAACCATCATCGAATACAGTGAAGGGAACCCATATTTCATTGAAGAATACGTGCGCATGTTCATAGAACAAGGCCACCTCAAAAACATCAATAATCAATGGTTTGTCAGCGACGAACTGGCACAAAACAAAGTAGAACTCCCTGTTACTTTAGATATTCTGCTGCGTTCACGCGTCGATGCATTACCTGACCACTTAAAACAAATTTTACAAGCAGCTTCAATACTGGGCTCCCATTTCGATATTCACCTACTAAAACATCTCGTGGAATTACCCAATCTTCAACACAGCCTGAAAAGATTAGAATCACGGCTCATGCTTCAGTACCTTCCTCAAATTGATCAATGGGAATTCAGCCATAAATTACTCCACGAAGTTGTGTACCACTCCCTTTTACGCATCCATCAACAATCCCTTCACGCCAAAGCAGCATACGCTATCCAACATTTATCTAACGAATTATCACCGGAAAACATCAAAGAAATCGCACATCACTTAGTAAAAGCAGATAAACCAGATGAGGCTTTGCCCTACTTAATTCAAGCTGGTGAATTTTCTGCTTCTCAATTTGCTGGAGATGAGGCTATTTCTTACTTCCAAACTGCTGAAACCTGCCTGAACCAATTATCCTCGCCACACCCGGAAATGGCCTGGCGAGTTTATATTGGGCTAAGTGATGTATATCTACTCGTGGGCAAATTTAGTCATGCACTCGCCTTTCTAGAAAAATGTGATGAATTGCTTAATAAATATGCCGAATTTGCGTTACGAAAAGCGGAAGTTGACAGACGGTTAGGGCATGTACATTGGAAATTAGGAGATTTTGAAAAGGCGCATATTTACTTTTCTTCTGCCCATCAATTACTCGCCGAACGAACAGACACGGAAGGCCAGTTGGAGTTAGCAAGAACGCTTATTGGTAAAGCATGGGTTTTGTTTTCCCAAGGCAAATTAAAAGAAGCAGAAGAAATTAGTTTGGAAAGTTTGCCTTATGCTGAACGAGGCGCAAATTTGAATGTCCTGGCATCAGCGGAAAATCTATTAGGTGGCATCTATTTTCAACAAAATCAATGGCGTGAAGCGCTTCATCACACAACCAGAGCAATGGTATTACGTGAACAGCTAGGGTATACGTGGGGCACAGCAA
>RFHA01000170.1 GCA_003696565.1 Chloroflexota bacterium
CTCAGTCAAATTACCGTCCCGATGCTTTCCGGCGATGACATTAATGCCTTGTTGATTCTAGAAACAAACCAAGAACCTCGTTTGAACTTACTTGATTTGGACTGGGCACAGCGTCTTGCTGAGCACGCAGCAATCGCCATCGAAAACGCACAACTATATGAAAAATTAACGGCTGCTGCCCGAACCAAGAGTGAGTTTATGGGGTTTGCTGCGCATGAATTAAAGAATCCATTGACATCAGTTAAAGGATATGCTCAGGCACTTAACAGCTCTATGGCAGCGGCGATGGGTCCTGAACAGATCAAAAATGCGGCGTTGGTCATCTTGTCTAATGCAGACCGCATGCAAAACATTATTGATGATCTGCGTGATTTAGCTCGGTTGGATGCCAATCAGTTCGACATCAATCAAGAAGCAACCAGTATGTATAGCTTAGTCATGGATACACTCATGACTATCCAAACCCAAATTGATGAAAAACAACAAACCGTTATCAACGAAGTGGCAGAAGACTTGCCATTAGTTTGGGTAGACCCCAAGCGCATGATCCAAGTCATGACCAACTTTGTAAGCAACGCCCATAAATATAGTCCACCTGGGGCAACCATCACCATCTCAGCTAACGTTAAACCGCGTTATATTAACGAAAAAGGTAAGCTGATCGGCGATGTGATGCATGTGATTATTGCAGATACTGGTATTGGTTTAAGTGAGGAAGATCTAAAACGTATCTTCCGAGAAAACTATTTCCGCAGCGAGAACGAACTAGCGCGTCAACAAAAAGGCACAGGTTTGGGTATGATGATCGCCAAGCGTTTGATTGAAGGGCACGGCGGTGAAGTTTGGGTAGAAAGTGAACTAGGTAAAGGGTCTAAGTTCCAATTTGTTATCCCACTAGCAACAGAGGAACGGATGAATGCTTCTAAAGAAGCTTCCGAAGAACCTGAACCATCTGGGTCTGACTAATGACGTAAATAAAAAGCTCCCCATTTTTGGGGAGTTTTTATTAGCTAAGGTGTGGCTTAATTTGGTTGAGAATTTTCTCTTTTGGATGATAGCCTGTAATCCGTACTACTGGTTCTCCACCTTTAAATAAAATCAGGGTAGGAATACCCATAATATGGTAGTTTTGTAATACACCGGGATATGCATCTGCATCCAACTTACCAACGGTCAGCTGATCTTTAAAATCTTGCGCAATTTCATCCACAATCGGAGCAATCATCTTACAAGGGCCACACCATTCCGCCCAAAAATCAACCAGCACAGGTTTATCTGATTGCAATACATCTGTTTCAAAGTTGTTCTCGGTTACTTCAAGGGTATTTTCACCCATATTAATTCGCTCCTTTACAGTCTTGTCAAAGTTCGGCATTATTATTTTAAAGGATAACGCCTGGAATTGTTAGATATGACTATGGACGCTTCACAATTACCTGAACTTACCAAACGCCAAGAAGAAATACTTGCGCTGATTATTCGAACCTATACCGATAAATTAGAACCTGTTAGCTCTAAACAAATTGCCGAAACCTCAAACTTAGGGGTTAGTTCCGCAACGGTGCGTAATGAAATGTCTGTGCTAGAGGAGTTGGGTTATATTACTGCACCGCACACATCTGCTGGGCGTATTCCCACTGAAAATGGATACCGCTATTTTGTTCAGCGAATTATTGATAACAATGGGCTAACCAAAGCTGAGGAGAAACATATTGCCAATAAATTCCATTCATTACCTAAAGGCACAGAACAATGGATGAAATTGGCAGCAACTATATTAGCCCGCACAGCTAATACGGCATCGTTAGTAACCGCACCAATTGTTGAAACAAGCCGCTTTAAGCACATAGAGCTAATTAGTATTCAAGGTCGATTAGTATTGATGGTTTTGGTGTTGCATGGTGGCGTGGTACAGCAACGTATGTTAAACCTTGCAGACCCCGTCCCCCAGTCAAAACTTGCTGAGGTTGCCAAACAAATTAATAGCTTGTGTACCGATCTTTATTCTCATGAAATTCGACTTAAAAGCATTCAGTTTAATCTGTTAGGGCGTGAAGTCGCAGAGTTAGCCGCTGATTTAATGGATGAAGCCGATAAACATCAAACACGCATTGTCTACCGTGATGGATTAAGTGATTTACTGGGTAATATCCACGACGGTGAAACAGCTCAACAAGCTATCCGCGTGTTTGAAGAACACACTGTATTAGATATTATTCTGACGAATTTTCTGGATTCGCAAACCGATGATGTTCGAGTAGTTGTAGCAGGTGATGGGCTTTGGGACGAATTAAGTCAATTAAGCATGGTTTTGAGTCGTTATGGTATACCCGGACAAATTCGTGGCACAATTGGGCTACTTGGACCCACACACATCAATTACGGGCGCGCTATTAGCACAGTTCGCTATGTTTCCAACTTGATGACGGATATGTTGGTTGATCTTTATGAACAAAAAGATGAATAATTCCCTAATTTAATGTAACTCCTATACTTTTGCTAACGTAATTCTATTATGTATAAGCTAGACTAGCCGCATGATTAGCGGCACTAGGCGCAGGAGGATATTTGTGACCGATCAAAACAACGTAACGCCTAATGACGCTCCAGAAGATGCAGTGGCAGCTGTAGAAGAAACTCAACCCATGGATCAACAGCCACTGGAAGAGTCGGACGATCGCATGAAGGAACTTCAAGCCGAAGCTGAAAAAAACCTGCAAGGTTGGCAGCGCACCCTGGCAGAGTTCCAAAATTATAAGCGGCGTGTGGAGCGTGAACAGCAAGATCTAAAATTAAAAATTGCCCTAGAAACAATCAAAAAAATGCTACCAATCATTGATGATTTTGAGCGCGCACAAGCGAATATTCCAGATGATCTTAAAGATCATCCCTGGATTAATGGTGTTGCACTCATTCAGGGCAAGTTCAAAAAGTTGATGGATGAATATGACATCCAACCAATTGCCCCAGATGGGGAAGCATTTGATCCAAACATTCACGAGGCTATTAGTATGGATGCCAGCGATGATGTGGAAAGTGGTCATGTGATTGAAACCGTCTTAAAGGGGTATATCAGCGGTGACATTGTTTTACGTCCAGCAATGGTACGTGTCGCCAACTAACAGATAATAGCAAAAGGCAAGGAGAACGTGAAATCATGGGTAGAATTATTGGTATTGATTTAGGAACAACCAACTCAGTAGTTGCTGTTATGGAAGGTGGCGAACCAACCGTTATCCCATCCTCAGAAGGTGGACGGTTAATCCCATCTGTGGTAGCAATCAATCAAAAAACTGGTGAACGCTTAGTCGGTAAAGTTGCCCGCAACCAAGCTGTTGTTAACCCAGAAAATACGATTTTTTCCGTCAAACGGTTTATGGGGCGACGCTTTGATGACAAACAAGTAGAAGAAGCCCTCAAGATTGTTCCCTATGGTGTCAGTAAAGCCCCGAATGGGGATATTCGCGTTAAAATGGGTGGCAAGGAATACAGTCCGCCGGAAATTTCCGCAATGATTTTACAAAAAATCAAAGCTGATGCGGAAGCCTACCTAGGTGAAACTGTTGACCGTGCAGTGATTACTGTGCCAGCTTATTTTAATGATGCACAACGGAATGCCACCAAAGATGCCGGGAAAATTGCCGGGTTGGAGGTGCTGCGGATCATCAATGAGCCAACTGCTGCAAGCCTGGCATATGGCTTAGGTGAACATAAAAATGAAATCATCGCTGTTTATGACTTAGGTGGTGGGACGTTCGATATTTCCATTCTAGAGGTTGGCGATGGTGTATTTGAAGTTCGCAGCACCAGTGGTGATACATTCCTAGGTGGTGATAACTTTGACGAACGTATCATCAATTGGTTAGCAGATGAATTCAAAAAGGAAAATGGCATTGATCTGCGCCAAGATCGCCAGGCATTACAACGTCTAAAGGAAGCGGCAGAAAAGGCAAAGATCGAACTATCCAGCACATTGAATACCGAAATTCAGCTACCATTTATCACAGCAGATGCTAGTGGTCCCAAACACTTGAACATTACACTCAGCCGCGCCAAACTAGAAAGCCTTGTTGAAGACTTGGTACGTAAGACAATTGAACCATGTAAAGCTGCCTTAAAAGATGCAGGTTTAGAAAAGAGTGAAATTGATGCAGTGATTCTGGTTGGCGGGATGACTCGTATGCCCGCGATCCAGAAAGCTGTTGAAGAATTCTTCGGTAAGGCACCTAGCAAAAGCGTCAATCCTGATGAAGTGGTAGCATTGGGCGCAGCCATTCAAGCAGGCGTTTTAGCAGGTGACGTGAAGGACATCTTGCTGTTAGATGTTACGCCACTAACCCTGAGTGTAGAAACACTTGGTGGCGTTGCAACACCTATGATCGAACGCAACACGACGATCCCAACACGCAAAAGCCAGATCTATTCAACAGCGACCGACAACCAAACACAGGTGGAAATTCACATTGTACAAGGTGAACGCCCCATGGCGGCGGATAACAAATCGCTTGGTCGCTTTATCCTAGATGGCATTCCACCAGCACCACGCGGTGTACCGCAAATCGAAGTTACATTTGACATTGATGCAAATGGTATCTTGAATGTCAGTGCAGTAGATAAGGCGACATCCCGCGAGCAAAAAATCACCATTACTGCCAGCAGTGGCTTAAGTGATGCTGAAATTGAACGCATGGTGAAAGAGGCAGAAGCCCACGCCAGCGAAGACGCAAAACGTCGTGAGCTAGCAGAAATCAACAATCAAGCCGAAAGTGCCGTATTCTCTGCAGATAAGCTACTGCGTGATTTTGATGAACGCTTGCCAGAAGACGCAAAAACACAAACACAAGAATACATTGAAGCAGTGCGCACAGCACAAGCTAGCAATGATGTGAGTCAAATCCGCACAGCAGTTGATAAACTGTCGCAACATATCCAAACTCTTGGTGGTCAGATGTATCAACAACCGGATGCTGCACCTGCTCAAAATGGCAGCACAACTGGTGAAGATGAAGATGTAATTGATGCGGAGTTTACCGACGCATAAGATCAATTCCACAACGATGATCATAGGGTAGGAATGCGGATTCCTACCCTCTTCGCTTCATAACGTGAGGATGCATATGGCAAAAGATTATTACGATATTCTGGGCGTATCACGCAACGCCAGCAAAGAAGAGATTAAAAAAGCGTTCCGTAAACTGGCAAGGCAGTATCACCCAGATGTCAGCACTGCCCCAGATGCTGAAGAACGATTCAAAGAGATTAATGAAGCCTATGAAGTGCTTTCTGATGATGAGAAACGCTCACGTTATGACCGTTTTGGTCATGCAGGCGTTAGTGGCACGGGTGGCTTTAGTAACATGGGTGCGGCAGATTTTGCCGATATTTTCAATGAGTTTTTCGGCGGTTTTACACGGAGCGCGCGTACTCGCCAAGGACCTAAGCCTGGCGCAGATCGGCGTGTCAGTGTCACCATCGAATTTGAAGAAGCTGTGTTTGGCACCGAGCGTGAAGTCACATTTGATCGCCTTGAAACATGCGAAACTTGTAATGGCAGTGGTGCAGAAGCGGGTTCGCAACCTGTTACATGTCCACAATGTAACGGAACAGGTGAAATTCGCCAAGTGCAACAAACCTTTTTAGGGTCAATGGTGCGGGTAACCCCCTGCCCACGCTGCGGTGGAAAAGGGACAATTATTCCAAATCGCTGTAAAACATGTGATGGCAGTGGTAAACTTCGCAAAAAAGTCACCCTCAACGTGAAAATCCCAGCGGGTGTGCGTGAAGGATTACAAATTCAAGTACGTGGAGAGGGTGATGTTGGTGATGAAGGCGCGCCGCGCGGTAACCTCTATGTTGTCATTGATGTCAAAGAACACGAGTACTTTATCCGGCGGGATAACGATATTTTGCTAGAAATCCCAATTAATGTTGTTCAAGCAACTTTAGGTGATCGCATCATTATCCCTACCGTTGACGGTGATGTCGAATTAACTATTCCTGCTGGCACACAATCTGGCAAAATTTTCCGTCTGCGTGGGCGCGGATTTCCACGGTTACGGAGTGACGGCAGTAACAGCGGACGAGGTGACCAACTCGTTCATATCCGCGTTGATATTCCAACCAAACTGACTAACGAGCAACGTGAATTATTTGAAAAACTTAGCCGTACAATGGGAAGTGAAGTCCAACCACAACCCAATGGCGGCAAAGGGTTTATGAGTTGGATGAAAGACTTTTTCGCTGGAGAATAGTATATCGTGAAATGGATTGAAATTAAACTCAGTGTAGATGGTGAAGCAGCAGAAGCAGTATCTGAATTATTGCAGCGATATGGGCATCAGGGGGTTTCTATTGAGCAAGAAGGCATTATGCCTGATTCATGGGATGAAGGTGAAGTACCCCCACCAGAAAAGCTGACCGTCCGCGCATACATTCCAGCGGATGATCGTGCTGAAGCAGCTAAAACGAAATTAGAAACAGCCCTACATCATATGAATATGATGTACCCCATGCCCCAACCACAATACACATTGGTGGATGAACAAGACTGGGCAGAAGCTTGGAAATCTCATTATCATCCAGTTCGTTTAGGCAAGCGCATCTTAATTCGTCCACAGTGGATAGAAAATATTGATATAAAGCCTGATGATATTGTTCTTTCACTTGATCCTGGTATGGCATTTGGAACCGGAACACATCCTACAACACAGCTATGCCTCATTGCGTTAGAAGAATTAGTGCAACCCGGTATCAAAGCTTTAGATTTAGGTTGCGGTAGCGGCATCCTTGCTTTTGCAATCGCTAAACTTGGTGCTAGTGTGGTCTATGCGCTTGACAATGATCCGGTTGCTGTTAAAGTAACACTTGAAAATGCCAAGCTTAACCAAGTAGATGACAAAATTATCGCACAGGAAGGCAGTTTAGAAAGCTTATTAAATTCCGCACGGCGATTTGACTTAATTGTTGTCAACATTCTAGCTAGGATTATCATCCCAATGTGTGAGCAAGGCTTGGGGCAAATTGTGCGCCCAGGAGGTATCGCCATTTTTAGCGGTATTATTCAAGATCAAGCTGACGATGTAGAAGCAGCTTTGCGCAAAACCGGCTTAGAACCATTTGCACGTCTTACACAGGGAGATTGGGTTGCTATTCAAGCAAAACGTCCCCATTAAGCAATTGTCGCACCGTCAGACGTTTCCCTAAGCTCACCCATTCAATACCAGCAGCCGTGAAAAGATAATCTTCGCGCTGCTCGGTATTCATCAACCAGGGAAACCACACTAATGGATTACCAATTACACGCCCATCCGCTAAGCGTACCCACAACATATCTTGAGAAAACTCTACCCCAACCGGGCGATCATGCTGATCTGGCAATGCCACATCTTGCAAGGCATGCAAAGGGCGCAAGATAAATGCTCCCCATCCTAAATATCGCCGCCCATAAGTAAGATAATTCCGCTGACTTTGCTTCAGGGACTGATATAAGCGTATATCTCGTTGACGTTCTTTTAACTGATCGCTTATTGTCATCCAACGACTTGATTCATAACGGTCTAATTCGTCTTGATTTGCTAGCACCATTTCAACTAACTGCCAACCTTGTGTTTCAAAATGCGCAAGCATGGTATCCAATGTACGGAGTTCTGTTTTATCTAAAGCTTGAATAATTTGTGCATCTGGAAGTTCTTTCCAATAAAGTTGTCCAATCACAAGCATCTGCGTCCGCATCCCTAACGCAGTTTGCATTAAAGCTAAGGTTTGATCCAAATCAAGCGTTAAATGCCCCAAGCAAGTTACGACATCAAACTCATGATGAGTTTGCGGATAATCCAATGGGTCACAAGCAACAAAATTAAGTCGATTCTCAACATCTTGCTCATAAGCATATTGGCGTGCATCAGCAATCTGATCTTCTGTTATGTCTACTCCCACACCAACAATACCGTATCGCTTTGCCCATTCCACCAACATATAGCCATCACCGCAAGATAAATCTAACAAGCGCATATCAGATTTAAGTTGGCATACTTCCCCCAATAAAAGTAGTTTTTCATATGATAATGGGTGATGTTTTAAACCAATCATACGCACCTAATCACTATTTAACGCCGCAACCATTATAACAACATCAATCGGCAGATTAACAAGTAAATACATATAAAATTCGTTAATTGGCTTAAGCTGTCAATCCTAATCATGACAATTTTACAAAGCTATTGTACAATATATTCAAAATATTCTAAACATAGTGAATGTAAGCAGCTATGGCATATCGCAATTTGGATGAGTTCTTAATTCGTTTAGAGCAAGCAAAAGAACGCATCCCCAATACATCCCCAATTGTGACAAATCTATTTAACACAGAAAGACGAATCGCCTGGGCATTAAACCTAGAAAATCTCAATATGCTCACTCAAAAAGTTCACGATTTGATCTCACCGGAGATGAGCTTTAGTGGATTAATGAGCCAAGCTGGGGCTTTAATGGCGATGTTCCGTCAGTTTAACAGCCCAAAGCCAGCGGCGGTTCAAAGGCATAACACTCCAGCAAATATAAGCGTCCTTCCCCAATATCGACGGGGCGCACACGATTCACATAACAGCCTGCCATTTGCGTATCTCATTACACCAACAGCCAAGCGATATGTACATGAAATCATCATTCATAACACACATACTCTTGGTATTCAGCCAATTGTTCATCTAACAGAAAAGACCCCCGCCGCAGTGGTCATAGGTGGAGACCCAGCAGTGATGTGGAGCGTATATACACCATTGCCTCAACACATTGATCCGTACTGGGTAGCTGGATGGCTACGGGGAAAACCCGTTCCACAAACATCGGCTCTTACGCAACCTATTATGATACCGGCAGATGCAGAGATGATTATTGAGGGTGTTATTGACCCAACAAAGCCGCTACCACCTGCATATCTTCAAGGTGTGGATGGGTTTTACCATAAAATAACTCAACTTCTACCTTTTCACATCACAGCAATTACACACCGAAACGAGGCTGTTTTTCCAGTGATGAGTGTTCATGATTTTCATTGGATGAATCAAGCCATCACACGATTCTATTTACCCATTCTTAAAATGCTATTTGATTGTATTGAAGATATTTACCTCCCTCAGTGTGGTGCTGGAAGAAATCTAACAATTATTAGCATCCATAAACGTACACCAGGCGATGCCTATCGTGTCTTGCATGGTATATGGGGGCTTGGCGAACTCGCATACAGCCGTGCTGTAATCATCGTTGATAACAATGTCAACATTCAAGATCAGCAAGAAGTTTGGCACGTGATCCAACAGCAAGTAGATTGGCACAAAGATGTCACCATCACAAACGGTATTACACATCCTCAAGATTTAATTTATCCAAAAGGCGTTGGGGCTAAAATCGGCATTGATGCCACACATAAGGTAGGCAGGACAATAGGAATGTGGGATAATGCTATACGGTTGACTCATGATCCCACTGATCAATATCGTTTTCCAGATGATCATCTGATCATCCTGCCTCCACAAGTTGATATCAATCAACCGGATTTAGTCTGGCGATATGTATTAGCAACAGTCAATTGGCACAATGACCTTGAATTAGACGGTAACCGCATTATTATTCGTGCAGTTTTCGATTTAGGACGATTTGAATGAATCTAACAGGAAAAGAAAAATCAGCTTACGTACAAGATATGTTCGGGCGTATTGCGCGTCGTTATAATCTAATGAACCGTTTAATGACGGGCGGGCAAGATCAGCGTTGGCGGCGATTTGTGATCAAACAAGCACAAATTCCACCAAACGGCAAAGTGCTTGATTTAGCCACAGGCACCGGAGATATTGCCTTTGAAGCCTTACATGCTGAGCCAAGCGCGCATGTGGTTGGGGCGGATTTCTCGTTACCCATGATGTACGTGGGGCAAAAACATCGACTCGGCGGGCATATTAACTGGTGTGCAGCTGATGCACTCTATCTACCTTTTCCAGATAATACGTTTGACGCTGTTACATCAGGCTATCTTGTTCGGAATGTGATCGACATTCACCAAGCAATCAAAGAGCAAATCCGTGTTTTGAAGCCTGGGGGCAAAATTGTCATTCTGGATAGCTCCCCCCCACCAAACAATTTATTACGTCCATTTATCTTGTTTTATCTAAAGTATGTTATTCCATTATTAGGACGTATAATCAGCGGCAAGCAAGGGGCAGATGCTTATCAATATCTACCAGAATCCACACAAGCCTTTAAAACACCTGACGAATTGGTAAACATTATGCAATCTTGTGGGGTTAAACAAGTTACCTATAAGAAATTCATGTTTGGGACAATGTGCGTACACTGGGGGCAAAAATAGCCCTCAGTTGCTAATAACGGTCATAACAACCGGCAAAATAGATCAATTTGCACTACTGCCACTATCCCGATGTCGATAGATAATCCGCCCGCGTGTTGGATCATACATGCTCATCTCAACCTTCACACGATCCCCTAAAGCGATACGGATATAATACTTACGCATTTTGCCAGAAAGATAAGCCAAAACACGATGCCCATTATCAAGTTCTACCATAAATTGTGTGTTTGGTAGTGCTTCTACCACCACACCTTCAACTTCGATTTTATCTTCTTGTTTAGCCATATATCTCCTTAAATAAAAAGAATAAAAACAACAAAACCGCCGCCAAGCACAAAACTTGACAGCGGGATTGTTATCAAACACTAATTAACGACCTTGTGCTTTCCGTTGACGGCGACGTGAACGACGAATTGCTTTTTTCTTTTCAATCCGACGCAGCTCGCTTTTAGAAATATGCCACCGCTTACGGCGCACAGTACTCAAGACACCTGCGTTTGTTACCTTCTTACGAAAACGACGCAGTAGTTGGTCTTGTGATTCGTTCGGTTTTAACTTAACAGTGGTCAAAATTTCACCTCCTATCTTTGCCCAGATTGATAGGAAGTATCCTATCGGCAGTGCAGCGTGCATTATAGCGAATAACTGAGATGCATACTAGGGTTGATTAAGACGGTAATGCTGCCTCACGCTTGGCATTCCACTCTAATAACTCCTCAGGAGTCACGTCTTTCAAGCTCAACCCTAAGCGTTGATTTTCCGGTTCTATGCTCACAACACGCAATAATAAGGTTGAGCCTTCAGTCACATATAAGGTCGCATCTGTCGGTGCTGGGTCAGCAATATGTGTAACATGCAATAACGCCTCAATTCCCGGCTCTAGGCTAATAAACGCACCAAATTCAGCGGTACGACTCACGACACCTTCAACTAATTGCCCAACATGATAAAGCGATTCAATGTTTTCCCAGGGATTCGGTTGTAACCGTTTGAGACTTAAGCCAATACGCTTGCCTTCATGATCTAGGCGCAGTACAAAGGCATTCACTTTATCTCCTACTTTTAATATTTCAGATGGATGCCCCACACGATGCCACGCAAGTTCAGAAATATGAATGAGACCATCTGCCCCACCTAAATCAACAAAGGCACCAAAATCACGCAGCCCGCTAACAACTCCTTGGCACACATCACCTTCGTTCAATTGTGCAAGCAGTTGATCTTTGCGTTCTTCCCGTGCAGCACGTGTCACTTCTCGTTGGCTAAAGACCAACCGTCTCCGCTTACGATTTGCTTCAATCACTTTTACTTCGATTGTCTTACCAACCATGCGCTTAAGATGCACAGTGCGCTCATCTTCATTCAACCCACGCGGCAGATCAAGTACGTGGCTAGCAGGTATAAATCCTCGTAGATTACCAAACAGCATAATCAATCCGCCTCGGTTTGCATCTGCCACTGTGCCTTCCCAAACTTCATCCGCTTGCATTAATTCTTCAACACGATTCCAATCTTCATGCTGTGTCGCTTGGGAAACAGACAACACTAAGTTGCCTTCATCATCTTCCATGCGGGCAATCGTCACGGCAATCTCTTGCCCAACATGATACTGCTCCGGTTGCTGAAACAAGCGTTCCAGATCACGCCGAGAGACAAATCCATCATATGGACCTACGCCAACAATCAATCCTTGAGAATCAACAGACAACACAGTACCTGTCACCGTATCCCCTAGCTCAATTTGAGCCTCTGCCAACGATGCCTCCAACAAGGTGGCAAAATCCATGTTGTCGGTCACATCTGCTTGCATGTGTGCTTATCTCCAATAATCCATGACAAAATAAAGCCCGGCATCACAAAGACAGCCGAGCATTGTACATCATATCAAATCAATACACTTTTAAGGTGGTACGGATTATACTTAGCAAAAAATGCTTTGTCAATCAGATGCAAACAACATAGGTATATTATTCAATAGCCTCGTCTTCAGTAGGCTCATCCGCGTCATTTGTTTGCTCATCTGTTGTCTGTTCGTCTGTATCAGACGAGCTGTCATCCGCCTCGTTCGTTCCCCAACGCTGTGTAAAGCCAACGCGCCGTTTTTCCGGTTCGAGATGACTAATGCGCAAACTCAGTCGATCCCCTTTTTTGACATAAGAATGGGGTTCTTTAAGAGTGCCATCTCCCATTTCACTTAAATGCAACAAACCTTCTAAACCGTTATCCAGCGCAACAAACGCCCCAAAATCAACCACATTAGTGACTGTACCCTCTACTAACTGCCCTTCATGATAGCGTTCTGCAGCATCTTCCCAGGGATCACGTAGCAAGCGTTTACGACTGAGCGCAATCCGATTGGTCTCACGGTCCAAATTCAAAACATAAACATCAATTTCATCACCAACATTCAGAACATCACGCGGATGATCTACCCGATGCCAAGCTAACTCGCTGACATGTATCAACCCATCCGCACCGCCCAAATTAACAAACGCGCCAAAATCACGCAGCCCAGTCACAATACCCTGAACGACATCCCCCTCTTTCAGTTCAGAAAGCAGGCGTGCTTTTTGTTGGGCACGTTGTTCTTTTTGAGCTTCACGCTCACTAAAAATCAAACGACGACGATCTTGATCAACCTCAATCACCTTAACAGTCAGCTCGCTACCAATGAGGTCATTCCAAGCATCACGACGATCTCCAGAATAAGCCGCAGAGATGAGATGAGAGCTGGGGATAAACCCTTCCAACCGCCGCCAACGAACCAAAATCCCACCACGATTATGCCCCGTTACACGAACAGTATCGACATCTTCTGTTTCCAGTAATTTCCGCGCCAAATCCCAATCATATCGTTGTAGTCCCATATTAATGGAGACTATCAAATTGTCATCTTGATCACGTGGATGCAGCACGTATACGGGAACTTCATCACCTACACGTAAACTCTGGCGATATTCATCGTCCAACCGTTCTAAATCTTCAGAACGAACAATGCCATCTTGCTTGGCGTTCAGATCAACAATAATCTCTCGTTCTCTAATCTCCAGAATGACCGCTGTACGGATTTCTCCTTTGCGCGGTACTGTCGGTGAAAAGCTCGGTTCTTCATTCAGCAACCGTTCAAATTCTGAGATTTCATCCATGTCTATTTGATTATCCGCGTTCGGAGTCCCCATAATGCAACATAGCGCAAGTCACAATCAATCTAAGATTGTTGAGGTGCGCGTTCTCCTTTCGTGCTGCTGCCTATAAAAGTCTTTATTTTCAGAATGATTCAAATTATAACACAATTCCTAGGATGCAAAGCTATGATTCAGTATAACATCTTAAATAAATTATACACCAAAATACTACATCAGCTTGTTTCTGGATCTGGCAATGGAGAACGCATCCCGATCCCACGCAACCCACGATCAACTTCCCAGGGATAGACAATATATTCGTCGGTAATTTCACCATAAAAATCAGGCTTAGCTTTGCTAAACAACGAGCGATAAGGGTTAAAATGGAACACACATGTAAAGGGTTCTGCACCTGCTGCCTGTACACGCCCACGAACTGCGGTACTAGTTCGTCCGCTACCCCAAACATCATCCACAATTAAGGTACGACGATTAACCAACAAGCGTGAATCAGGAAATTGAAGAAACGCGGGCCACGCCATCAATTGTGCTTCATCCGTTGATGGAAAATCCACCGCAGCCGTTAACACATGCTGAATATTCAACGCCTCTGCCAATAAGCCGCCGGGCACAATCCCACCACGTGTAATCATAATCATGGCATCAAAGGGACCAACCCCTTGCAATTGAGGAAGCAGCAAATCAATTAACTTATCCACATCATCCCATGACAGCAATTTATGTCGCATTCAATCCGCCCTGTATGAAGCTAATCTATAAAGAAAAGCGACCACATTTTAGGGTCGCTTTTTCAATTATACGCGATGTAGTCCAAAGATTAAAGTTTTTCCGCAATGCTTTTTGCTTGGGTAAACAGTAGCAAATAATCTGGTCCACCCGCTTTGCTATCTGTACCACTCATATTAAAGCCACCAAATGGATGAACTCCAACCAAAGCCCCAGTACATTTGCGATTAAAATATAAATTCCCGACATGGAAGTCACGCCGTGCTTGTTCCAAACGGGCACGATTTCTGCTATATACAGCACCCGTTAAGCCATATTCTGTGCTATTAGCAATATCAATAGCATCATCAAAATCTTCCGCACGGATCAAGGCAACAACCGGACCAAAAATTTCTTCTTGGGCAATTCGAGCATTGCGATCCACATCGCCAAAAATTGTGGGTTCAATAAAATACCCGCCCTCTGGTGTTTCGATCCGCTTGCCACCTGTTAACAGAGTCCCCTCTTGCATACCAATTTCAATATAATTCATGATGGTGGACATAGCATTTTTATCAATAACCGGACCCATATAAACATCCGGGCTTTCATCAGTTGCCCCAACAGTCAGGTTTTTCGTCAATTCCACCACACGGGCAGCCACTTGATCATAAAC
>RFHA01000171.1 GCA_003696565.1 Chloroflexota bacterium
AACGAACAGGCGTTCTTGCTTGATAGTATAACATATCCTAAACAAAGTGCTCATGAGTATGTCATTATCATGCTATAATTTGGAGCATCTTTTTACCATAGATGCTTTTTAGGGAGGCACATTTTGACTGATCTTTCTCAATTGGCGATCAACACCATCCGCACGCTTTCAATTGATGCCGTGCAACAAGCAAATAGTGGGCATCCGGGGTTACCATTAGGGGCAGCACCGATGGCGTATGTGTTATGGCAAAACCATCTGCGCCATAATCCCCAAAATCCTCATTGGATCAACCGAGATCGTTTTATCCTTAGTGCTGGGCATGGCTCTATGCTGCTTTATGCCTTATTACACCTGACCGGATATGATCTTTCATTGGATGAGATCAAGAATTTCCGCCAGTGGGGTAGCAAAACCCCAGGGCATCCAGAATATCATGAGACCCCAGGTGTAGAAACAACCACCGGTCCACTTGGGCAAGGGGGGGCAACAGCCGTTGGCATGGCACTGGCTGAGGCGTTTTTGGCGGCACATTTTAACCGTGATTCGCACACGATTATCGATCACTACACTTACGCGCTTGTCAGTGATGGTGACTTGATGGAAGGCGTGTGCATGGAGGCGTGTGCATTAGCTGGTCATTGGGGGCTGGGCAAGCTGATCTTTTTGTATGATGCCAATGACATCACATTAGACGGCGCGGCGAGTATGACCTTTACTGAAGACATCGCCAAGCGGCATGAAGCCTGGGGGTGGCATGTTTTGCACGTGGCAGACGGGAATGACATCGCTGCTATTGATGCTGCTATCAATGCCGCCAAAGCAGAAACAAGCAAACCCTCCATTATCATTATCAAAACCATCATCGGCTATGGCAGCCCAAACAAAGCCGGAACAAGCAAAGCACACGGCTCACCATTGGGGGAAGAAGAGGTTCGCCTCACTAAGCAAGCTTTAGGCTGGCAAACGGATGAAAAATTTTATATCCCAGATGAAGCGTTAGCGCATTTCCGCACAGCGTTGGAGCGCGGCGCACAGCAAGAAGCAGCCTGGCAGTCACAACTCCAGGCTTGGCGGGCGGCGTATCCTGATCTTGCCGTGGAATGGGATGCAGCGTTTAGCGGGCAACTGCCACAAAACTGGGATGCCGATTTACCTGTTTTTGAGAACAGCAAACCAATTGCCACACGCAACGCATCAGGTAAGGTGCTGAACGCCATCGCAAAAAATATCCCAACCATGATCGGCGGTGATGCTGATTTAGCTGGTAGTACCAAGACATTAATTGCTGGGGCGGGTAACACGGGCGCGGGGCATCCGGCTGAGCGCAACGTGCGCTTTGGGGTGCGTGAGCATGGTATGGGCGCAATTATCAACGGATTGGCGTTACACGGGGGAATCATCCGCCCATATAGTGCCACGTTTTTAACCTTTAGTGATTATATGCGTCCGGCTATTCGTTTAGGGGCGTTGATGGGAATCAAAACCGCCTATGTGTTCACGCATGATAGCATCGGTTTAGGAGAAGATGGACCGACCCATCAACCTGTTGAGCATGTCATGAGCTTGCGGGCGATCCCGAACTTATATGTGTTTCGCCCAGCAGATGCCAATGAAACCGTGGCGGCATGGCGTAATGCAATGCTGGTTGATGCGCCCGCTGTGTTGATCTTCACCCGGCAAGATTTGCCTGTACTAGAAAATGATGAGCATGTTCAGGCTGGTGTGGCACATGGCGCGTATGTCCTTAAGGACTGTGAGGGCACTCCTCAGGTGATTCTACTCGCAGCAGGTAGTGAAGTTCACATTGCGCATGAGGCATATCAACAACTGATGAGCGAAGGGATCAAAACACGCTTGGTCTCTATGCCCTGTTGGGAATTATTTGAAGCACAAGATGATACCTATAAACAAAGTGTGTTGCCATCTCACGTAACAGCCCGTGTGAGCATTGAGGCAGGAACAACGCTCGGCTGGCAGAAGTACGTCGGCTTACAAGGGATCGCCATCGGTGTGGATCGCTTTGGGGCAAGCGCGCCTTATGAGCGTCTTTATCATGAATTTGGCTTAACCGCGGCACATGTCGTAGAAGCGGCAAAAAGCTTACTATAATGATGCGGGGAGGGTTTGATTGCCCTCCCTATGTTCTTCATATCTCACCATCATCCAGCCGCATTGATAGCGCAATCAATGCTAGCATACGGGATTGATCTCCATATAATGTGCATCATTCACCTACATCTTCTATAATATCCCCATTCTAAAATTATAACTTGGAGTCAAAATAGATGTTTACATTAGGTGGAGAACTCATTGCACGTGCGCTTAAAGCCCAAGGGGTAAACGCACTTTATACGCTGTGCGGCGGGCATATTTTGCCTATTTATGAAGGCTGCTTAAACAATGGTATTCGTGTGATTGACTTCCGGCATGAACAGGCGGCTGCTCATGCGGCAGATGCACATGCTCGTCTAACGCGCAATATCGGCGTGGCGGCGGTTACAGCCGGGCCCGGTGTAACAGATGCCGTGACGGGCGTTGCCAATGCGTATCAGGCGCGTAGCCCGATGATTTTATTGGGTGGCGCAGCACCACTTAAAACCAAAGGCATGGGGGCATTACAAGAAATGCCACAAACCGAGATGTTCAAAACCTTCACCAAAGCCAGCTTTACGGTGGAGCGCACGGAAGACATCCCCATGTTGATGCACGATGCTTTTGAAACCGCACTCAGTGGTCGCCCGGGACCTGTTTTTATTGAAGTGCCGTTTGATGTGTTGTTTAACGCGGTCGATGACCCCGGCACACCGGATAAGGTTGTTATCCAGCCCCTTGAACCAGAGCTAAGTGCGTTGCAGCAGATATTCGCCTTATTACGTGAGGCAAAAAAGCCCGTGCTGGTGGCGGGCACACAAGTCTATTGGGATGAAGCTCATGAGGCTCTGCGTGAACTCACTGACCAAACCGGTATCCCCGTTTTCACCAATGGTGCAGGACGCGGTACGCTCCCCATGACGCACCCCAACTGCTCTAAATCTGCGCGGGGCAGTGCCATCAAACGGGCAGATGTCGTGATCTTGCTTGGTACACCGTTAGATTTCCGGCTGAAATATGGGCGTGAAGGCTGGAATCCGGAAACAAAGCTCATTCAAATTGAAAACGATCCCGCTGAGTTAAACCATAACCGCACGGCTGAAGTCGCTATCTGTGCCAATGCCCGCCTAGTCTTAGAGGCACTAATGGAAGGGTTACAAGGTGTTCGTTATGATGAATGGTTAAATGAAGTCCGCACCATGGAGGACAATAAAAATAAAGACCTTGATACCTGGATGAAATTGGATGACGTGCCCATCAATCACTTCCGTATGGGGGCGGCAATTAATGACTTTATCGACGAAAATTTTATTGTTGTGGGGGATGGCGGCGATATTGTCAGCGCGTGTGCTAAAGTGATTGATCTCTCCTTGCCCGGTCAATGGCTTGATCCCGGTCCTCTGGGGTGCTTGGGGGTTGGTGCGCCGTTTGCCATTGCTGCCAAGCACTTATATCCCGATAAAAACGTCTTGATTATCAACGGTGATGGCTCTTTTGGCTTAAATGGCTTTGAATTTGATACCGCAATCCGCTTTAATTTGCCGATTGTCAGCATTGTTGGCAATGATGGCGGTTGGGGGCAAATCCGCACACCACAAATTGGCATGGTCACAGAAGAGCGTGCGATTGCCACCAAACTCAATTACACCCGTTACGATAAGATTGTTGAGGCAATGGGGGGATATGGCGAGCTAGTGGAAAACCCGGATGATCTATTACCTGCTTTGGAACGGGCGTTTGCAAGCGGCAAGCCAGCCTGCATCAATGTGATTTTGGATGACCGTGGTATGGCGAAAACCGGCGCAAGCACCCCATATATTGTTTAGTTGATTATTGCCCAATGACTACACCCACCGGGTCTGGTTCTCGGTTGCCGCCTGATGCAATAGCGTAGATGATTGACGGCGGCATCTCCGGTGGGGGTATCCACCGAATAAAAAAACCATCTGCTGGGGTGTTATCCACACCGATAACATCCGGGCGGGATAATTGTTGGCTATAACGATAAAACGTCACTTCAACGGTAGACGCATCTGCCTCATCCCAACTGATAACGACAGGCACATCTGCTGCCAGCACATAACAAGCATTAGCAAAGTTAAGCGTAGGGGTAATTTGCACGGTGTTGATGGCAAGTTGTGGGTCATAAAGTGTGGTATCGCAGGTTGTGGGCGCGGCGTTATCTCCAGGTAAACGTGGAACAAGCAAGGTTTGCCCGGTGATAATGCGGTTACGGTTTTGTAGGCAATTCCCTTCTGCCAGTTCATCAACGGTGCTGCCGATGGCGTTGGCGATAGTCGTGAGGCTATCACGTCGTTGAACCGTATAGACGACCCAATCAGTGCGTGGTTGGCACGCTGCCAGGGTTGCCGCATCCACTTCCCAGGTTGGCAGCGCATCTTGTGGCGTGGCTGTGGGGGAGGGCGGGGTATCACCTGCTTCCATGTTACAGGCGAGGATAGTCAGCACCCAACATAAAACCAGGATGATACCACGCATGATCTCCCTTCCTCTCCCTCACTACACCACTTTACGTCTCACAAATACTGAGCGCGATGTTTTTCACCTCATAGATTCGCAACTTATCCCGCCATAGGCTGGCATCACCGATGACAATAATCTCACCATCACGCCGGATAATTTCCTTCACATTAACTTCTACATGAGATTTTTCGCTATCGGAAAGAATTTGTCCGCGATATTTCCAAACGATGTTATGACCACCATCAGCATGTGCAAAGTGTGGATTGCGCAATTCATTGGTTAGCCCACTGGCGATGCAAAACGCCTGAAGTGCTTGCATCATTGTCTCCACGCCAATCGAACCTGGCATCACAGGGTCTTGATAAAAGTGATTCTTAAAGAACCACGCCGCTGGGTCTATGATCGTGTTGCCGTATGCATAGCCTTTACCGTATTTGCCACCATTCAACACAATCTTAATCTCATCTGTGAACATTAGTTGATTGCGTGCCAACCGTGTAAAGCCATCCCCATAGGGTTGATGTGGGTTGATTGTGATGATGTCCTTCGGTTTCGATTCTTCATACCAACGGGGGATGATTTTACCTGCATCTAATCCCGCTTGGCTCGTCAGGGCTTGGATGGTGAAATAGCCAAACGTGGCATCCCCTTCATAATATAGATCATCCCCGTCGTATAGCTTAAAGGTAAACTTTTGGATGATGGTGCCGCTCATCACCGTGTTATTCACCAAGGTGACGTGGTTGGTGATGGTGCGCCCGCGCATATCTTTATCGGTATAGAGCTTGCCTTGTCCATCCAAATTGCGGAAGTAGAAATCAATTTCAGGAAATTCTAGCGTTGGTCCATGATATGCCGAAAGTAAACCACAGGGTTGTAAGGCGATTTCCATCAACACCGAATAAGGCATAGTGGGATAGGGGTTATCACGGAAATACCAAGCATCCACCGGTACATCATATTCACTGGTGATGGTTGTGCCGGGCACTGGCTTATAACGCTCGCCTTGAATATCCAGCACACGGGAGATAAGCAATAAATCCCCATTTGGAATACGCGGTGCGCGGCGATTGTCATAGATCGCGTAGCGTTCTCCATACGTATCCGCGATGCGCCGTAATGCAAAGGTCTCAATGGCATCATAATCATACATAGGGCGGATACCCTTTATTTTGGATGGCGGCGGGGCAGGGTTCGGCGGTGGAATCTGCGGGGTGGATGGCGCGGTTGTTGGGGGTGGTGTATAGCCGCCAGCTAATTGTTGCATTTGCTGGGTAATTAGGTCTGCCATTTGCTTTAAGCTGTCTTGCCGTGTTTTCAAAAAATTGGTGTGGACTGTGCTGACACCGGCGGGCATAGCTGTCTGGAAGCTCTTGGCACGTTGTGCCACCTGCGCTTGATGCACCCCCTGCACGGCGAATTTTTCTAGGTTTGCCTCATTAACAATTGCGCCATAAACATCTTGCCCACCCAGTTGAACCGTCCGCACGAGTGAGCGTTCCGGCGTTTGTGGTAACGGGCGATACAATGGGGCGATGTTAATCGGTACATGATGCGCTACCAATTGCGCCAACATCTTGATGAGTGATAAACGGGTTTCTACACCCATCTGATCAATAGACACTGCCAGATGCGGGCGATCCCCTAGCGTTTCATCTATCCAGCGGGCACATGTCGACCGCGGACCCAATTCAATAAACACCCTTGCACCGTCGGCATATGCTCGCTCAATCAACCGCGGGAAGTCTATTTGTTTGCACGCCATCCGCGCCAGATTATTAGCAATCACGCGCTGCTCAAGTTGAATCGGCGCGTAATCGGCTGCGGAATAGAATGTTACCCCCTCAACTGGATGTGTTGGTAAGTTATGTAGCCGGAAGAACTCACCGAATTCGCTCATCATGGCTTCATTATGAATGACCACATCAAACGGGGCTTTCATGCTTTCCCCTTGCACCGCTGCCACAACGCGCTCACACGCGGCGGGTTCCCCGGCGATCATGGCTTCATTGGGGGTGTTGATATGAGTTAAATAAACTTTATTTTCTGTTTGTACAGCCGCACGGATTTGTTCTACCGGTGCAGCGATGAAGTATGCCGCCCAAAGCTGGTCGTTTGGCACATCTGCCGCAACACCCCAGGCATCTCGTACCGCTTGCATTGAACCAGTCAAACGGGTAGAAAACAGCGACGACTCACGGAATGCTTTACTGCCTGCGTCGCCATCTCGCCACACGCCCATACCCCACATCATGCTGCCTTCTCCCAAGCTATAGCCAAACGCTGCATGTGGTTGTAGGTTAAAGATTTGCCGCATGATATAGGTATACATCAAGGCAAAACTCAAGCCCGATTCAATCATAGCAACAGGGTTGTTAGCTAGGGCTTCCTTCATCGCTCTGGTTAGCTTTAGGCTAGGTTTTTCCAAGCTGCGCGGATAAAGCAGACGCTCCGCAACGGCTTCTGCCACGTTGGTTTTCACTTGTTGTAGCGCGTCGTATGCCGTCGGGAATAAATGGATCAGATCGTACCCGAGTTTGGGATATGTATTAAACGCGCCAGGATAAACAAACGCGATATGTCCAGTGTTGCCCACTGGGTGGGGGGTGTACGCGCTTCCCATTGGTGTAGACCAATCTGCACCGTTACTGATCCCTTCCTTAGCACGATAGGCTTCTTTGCGGATGTCTTCCGAATCCCGTCCAACCAGTGCCACCACATGAGCAGGGTTGTTTTGTGCGGCATAATCGGCATAGACTTCGTCTGCTAATCGGGGGAGTGATTTTTGGTCAAGGTGATGCAATAGTTCATCAAGTTTATTCAGTAACGTGGTTTGATCTTGTGCAGCAACCGGTAATAAAACCGGCGTACCCCCAGCTAAATAACCGTTGTCGCGGGCAGGTTGTGGGTGCGCTGCAAGGATAACATGCGCCGCCGCGCCATCTGTTCCCACACTGTTGATGGCTGCTATCCGTTTTTCATCAAACCAGGTGCGGGATTTATTTGCCACCCATAGGCAAGTCTCTTGCCAAACGTCGCTTTTGGGTGCTGTCCAGTTTGGGATCATTGGGATGTATCGCTGAGAGAGTGCTAATGCCGTTTTGATCAGGCTGGCGATGCCAGAGGCGGCATAAGTATGCCCGATATTCGCCTTCACACTGCCCACTGCTGTGCGCAGTTCTGTGCCACGGTAGACCTGTGCAATGCCTTCCATTTCGGCTTGCACTTCTGGTTCAATGCCGCTAGCGTGTAATTCCAAATAGCCAATCTGGCTTGGTTCTACCTTAGCGGTTTTAAGCGCGTCCTGCGCGGCTGCTGCCACAACATCGGCATCCACAGCACCATCTGGAGCTTGTTGAATACTCACAGCGTGAATGGTGGCATAAACATGGCGGTTTGCAACATGATCAGCCCGGGTGAGGACAATTGCCCCCGCGCCTTCACCAACTAACCAACCATTAGCGTTCTGGTCAATGCCGGCGGTTGGTTGCCCTTTATGGATAGGCGCGCGTCCATGCCGCATCAGCACACTTTCTAAACCGCCAGATAAATCCACCGCCCCCAAAACGACCGCATCCACATCACCGCTTTGCAGGAGCATATTGGCGACTTCTAACGCCTTAAATGCACTATTTTCTTCCGATGAGATCGTGAACGACGGACCACTAAAATCCCATAAACCAGAAACACGGCTCGCGGCGATATTGGCAATATAACTGGTATAATGGTTGACCTGTGCCGGGGTTAGCAGGGCATCCTTGCTGATTCGTTCCAGCTCAGCGATTTGCTCCGGTGTGAGGTTAACCCCAGACTCTTGTAATGCCTGTTTGATCTGCCAATTTAAATCTGCACGACCGCGATATTGATGCAGTGATAATTCCGTCCCCAAAGCCACCAATACTGCCACTCGGCTACCAGGTGTTAAGCCTGCGTCTCGTATGGCGTTATCTGCTACTTTCAATAAGAGTAATTGCTGTGGAATTGGCTCATCAGCTGGGTTCGGTGGAATTTTGACTTGCATAAAATCCAGATCAAACGAGTCAATATATGCCCCGTGCGGTACTTCATCTAAGCCGAATCGTTTGAGGATTTGTGGTTGATGTTGTAACCCTTTCCAGCGGTTTTCTGGTAACGGGCGGAAGGCTGTCTCACCTTCATAGATTGCACGAGAAAAGGCATCTAGCCCATCGAACATACCAAAATGGGCATCCATGCCGATAATTGCCATATTGATAGGGTGTTGTGTCGGTTGATGATCTGTCACAGTTTGATTCACTTCCTCTAAAATCACATGGGCACTTACGCCACCAAATCCAAAAGCATTGACTCCTGCCCGGCGGATATGATCACCAGGTTGCCAGGGTTCATGCTGCGTAACGATGTGCGCATGGCTAAAACGCTCTTTGTTTAATGGGGATTCTACTTTGATTGTCGGCGGTAATTGCTGATGTGCCAGTGCAAGGATCAACTTAATCATGCTTGCCATACCGGCTGCCGTCATCAGATGCCCGACGTTAGACTTAACACTGCCGATTTTGGGCGCGTCATTTTCTCCAAAGAACATCGCCATCGATGTCATTTCTGTGGTATCTCCCACCGGTGTGCCACTGGCATGGCATTCTACATAATCTACATCACTTGCGCGGATTCCCGCATCCAAATAGGCACGCTGCAAGGCTAGGACTTGCCCCTTGCTATTCGGGGTCAAAATATGCTTGCCACGTCCATCATTCGCTAAGCCGATTCCACTAACCAGTGCGTAGATTTTATCGCCATCGCGGATAGCATCTGCATAACGCTTGAGGACGAACATCCCCGCCCCTTCACCGGCGATCAACCCGCCGCTGCGGGTATCTAACGGTAAGCTTTCCTCACCATGGTCAGGGAAGCCCCCCAAATGTGCAAAGCCTAAATTGACAAATAAAGGGTCTGCAGCACTAACTGCACCTGCCAGCATCATATCTGCTTTACCTGTTTGCAAATAACGGCACGCTAAATCCAGCGCATATAATGACGATGCACACGCAGCATCTAACGCAAAGCTCGTTCTGCCTAACCCTAACGCTGCAGAAACAACTTCTGCCGGATACCCAGGGGAAAGTGCATTATACGGATAGGCGGGCAGGTCATCTAGCGGCGGTAACACCAGCCCTGGAATCAAATCTCCCAATGCTTGATTAAACAAAGCGTGGTAAATCGGCGTAAAGACTTGGCGAGAGTGCCGGGTTGGCAACGATAAATTGCCGATGATTAGCCCGGTTCGCTTTAATATATCCGCATTTTGTAAATAGCCAGCATCGTTTAATGCGCCTTGTGCCGTGTAAAGCGTCCATTGGACTGAATCACCCAGTTGATTGGTTGGGTCAACACGGAATGGCTCAATATACCCGCCATGTAGAAAATAAGACGTATCCGGGCGGGTACGGGTTGGGTCATAAAAAAAAGTTGGGTCTGCTCCCAGTTGTGCAGCGGTTGCATCAGATGTGGTGCGCTTGCCTTCCATAAGTATTTGCCAAAAGGCTTGCGGTGTATCTGCGCCAGGGAACAAACACGCTATTCCAATGATTGCGATTTTACTTTTCATCGAGTTTTTTTATCAGCTACCTAACGGTTTGGGTAATTTATTTCGCTTGAATAATTCGTTCAAATTTTTGCTGATGGTGATTTCCGATTCGGTGACTTTTTGATATAACAAGCCGTTTTCATCATGCAAGTAAAGCGTGGTAACTAAGCCTGTTTCTGACGCTTTATGAATGAGCAGTGTGACATAAAACCGCGCTCCCATCGGCACATCAATGTAATGATGCCCCCCACCAGAGCGTAATGGCAAACTACCCGCCCCATAATAATATTTAGCATAAATGCCCATGCTTTGTAAGCCGATATCAGTCGCAAAATAATTGAACGATAACATTGGGAATTGCCCTTGATAACGCGGCTCAACAACAGGGCACCGGCATTCCAGCGTGACTCGTTCTCGACTGATGTTCAGCACACGTTCCACCCCCTTAAATGCAAATCCGTGGAACAGCGTGTAATCGTCATAAAAACGGCTGCCTGGGATGTCCTCACGGGGGGTGAGGTCAAAGTCATTAAAGATAGGGGCTTGTGGTTTGCTACGGACAAGAAACAGCCGCGTACTATAATGAAACCGAGGGAGCTTACTGCTGGGCGGGTGACTGCTCACTTTGGCTTCTAATGTTATTTCATCAGCAGCTTTGGCGGTTTCTTTGAGTTCCAAGATGTAGGAGTCTGCCAATTCGTCATCAAAGACAATGCCTTTTAGCACGCGGTAATCTTCAAAACCAAACGTCTTAAACCCAGGATACAACCCTTCAGCCGTGCTGCTCATCCAAGACATCGCGCTGACCATTGGCAACACCGCTTTGCCATCTACCACATGATCTTGCAGAAACGGACTTTGCTCTAAAACCAGACGACGGCGTAGACGATGCGTCCGCAATTCACCATCTGGCTCAACGGCTAGCGTGCCTAACCCACTGCCAATGACAATCTGAACAGCGTCATCACCGGGCACACGTAGCAGTTCTTCCACTAACATATGTGCACCAACGTTAACGGGAATCACTTTGATGTTATGCTGCTGGAAATACGCTTTGAGCTGCGGCGTGACCATCCCAGCATCCCAGGGTCCCCAGTTGATGGAAATAACATGCGCCGCTGGGTTTTGGCGTTTATAGATGTGTGCGGCTTTGTTCAATATTTCATTAGCAAGCGCATAATCAGCTTGCCCAACATTCCCAAAGAAACCAGCGACCGATGAAAACAGCACCAGATGATGCACTTTTGGCACAGCTTGTAATAGGTTTTCTAACCCTTGCACCTTTGCCGCATAGACTGTTTCAAAATCTTGCTCTGTTTTGTTTTCAATCAATTTATCTGCTAGGTTGCCTGCTCCGTGAATAATGCCGGTTACTTCACCCAGCTGTGCCACACCTTCCGCAATGGCAGATTTGACGGCATCCGCATCCGTAATATCCGCACTGACATAAACGGCTTGCCCACCATTCGCGGCGACAGTCGCCAGGGTTTGGCGAATTTCACGGCTGGAAAGCACGCGATTCGCTAATTTCTGTACAGCGACAGGAGTGGGTTTTTCTCCCTGATCCTTCAGATATGCCATGGCGGCTTTTTTCAACGCTGCTTCATCTACAGCATCAACTGCCCAATCGGGGTCATTTTCTAAACGAGAACGCCCCATCAAAATAAATTTACAGTGGAAGATGTTCGCCATGTATTCTACACAGCGGGCGGTAATCCCTTTTGCCCCGCCACTGACGACAAACACCGAATTTGAGTTAATTTCAGTCATGATTTAGCCTCAATAATTTTTGATAAATACTTCGCGCCCCTTACGCGCTTTGCCTTGTTTATAGTTGTTCATGCCATATTGCAATTCCCACGGCTCAATGGTGGCAAAGCTGAACAACTGACGGATTAACAACGAATCATCATAGGTAATTAACCACCGATGATGACACGCTCGCATCGCATTTGCAAAGCGTTCATGATCGAAGTTCGTGTGTAAATCACCACGCTTGCCATACAATTTGGATTGAGTCGCTCTCCAATATGGCGGATCAAGAAAGATAAAGACGTTCTGACCATCCGCATCTAATAACGTCTGATAATCGCCTTCAGTGATCTCTACCCGCTGAAGATGATAAGCGAGCTTTTGCAAACGTTCAATTGATGAATCAGTAAATCGTCGCTCAAATGCCTGCTGAGAATAACCACCGGAGTCTACAACACCGGAAAATGTGATTCGGTTCAGCACAAAAAAACGTACTGCCAAATCAAACTCTGTCCATCTTGAGGCATCTTCTTGATAATATGCAAATAATTCCCGCCCGTTATCGGCGTATCGTGTTTTTACAGCACGGATTGCTTTTACTAGTTCGTCCATGTTGGATTGCGCGACACGCCAGAAGCAGATTAAATCATGATTTAGGTCATTGATCCAGTATCGCTTAATCTGTCGCTTGAATAACGCCCGCACTGCTAAAAAGACTGATCCGCCACCGACAAACGGCTCACGAAATTCCTCTATATCCAGCGGAATTTGCGGCATAATGCGCGAGATGGCGCGGGATTTACCGCCAGGGTAACGTAAAGGGCTTTTAGCCATGAATTACGATCTCCAGACGTGGGTTTTCCTGC
>RFHA01000172.1 GCA_003696565.1 Chloroflexota bacterium
AATGCAGATCATCCTGTGATGGGCGGTTTGTGTGCAATGGATGAACATTTCTCGCTATTTGAACAACTTGACGTGGATGTAATGGAACTAAGCGGCAATCATAATAATGATTATGGCTTTGAGGCATATATTCGCACATTGAGGCTATATCAACAAGCAGAGATCGCAACAATCGGCGGTGGGGAAACACTGCGTCAAGCCCGTCAACCACTTATTATTGAACACCATAACAATCGAATTGGTTTATTGGCGTGCAATTGGAGCGGTCCAGACTTTGCGTTAGCAACAGATTCACAGCCGGGTGCTGCCTATTGTGATTTGAATTGGCTGCAAGAAATAATCCCAACCTTAGCAGAACAAACAGATGTGTTGATTGTTACAGTGCAATACGCTGAATATAACCAACACCAGCCTATTGAAAGACAGATATATCACTTTCATCTACTGGCGGATTTAGGCGCAGATGCCGTGATTGGAACACAGGCTCATGTACCTCAGACATTTGAGTTTTATACAACGCAAGACGGACGTGATGTATTCATTCATTATGGCTTGGGGAATCTGTTTTTTGATCAACAAGGCTGGGCAGAAACACGCTTTTTTATGAATCAGCTATATATCTATAATGGGCAATTGCAAAGTATAGAACTATTCCCTGGTATCATAGAAAACCGTGCCCGTCCAAGGCTAATGACCCCAACCGAACGTGATGAATTGATGTCGTTCATGATGGAGGAAAGCGATTTTTAGGGATTATATCCACTGTGTTGTTGTAAAGTTAGCCTTTACAGGTGAGTAGTGGTTTGGTATAAGAATGGTACCTGCTGTGTACGTGATGACGCGAAATTGTTTTGAGCCAACACCCACATAAAGGGAATCGGAATGTGGTGTTGATGTGATAGGCTGGAGCCAAGACTGATACAACACTAGGGTTCCCACCTGCGAAAGCAGGTTCAAAACCAAGCGCACACGCCATAGCGGGTAACTTGAGATCAAACAGGGCACATTAGTTTGCCCTGTTTTTATTTTCCTACGCTAGAAGCAGAGCGTAAAATCACGCTATAATGAAGCCATGTCGTGATTGTGATTAAAAGGATGTTAAATCAATGCAGGACTCCTTAGAATTTACCGGAGAAACAATTGATGAGGCTGTTGCAAAAGGTTTAAAGGAGATGGGTGTTGCCTCAAGTGATGTAGTTGTAGAAGTACTGGAAGAACCGTCACGCGGGGTATTTGGCATTGGCGCACGTCCGGCACGTGTTCGCCTGAAGCTGTTGCGCCCCCCCACCCCACCAAGGCGCAACGTCTTAATTGAAGATGCCATTGATGAGGACGAGGATGAGGAAGACGAGGGCGATTATCACGCTTCATTGGCAAAAGAAATTAGTGAACCAACTGAAGAAGGTGCAGTTGCCCAACAAGTACTAACAGAGTTGCTAAAGCGAATGAACATCCGTCATTTTCGGGTTGTTGTTCGCCGGGCAGATATCCAAGAAAATGGTGAAAATCCGCCTTGGATTCTGGACATTACTGGTAAAAATGTTTCCCATTTAATTGGCAGACGTGGCGAAACACTCAACGCATTACAATATATCACGCGCCTAATTACAAGCAAACAGATTCAACGCCGTGCCAATATCGTGGTTGATGTTGATGGTTACAAAGCAAAACGCTCTGAACGTTTAGAACAACTTGCTAACCGAATGGCAGACCAAGCCGTGCGACAAAATCGCACTGTGTATCTAGAACCAATGCCGCCCAATGAACGCCGTATCATTCATATGACATTGCGTCATCGCACCGATGGTGAAACAAAAAGTCAGGGTGAAGGCGAGTCACGCAAGGTGACGATTATTCCAATCCAACAATGATCATTGATTATCTCATCATCGGACATATTGCAGCCGATATAACGCCAAGTGGGTTTGTTCTGGGTGGAACAGTGGCTTATGCAGCCCACACAGCCCAGGCTTTTGGCTTAAACGTAGCAGTTTTGACCAGCGCGCGCCAAGATGAACCGCTGCTTAAACAGATTCATCCGGCTATTCGTCTTAAGAACATCGCGGCTGAATCCACAACAATTTATGAGAACATCTATACTGCTGAAGGGCGTGTGCAATATTTACGGGCTGTGGCAGCTCATTTACAACCGGAACATATCCCAGGAGAATGGCGATCTGCGCGGCTGGTGCATCTTGCGCCTATTGCAAATGAAGTTTCACCAGAAATGGTTTATTTGTTCCCTAATTCGCGGATCATTGCCACGCCACAGGGATGGATGCGCCGTGCTGATGCGACTCAACGTATCCACTTTTATCCTTGGCAGGATGATGATGTATTAAGGCAGCTTGATCTGATGGTTATTAGTGAAGAGGACATTATACACTCGCCAAACCTAGAACAAACATATGCCGCAAAAACGCAGCGATTAGTCATAACACGCGGAGACAAACCAGGCACAGTTTATCAGCATGGTATGCATCGTACATTTGATGTATTTCCAGTTAAACCAGTTGATTTAACTGGAGCAGGTGATATCTTCACTGCATCATTAGTATGTGCATGGGATCGTTGTGGCGATTTTTACCAAGCGTTGCAGGCTGCAGCACGCCTGGCTGCGTATTCTGTTCAACAACATGGCTTGGCAAGTGTGCCGCCGGTGGATATAGTGGATAAGATTGTTGGATGTTAAAAACAGACAAAACCATTTCCTGCTCAGAAAATTAGAGAGCGTGAGCCAATGATTGAAAGAATTTTATATAACGGCAATATTATTACACAAGATGACAAACAAAAACGGGTCAGTGCGATCGCCATTAGCGGTGGGCATATTCTCGCAATTGGCATGGATGATGACATTTTAGAATTAGCAACGGCAGACACGAAAAAAGAAAATCTAGAGGGACAAACCGTCATCCCTGGCTTAATTGATGCACACCTACATTGGCAATGGACAGCACGTTCTTTGATGGAAGTCGATGTATTTGAAGTACCGGATAAGCAAGTCGCTTTGCAGCGCGTGGCAGAACGAGTAGCGATGGTCGCCCCAGGAGAGTGGATTACTGGGCATGGTTGGTCACAAGCATATTGGCAAGATAATGCCTTCCCCACTGCGGCAGATTTAGATGCTGTAGCACCAGATAATCCAGTTTATTTACGCGCCAAAAGCGGTCATGCGGTGTGGGTCAATTCTGTGGCGTTAAAAATCGCTGGGATCACAGCAGATACAGCTGATCCAGAAGGTGGGCAGATCGCACGGGATGAAAGTGGCAAACCAACCGGTATCTTATTTGAAAAAGCCAGCGAATTAGTATTTCGGCATATCCCACATCCCAGCGTAGAGGAGATTGCCGCACAGATGAAGCAGGCACAAAAACTTGCGTTGGCATCTGGTTTAACTGGGTTTCATGATTTTGACGGTCCACGTTGCTTTCAGGCATTACAATTATTACATGAACGTGGTGAATTAGCCCTGCGCGTTGTAAAGAATATCAACGATCCACATATCCATCATGCTCATGAATTAGGTATTCGATGGGGATTTGGGAATGATTGGCTGCGGATTGGTGGGTTAAAAATCTTTGCAGATGGCGCGTTAGGTCCACGCACGGCATTGATGGTTGAGCCATATGAAGGAGAACCTCATAATACTGGAATCCGTGTGACAGAAAAAGATGAGATGTTACAGTTAGTGCGTATCGCCAGCCTTGCAGGGATGCCTTCCACAATTCATGCCATCGGTGATTTAGCTGTGCGTGATGTATTAGATGTCTATGAAGCAGTACGAAAAGAAGAAGCAGCGCATGGCATCAAGCCGGAACAACGCCGCCACCGTATTGAGCATGTACAGCTCATCCACCCTGCAGATAAACATCGCCTAGCTGAGCTTAACATTATCGCATCCATGCAACCCATTCATGCCACGTCAGATTATGTTATGGCAAATCAATATTGGGGAGATCGTTGTGAATTCGCATATAACCCGCGCATTCAGCTTGACCAAGGGGTTGTGGTTGCATTTGGCTCGGATTCACCGATTGATCCATTTGATCCTATACCCAATATTTTTGCTGCGGTTACACGCCGCCGGGCAGATGGTTCGCCTGGTGTAGATGGCTGGTATCCACAAAACCGAATCAGCATTGCAGAAGCAGTACGTGGGTTCACAATCGGCGCGGCGTATGCAGCGGGGATGGAAGATCGTCAAGGGAAAATTTCCCCCGGTTATCTGGCAGATTTGGTGGTGCTGGATCGAGACATTTTCAAAATCCCATCCGATGAGTTGTTAGATGTCAAAGTCATGGCAACGATGGTGGACGGCAAGTGGCGTTATGAAGGCGTGATGTAATTTATATTGCCATGGAATAACAACGTGGTTGCCAAGGGACAAATCCCCTGGCAACATTACTCACCCCATCAATGAGGTTTTTCTATAAAGCCATCGTCTAAAATCAGCCCATGCATGGGGTGATCAACAGGTTTATCCCATGATAAAGGCTTGTAGTGAATTTCTTAAGATGCGTATTAGCTATCACTACGAAAACCAAACCGCGAGCGACGTGATGACCGCATCCCTAAGCCCATTGGACGACGCTGCATCAAAAAGTCACGGTCAGCTTGCATCTGTTGGTCTAAACTTTCCACTGATTGCTCTAGCAAATCCAGTGTGACCTCAGTTTGTCCGTTATGTGCAGCAAGCATCCGCGCCTGAAGTGCCACCTCACGGACAAATGCCCCTGGTTGGTTCACCAACGCAGGCACAACCTGAATATAGCTATCCTGCCACTGGTCTCCCATATAACGCCGGAGCATCGCAGCAGCTTGGTCTTCATCCTGAATAGGCGGAATAACATAAATACGATCTAACCGCCCAGGGCGTTTGGTCAGGCGTTCATCAATGGCTTCTGGATAGTTGGTGGTGGCTAACATCATAGACCCTTTGGGATTATTGGGCGATTCCACACCATCTAACACATTTAGAATACGCGCTTTGTCATCGCCTCGTAAGTACGCATCCAACTCCTCTACAACTAACAACGTTGGATATTTAGCAGAAGCAACCGCCTGGAATGCCCGTTGAATTTTTTCAAATGTTGCCCCATCACGGTCTGAACCAGACACATAAACAACAATCCGCTTTTGAGAAATTGCCAGCTTAGCTAAAGCCGCACATAACATTGTCTTGCCTGTCCCAGGCACACCCGCCAATAACAACTTACGAAACGGAGCCAGGTTTAACTCTTTATAAATTCTAACGCCTTCATTGAAGAACGATTCAACATCATTATAAATTTGCTCTTTTAAATCCAACGGCAAGATGACATCATCCCAGTCAACAGTTGGGTCAAAAAATGCATCTGAGCCGCCAATGATATAAACATCTCGCCGCCGTTTGATGCGTGGGCGCACAGCTCTAGAACAAGCGAATTCAAACGCGGACCAAGTTTCTAGCTTATCTTCCGGCACAAGTGCAATGGCTGTTAAGTCTTGTACATCATCATCAAAATATGTACTGGTATAAATCACTTCAAAGGGAGTTTCGTCTTCTACATCAAATAAAAATACATATGCCCCCGCAGTGGCAGTTAACATCATTTTATTGTTGCGTGTGGTAAAGTCACTAATTGGTTCGATATACGGGCAATCCAACATCTCAAACCCTTGATAACGCGCTTTACCGCGTAATCTACGTCCAGGTTTAACACGCTTTTGTGCAATTTGATTGCTACATTCAGCAGATGCCCAAATCGCTTTAACGTTAGTGCTTTGTCCACGTGCCTCCAGTACATCCCGCGCCCACTTAACGAGGCGTTCATACTGCATATATATTTTCCTTATCCATCTACATCCAATCGGTTTTCATTTTAACACAAAGTCTGATATATTTTATATATAAGTAAAGTGATTACATTTTTATTGATACATTGTATCAATTGTACAAGGATAATACATATGAGACAAACTTATCATATTGGCAACATGGACTGTGCCCATTGTGCTAAAGAGGTAGAAACCGGCGTAGCACGTTTAGATGGTGTCGATTTTGTTCGGGTTGATTTTGCTTCTGGCAAGATGCACTTAGAGGGAGAAGTCGATTTTAATACGCTAAAAAATCGTGTGGAATCACTTGGTAAAACAATTACAACAGAAACCGATACGCATCATCTTTCAGCTAAAACGCGCGGCGGAATACTCGGATTTTGGGACTACCTGGCAGGACGGTTTGAAACACGTTTAGCGTTATTGGGTGCTGCATTAACGCTGGTAACATTGATTTTTAATCTACCTTATGCGTCCCTATTATATACCGTTGCTATGCTGATTGCACTTTATCCCATCGCCAAAAGCGGCATCAATACATTGCGAATTAACCGTGAATTTAGCATCAACCTTTTGATGAGTATTGCGGCAATTGGTGCGATTATCATGGGGGAGTATCTGGAAGCGTTTACCGTCATCTTTTTGTTTGCCATTGGCGAATCGTTAGAGGGTTATACCGCAGACCGTGCCCGTGATAGCTTAAGAAGTCTAATCGCCCTTAAGCCAACCCAGGCATTATTGTTAAGTGGTGATAATGAACAGGTTGTATCAGTCGAATCGTTGCGGATCAATGATATTATTCTCGTCAAACCGGGAGAAAGCATCCCAATGGATGGAGAAATCCTCAGCGGTAGCAGCAGCGTGAATCAATCCCCTATCACCGGTGAGAGCATCCCCGTTTACAAAACAACGACCGATACAGTCTATGCTGGCAGCATTAATGGTGAGGGCACCCTCAAAATCCGTGTGACGCATCTAGCAAAAGATAACACCCTCAACCGTATTATTCAGCTAGTCGAAGAGGCACAATCCAACCGTGCCCATACGCAACGTATCATTGACCAATTCGCACATTATTACACGCCAGGGGTGGTTATCATCGCACTACTAGTAGCACTTATTCCGCCGTTTTTATTCGATGGCACGGTTGAAACATGGGCATACCGCGCATTAACCATACTAGTCATTGCATGCCCGTGCGCATTAGTCATCAGCGCACCCGTTACAGTCATCAGTGCAATCACCGCTGCTGCTCGGCGGGGTATCTTGATTAAAGGCGGTGTACATTTAGAAGCACTTGGGAAAATCCGCGCGATTGCATTTGACAAAACCGGCACCCTGACAAAAGGCAAGCCCGTTGTTGTATCAACCAAATCTGTGAGCTGTACAGGAGAAGCAGCTTGCCCGCCATGTAATGAATTGGTAAAGTTAGCGGCATCGGTAGAGCATCATAGCACCCATCCTTTAGCCCAAGCTGTTGTAGACCATGCCCAAGCGCAAAATCTGTCTTATGTCCCAGCACAAAATGTCACAGCCTTAGCTGGACAAGGGGTACGTGGCATAGTGGCAGGGCAACCTGTTATGATCGGCAGCCATACCCTATTTGACACAAAATTTCCTCATCCTAAAGAACTCTGTGAGGAAATCACAGCAAAAGAAGCACAAGGTCTCACAACCATGTTAGTAGGCGACTCAAATGGGGTACGTGGCTACATCACTGTGGCGGATGAACCCCGCGCAGAAAGTCCAGAGGTTATTCAACAGCTAAATGCATTGGGTATAACCACTGTTATGCTCACAGGAGACAACCCAGCTGTAGCACAATCCATTGCTCAGCGACTCGGTGTACAAACTTTCCAGGCAAATTTGTTACCAGAGCAAAAGGTTAACGGGATTGAAACACTAAAATCACACCATCAGCATGTTGCAATGGTTGG
>RFHA01000173.1 GCA_003696565.1 Chloroflexota bacterium
GCAATGATTGAAGCCGGTGCAACACGCATTGGTGCAAGTGCTGGTGTAGCGATTATGCAAGAATTACTTGGTACGCCAACATCTAGCACCAATGATAGCTATTAACTCTGCAAGTTGTTAAAAACGGGGAGGCATTTTTATGGTGTGAAATGCTTTCCCATTGCGTTTATCTAAATCGCGCTCAATACCCCTTGTTTTAGCTATGGGGATGTAGAGCGCGGCGCGTCAGCGCATTGTGTGGTATACTGTTGTCAGTGACAAATAGAAACGCCAGCCCTAGACAGACTGGCGTTGGGCGACCAGATAGTGACAAATAGTTGCCTCAAAGGAAATTGTACCATGTATGTTGATGTTCGCAGAATTTATAAGTTCCGCATGTATCGGAACGACAAGCGCGATGGACACTTGCATCAGCAGATTAACGTTGCTGGTCTGGTGTGGAATCACGCTTTGGCTCTGCAACGTCGCTACTATCGACTGACTGGAAAATATATCGGTCTTGGTAGGCTCAAAAAGCACATCGCCAAACTTCGCATGAAAACCCAACGCTATGCCTTCTGGAAAGACTTGGGTTCACAAGCAGTGCAGGATGTGTTGGAACGGTTGGATAAAGCCTATCAGCGTTTCTTTGTCAAGCAAAGTGGTTTGCCACGCTTCAAGAAAGTCAAGAAATATCGTTCTTTCACCTTAAAACAGGCGGGATGGAAGCTCCTTGATAGCGATGACAAACGCTACGGAAAAATCCAGATAGGCAAACGTGAGTACAAATTTGTACAGCATCGCCAGATAAACGGGGTGATAAAGACTGTAACCGTCAAACGAGATAGCGCAGGGCGATTGTGGCTGTGCTTCAGTGTGTTTGAGAAGCTATGGATACCGGAAGGAGTCAGCGCGGGTGAAATCGGCGGCTTTGACTTCGGTTTGCAGACGTTTCTCACCGACCACACAGGGCATAAATACCTATCGCCAGAATTTTTCAAGCAGGAACTTCACCGGGTCAAGACACACAATCGTGCAGTTTCACGCAAGGTCAAGGGAAGCAACAATCGTCGCAAAGCGGGATGGATGCTGGCACGAACGCATATCCGCGTGGGCGATAAACGACGCGACTTCCACTTTCAACTCGCCCATGATCTGTGTGACAAGTACGATCTGCTAGTGTTTGAAACCCTAAACATGGATGCGATGAAACGGCTATGGGGCAGAAAAGTCTCTGACTTGGGCTTTGCACAATTCGTCAAAATCGTGGAGTGGGTGGCGTTCAAGCGTGGCAAACGTGTGATATTTCTTGACCGTTGGACACCGACCACACAGATCTGTTCCAACTGCGGTGAGCGTCAAAAGCTGGACTTGAAGCAACGAATATTCGCGTGTGGTCACTGTGGGTTGGTGCTAGACCGTGACCACAACGCGGCGATTAACATTCGCGCCGGGGCATCGGCGCATACTGCTAGAGGCGAAGTCAGACTACCTTCGGATAGCATCGCTGTTGACGGCAGAAGCCCCCGCCTTTAGGCGTGGGGAGTATGTCACTCTATGGTGTTTCTTTTTCGGCTATCTTGGAATAAATATATAAGATCAAACCATCAGGGTCTTTAATTCCAAAGGAGCGATCCCCCCAAGGTTTATCGTTTATTTCTTCCACAATCTCTGCGCCGGCGGCTTTGATGCGTGTATAGTGCGCATCAACATCATCAACCAAGAACGCAATTTTTACACCTGCTGGACTGGCTTCTGTTTGCGTTTTGCCCTCTGGCGGACCGTAGAACTGAAATTCCCCATCGTTGCCAATATCAAAGATCACCCCCCGGCTATATTGGCTGCGCCATTCTGTTTTATAACGCAACCCCAGCACATCCCGATAAAATGTCAGGCTTTTATCAAAATCCTTCACAAAAAACGTGAAATTCAATCCTTTTGGCTGCATCATCGGCGGCTCCTGCATAAGATTTATTTTTAGTGATTATAAATCACGATTGCTGTTTATGCCGTTAATTTAAATCAAACAGGTGTGAGCATCAGTATTATGCCCACACCCTAGTGATCTACTCGCCTAAAATTTGCTCACTGCGGTCAATGTTCCCCACGCTGTAATACTTGGCATCAGGGTGATGGGCGAAGATCGCCGCGGTGGATTGCTCCGGCACAATCTGGAAGGAGTCAGTCAGCATTAAGCCAAGCTCTGCAACCTGAGGCAATAGTCGCCACACAATTGCATGATCGTCCAGATCAGGACAGGCAGGATACCCCCAACTATAACGCTTGCCCTGGTTCGGCTCTAAGCCGAGTTCGCGCCGGACGTGTGCTGTCATGTAATTGGCGGTTGCTTCTGCCGTTTGAACCGCTAACCCATGAAAGAAATACGCTTCACTATATTGATCGGCACTTTGCAGGCGTTCAAATTCTACATCGGCTGCCGCGCCCGCTGTGACAATTTGAAGTTGTACAACATCAACTTGTCCGCTATCAACCGGCGCATAATAATCACTGATGCACAGATATTCACCGCCTGGCTGACGTGGAAAACTAAAGCGGGCTACCTCACGCTTTGCAGCTAAATCGGTATGATCCCAGATGATGAGATCATTGCCATCGCTGTTAGCCGGGAAATACCCATATACCGCTTGTGGGAGCAGGGTTTTGTTGCGGAGTGCTTCTCGGCTCATGCGCTCTAGTCGTGCTTCAAATTCCGCTTGGAGCTTTTCCCATTCCTCGCCTTGTGCATTCTTTGCGCCCCAACTTAGACGATAAAGTTCGGGTTTATGTAAATGTTGCAACACGACTTCTAGCGGCATGTATCCTACCAGTTTTGCCCCCCAGAAGGGCGGTGTCGGGATGCGTGGTGCGGGCTTTACGGTTTTTTGCCCATCCCCTTTAGCAGCACGGACACGCCGCTTTGGCTTATTGAGTTCGGCAAATGCTTCATCCATCACCTGTTGAATGAATGTCTCTCTTTCTTCTTGGTTGGTAAGTTTATCCATCACAGATAAGCCTTCAAACGCATCTGTGCAGTAGAACACCCCCGGTTCATAAGGCTCACCGGTATCATCTAGGAATAAAATGCGCCGCCCAAACCTCCGGTTGATTGCAGCACCCCCAATCAATACTGGGAAGTTTAAGTTGCGCCGTGCCAATTCATTGACAATCAGCGGCATTTGCTTAGATGTGCTAACCAACAAGGCAGATAAACCAATGGCATCCGCGTTATATTCAATTGCTTTTTCGATGATGGTATTAGCAGGGACTTGCTTGCCGAGGTCATGCACGGTGTAACCATTATTCGTCAAAATCGTTTTGACTAGATTCTTGCCAATGTCATGCACATCGCCATACACGGTTGCCAATACCACTGTGCCTTTGGTGGAACCTTCCACTTTTTCCATAAATTGCTCTAAATAGGCGACTGACTTTTTCATCACCTCAGCGGATTGCAACACAAATGGCAAAATTAACTCTCCCGCGCCAAATTTATCCCCAACTTCTTTCATAGCAGGTAGCAACACATTGTTTAATACCCCTACTGCATCTTGGCGGGTCAAACAGTCGTCAATCAAAGCCTCTACACCCTCTTTTTTACGATGGACAATTTGCCAATGCAGGGCTTCTTCCGCTGTCATGTTTTCGGTGGGGTCTACTTTTTCCTTACCGGCAAGCTCCACCTCATTTTGTTCAAAGTATTGGATGAAGCGCGGTAGCGCATCTGGGTCAGAGTTAAAGATCAAGTCCTCGGCAATTTTACGCTGATCTTCTGGGATTTCTGCATAGGGGGTGATGTGTGCTGGATTGACGATCGCCATATCCAATCCGGCTTTTACCGCATGGAATAAAAACACACTATTCAACACACCGCGTGCTGCAGGAGATACACCAAAGCTGACGTTGCTAACCCCTAATGCTGTCATCACACCGGGGATTTTCTCCTTAATTAGCCGGATACCTTCAATAGTTTCGATGGCATCATTGCGTAATTCTTCCTGTCCAGTAGTGAGCGGGAAGGTCAGCGCATCAAAGATCAAATCTTCAGGAGATAAACCATACTCATTGACGGCAATATCCGTAATGCGTTGGGCAATTTCTAGCTTTTTCTCGCGGGTATGTGCCATGCCTTCTTCATCAATTGTCATAGAAAGCACAGCTGCGCCATACTTCTTAGCAATTGGCAAAATCTGATCAATGCGTTCCCGTCCGTTTTCCAGATTGTTGCCATTAATCACTCCACGCCCAGGATAGACAGATAAGGCTGCCTCAGCTACTTCTGCCTCAGTGGTATCAATAATCAATGGGACTTCAACCGACATCGCCAACTTTTTAACTAATTTCTGCATTTGTTCTTTTTCGTCATTGCGCTCGGTTAATGCCACACAAACATCCAGCATGTGCGCGCCATTTTCTACCTGATCCACCGCAATCTGCACGATGCTATCGTAATCATCAGCCAACAAAAGACGTTTCACTTTACGGCTGCCCTGGCTGTTGACTCGCTCACCGATCAATGTTGGACCTGGATTTTGGATCATGCGCGTGGCGGTCATCCCAGAAGATGCTTGTGGCTCATGGATGGGTTGGCGTTTTTGAGGTGGTTGACGTTTGATACTTTTGCCGAGTTTGATCGCATCCAGATATTCGTTATAGCTATAACCGTTAATTGCCTGGTACAACTTGCTGAGATGCTCGGGTTGTGTGCCGCAGCACCCTCCCACGACATTGACCCCCCAGCGCGTAAACTCACTGACCATCTCACTAAATGGCTCTGGCTCCATGGGATACACTGCTTCACCATCCACATTGATAGGTAAACCGGCGTTTGGCAAAACACTAATGGGCAGTGTGGCACGCTCTACCAAATATTGAATAGGTTGCCGCATATATTCTGGTCCGGTTGAACAATTCATCCCGATAATATCAATTGGTAGGCTTTCTAATGTTGTCAGTGCGCCGGCGATGTCCGTTCCAAACAACATCTTGCCGGAAACATCCAACGTAATTTGTACCTGAAGCGGAATCCGCACCCCGGCATCCTCAAAATAGCGGTTAATACCGTGAACAGCCGCTTTGACCTCCAAAATATCTTGGCTGGTTTCTATCAGCAATAAATCTACGCCGCCTTCAACTAAGCCTTGTGCTTGTTCATAAAACAGGTTTGCCAGCTCATCAAACGTGACATTACTTAAATCGGGATCATCGCCGCTGGGTAACTTGCCGCTGGGTCCAATACTACCGGCTACAAAACGTGGAATGCCGGTTTCGCGCTCAAAGCGATCACACACTTCACGGGCTATGCGTGCTGCTGTGCGGTTGATTTCCAACACACGATCCCCTAAGCCATATTCGGCTAATGTCCACCGGTTGCCGCGGAAAGTATTGGTTTCTACAACTTCACTTCCAACACTCAAAAATGAGGCATGAATTGCCTGAATGACATCTGGGCGGGTAACGACTAAATAATCAACACAGCCTTCATATTGCTCACCGCCATAATCCGCAGCTGTGAGCTTATACTTTTGAATACTGGTGCCCATTGCACCATCAAACAACACCACATGATCTTCTATGGCATCTAAATAACGGCGGTTAGTAAAAATTCGTTTGCTGGTGGTTGCAATCATTCACGACTCCTTGGGCTTTTTATGTGGGGTTTTGGGTGGTCTAATCACAATTAACAAAAACACTCCCCCATGTTTGGAAGGAGTGTGTTGGTTTTCACTATGTCACTCACTCATCTTCCAGACAACTGTCTGCCGGATTTAGCACCGTGCTGAGTCTTCAGCGGTTGCTACGGGGTCATGAAGCCGGTTCTCTCGCCCGTTCTTTATGAGATTACTCATGTATCATAACAATGGATGCAATAATTTGTCAATCCATGGAGTGGAAAAAAATATATCAAGAGATAAAGTGTCTATATTCAATACGGGGATCAGTCCAGCATCTCATGATAGACCGCAACGGTCTCTTTAGCAATCTGCTCATGTGTAAAATGTTGGAGTACACGCTCCCGCCCCAACATACTGAGATGTGCCCGCAATGAAAAATCCGACTGTAATGTCATTAAAATATCTGCTAAGGCATTTACGTTTGCCTCTGGCACAACAAACCCCGCTTCTCCAATTACACCTGGAATAGCACCACTATCAGAGCCGATTACAGGTACACCGCTAGACATCGCTTCTACCAAGACCCGCCCAAATTGTTCCTTCCAGTTAGAACGAGTTAGCGATGGCAACACCAGCACATCCAGCCGATGATAATATGCCGGAATTTGTTGAGAAGGTAGCGGGGAATCAAACGAAACACGCTCTAAGATACCTAGTTGACTGGCAAGTTGAACCAAAGTCGCTTGATAAGGACCACTGCCCAAAATACGTAACGACCAATCGCCACTGAGCTGTGCCACTGCCTGAAGCAATATCTGTACGCCTTTTTCTTCCACCAGTCGCCCGATATAACCAATCGTAAAGCCATTGCGTCGCTGTATAACTTCATTTTGTGGTTTGAACAAATCCGTATCAGTGCCAAACTGCGGTATGGTTTTCATGCGCCCGGTATAGCCTTTTGCCCGCCATACTTCTCCCGCGCTGTCTGTGCCAACTAATGCATAATCACTATGACGCAATACCCAACGTTCTCCCCAACGGAACGGGATAGGATATTGTCGTAAAATATTTTGCCAGGTGAAGAACAACGCTTTTGCACCTATTTGCTTGGCATGATACAAGCATTGCCAGGTTGCTAAGTTATAAGGTTCTTCATCAATATGTACGATATGCGGCTTAAAATCACGTATGACTCCCCTTAACCCACGGTAGAAATGCAGATGAAAGTTCCCATTAAAACGGAGGGGTAACACATCTAATGTATATCCGGTAGTGTACGCGCGCTCTAGGGGGGTTGTGCCACGCTCATCTTGCCACGCTGGTGGAACAACCACTTTGAGATCAATGCCATGTTGCGCAATGTGTTCTAACTTACGCTGATAAATACCCACAACACACGCTTTTGAAACCATCAATACACGGATTGGCTTAATTGTCATTCCAGGTTCTCTTTATCTTGTATCTTTAATTGATAGACATCGCGTTTATTCCAGCCAGATTCTTTAGCAACGGCTTTGGCGGCACTAGAATGTGATTCACCCGCTTTAATCCGTGCTACTAAAGCAGATCGTACGCGGGCTTCATCCCATATTGTATTAGCGACTTGTACCCCACCAATGATGAGGGTGATTTCACCCCGTGGTGGATTTGCTTGATAGTGTGCTAACACATCTGCCGCGCTACCACGCTGAAATTCTTCATGGATTTTGGTTAATTCACGCCCAACGCATATTGCACGCGCCTCGCCTAATACGTCAACAATTCTGTGTAATGTATCAAGCAACCGGTTAGGGCTTTCATATAAAATAACGGGACGTGTCTCTGTTTGGAGTGTATTCAAAAATGCCACTTGGGCACTTGCCTTACGTGGGAAAAAGCCCATATAGATAAAGCTATCAGTTGGAAAGCCAGATGCAACGAATGCTGTGATGACGGCATTTGCGCCGGGCAGTGGCACCACATTATACCCCTGTGCAATTACGGTTTGGATTAACTCATAACCAGGATCGCTGATTCCAGGTGTGCCTGCATCAGAAATTAATGCGACATCGCCGCTATCCAACGCTGCTATGATTGTTTCCAACTTATCCAATTTATTGTGTTCATGATAACTAGTAAGTGGGGTGTGAATATCATAATGTTTGAGTAGTACGCGGCTGGTACGGGTATCTTCCGCGGCGATCAAGCTGACTTCCTTTAAAACCCGTAGCGCACGCAGTGTGATGTCCTCTAAATTACCAATTGGTGTTGGGACGATAAATAACGTTCGCATGGTGTTCTTCCTTCGCATTTGCACGCAGGAATTGAACCACACTTTACGGCAGGATACCATGCTATAATCGGCGTTTGATATATGTGTGTTTCAACTATTTTCAAAAAAATTACCGTTTAATTTCCCATGCAAGATGATTCATTTGTGGGATAATCAGTTTTTCCATGGCAGTTTGGACGGCATTGGTGCTGCCAGGCATACAAAATACCAGCTTATCGCCATAAACCCCGCCGATTGCCCGGCTAAGCATGGCAGCCGCGCCGACTTCATCATAACTCACCATGCGGAACAACTCCCCAAAGCCCGGCAACACCTTGGTCAATTTACGACTGACCACATCATAAGTTGTGTCACGCGGGGCGATCCCCGTCCCACCATTGAACAAGATGATCTGCACGGTGGGCATCTCCGCTAACTCATCTAGCACGGTTTCAACTTGATCTGGCTCATCTTTAATGAGGCGATAGGCTGCAATCCGATGCCCTAATTCTGTGAGCCGCGCCTCTAAATACTGCTTATTACCATCGGTCTCGGGTGTGCGTGTATCGCTCACTGTGACAATTGCGACAGTCACCGGCGTGTTACCTGCTTGTTTTTGATGATCTTTGGCACTCATGCGTAACCTTATTGACTTTTAACAATCAAGTGAATTGTATATCCAGTATATAATAACAGCCTGAGAAGCGTCTTTTAATTGCGTGTTGGTTAATGGGTTAATTCGCCTTGGCAGGAACCTCTTTTGTCATACAATGGACTGCGCCACCGCCGTTGATGCCACTTGTGCAATCAATTGGGATGATCTCATAATCTGGCATGGCTTCCTCATAGATTCGTAGTGCTGTGTCATCTTCTTTAAGGCTGTAGATGGGTACTAATACTCTCCCGTTGACGATTAATGAATTGGTGTAGCTCCGCCGGATGGCATAAGCCCCCCAATTAAAGTATAGTGGCGGTGTTGGGAGTTCAAACACTGTATAGTGTTCTCCGATTGCGTTTGTTTCCCGATTAAAAAGCGTGATATTAGCACGAAGTTGTGCGGCGGTAGATGCCGATGTTGGTGCAGAAACTAGCACCGTATTCGCATTTGCCAGTTTAGCCAGCAAATCAACATGCCCGGTATGTTCTAGTGCTAATTTGGGCGTGATGATTAACTTGTCATACTGAAAAACAGTATGCAAATAATCTTCTAGCGTTTGGCGATTATACTTTGGGTTTGCACGGAAAATCTGCTCGCTCATGATTAGCGTCCCCGTGCCATCACTCAACAAATTACCGCCTTCTGTATGTAAATTCAATGAAAAGATCGGCATTCCCATATATGCTGCCCAATGCCAGGGCATGGCATTATCCCGTGTTTGTGGATACTTAGGCAGATGATCGTACACAGCACTGAACGCAATTTGATGACCTGCATCATCTAAGCATACAATTGGACCATAATCCCGTACCCAGATGTCGTCAATTGGCAGTACTAAAAATTTGACACGGTTCTGATATGTGCCTAAGTTGCCACGTTGCATCAAATATACCCAGGCAGCATGTGCCCATAGCTCCCCTGGTACAATGATGACCGCTTCTGCCACGGGGGCAATTGCCTCCACCATCTCACTGTGCAAATCCCAGAGGGGAGGGTAAATAGTGGGCCACGTCACGATAATGCTTTCCATGGTTTCCCATTGTGCTGGGATGCGAGCTGGTGCTTCCGGCGTGCTGAGAAAATCTGGTGTGACATCACTATAGGCGTTTTCAATTTGTGCTTGGCTTTCTAATAACGCCTGATGAATTTCAGTCAATGTCATATCTGGCAGCAACCGATAACGTACTAACACATCTGCCATACTTGCCGGGTCTGGTGGTGGTGTTTCATCATATGCCAAAGGATAAAATCGTTGGATGATCGGTTTAGTTAATGTGTTGATGACTTTCGGCATTTTACGCCGCCAAATCGGATATGGGATAAATTCAAAGCGTAAAGGCAGATTTCTTCTCATGTTTCAATCTTTCAATGGGATAATATGCACAAATTATGCTGTGAAGATTGCCTAACGACAAGTCTTATTCTGTTTGACGTGCTAAAATTTGTACATCTCCCACGGAATGAACAAGTTGATACCCCGAGATAACGAATGGTTGCGCCGTGATGATATAAGTTACATCGTTGAGAATCGTAGAATTTGCTTGTGGTGCTTGCCAAAATTGTTCTAACAGCTCACGGATTGTTTCGTTATATCCTGTTGCATAAGGCAGTTGTGGCACGTTGACTGCATCCCGTTCAGTAATAATTGCCGTCCAATTCGATCGCCCCAATACACGAGCATCCGGCGCAGTATGATCTTTCACCCACAGCATCGCCTCAATCTCTGAGGCGGACACATCGCGTTCTGGTAGGTTTAATATGTTTAAAACAGGTTCATAGAATAGGCTAAGTATTAATAATATGGCTGCTAATGCGGCATTTACAAGGTATGACTGCCGATAGGTTATGTGTAGATTGATACGTGGTTGAATGACTTCATCCCATAGATACAGCAAGCCCATGCCACCTAAAATTGTATATGCCAGGATAGGACCGTGCCATGCCATATCTGCCGGGCTGATATAGCGTGTGATGAACGGCAACAGTGCGGCAAACCCACCTGTTGCCGCAAAATCTAGGATGAAAAACAGCCAGCCAATTGCTAGAATCACAATCGGATCGCGCCGTTGCCACCCAAGCCAGCCACCAAGTAATGCAATCGGCAGGATGATTACACCATGATTTTGTGCCATCACTAGCACATGCGTAGCCGAACGTTCAAACGGGGATGTGACATCGTCCAACAACGGCAGAATATCTACCACCCAGGGGGAAACTGCCACGAGTGCGACCAGCGGCACACCTATCACCAACCACAACCATCGTTGTTGATCTGGTTTAGGGCTACCAAGCCACATAGAAACCAGCCATGGCACAAAGCCTAATAACAGAATGATAGTTGATCCGGCATGACTGATCGCTGTTGCGCCAAGCATCAACCCGGCACACACTAGATCAACCGGATAGCCGTATTGCAAATAACGATAGGCAAAGATAAAAAATGCCTGAATAAACGCCAAGCCCATCAATGCGGTATATTGCCCTTCCAGCAACATACCAAACACCGCCACGCCTAGCAGCATTGCTATCCCCATCGCGCGTCCTAGTCGTTTGTCTCGCAGCTCTGCACCAAAGTCATATGCTAGCCACACATTGAGCAGCCCTAATACAGCCCCCACGCAAAACTGCACGGTATGAATTCCTTGGTTGAGTTGTTGGCTAAGATATGCTGTGAGTGCGCTAAACCCAGGCGAATAAAGATATTGTACATCCGGCAGGAAGGGCGCGAGCGTATCAAACGTGCCGCCTTCCCGCGTGGTGAGTGCCATATACCCATATGCTTGAGCATCTGTTCCTAATGGCACTTGTAACAAAATCACCGGTAAGCCGAACAGCAACGCCACCACAGCAAAAAACGTTAAATCCTGTGGACCTGTCCAGCCCTGATCTTTATCTAGCAACTCTTGCCCTTTTGCTTCGGCACGCATTTGCCCAACGGAGAGAGTCCCACCCAAAAAGATGCCCGTCACTAATGCGAACATCATGTAATCAATCACTAGGGTATCCCAGCCAAACAGCGATGAATAAAACACCGTGCCACCGACAATAAACGCTAGGGCTAGTGTTCCCGCCAATGCAATACGAGGTTGCTTAGTTGGATAAGCAGGTGAGAGCATGGCTCCAGCCCCTAACACAATCGCTCCAAAAATGACCATGACAAACAACGGCATCAATTATCTTCCTCAAAACTGACTTGCATTCAATTGTGATAAATGTAACTCAAAGATGCTTGTTCGCGTAGATACTGTCTCAATTATGCCGAAGATCTCTAAACGATATTGTCTTTAGCAAACTTTGGGAAGTACAAAAACGGTGGGCATTTTTATATAAGTGTGTCTCTTTGCAATCAACTGTCTTTTAGGGTTAAATCTATTGCAAAAAGGGTAATTGATGATGAGTGAAAGTATATTAATAGAAGGAATCGGTGGTATTGGTGGTGTGGTTGCCGCGCGTATGATTTTGCATGGCTATGATCCGATATTGGTGACCAACAACCCAGAAATTACAACAGCAATTAATACGAATGGCTTGCAAATTACCACACCAGAAGGTGCTGCGACTGTTCCAGCTCAGGCATATACATATTTGACAGATTTACCATCTGATGCGCAGTTTGATGTGGCATATCTCATCATGAAAGCCACCGGCGTGTTGGATGCTGTAAGGCAGACGATCCCACTGCTTAAACCAGAGGGGTATGTGGTCACCTTTCAAAATGGTATTGTGGAGGATGCCGTTGCGGAAATCATCGGCAAAGAGCGCGTGGTGAGTGGTATTATCGGCTGGGGTGGGACGATGCACGCGCCTGGTGTTTACGAAAAAACCAGTATTGGCACAACACATATCGGCGAGTTAGATGGTCAAATAACGGATCGGCTGCGTACGCTAGAAAAAGCGATGGCAACATCTGCCAAAGTGGTGGTGACAACGAATATACGCGGTGCATTATGGAGTAAGCTGGCGATCAACTGTACAATTACCACTATCGGCGCACTAACTGGCGACACCTTAGGTGTGATGTTACAGGATAAACGGATGCGTCGTGCCTTCTTGCGGGCATATAGCGAAGTAATTGATACGGCAGAAGCATCCGGTGTGACGCTAGAGCGTATCGCCACGAACCCAAAGTTGCTTTATGTGCCACCGAATGCTGGGCAATTGACTTGGTGGATTAAGGATTTATTGGTGCGTTTTGTCGGGCGGAAATATGGCAAACTGAAGTCGTCTAGTCTGCAAAGTTTGGAACGCGGACGTAAAACCGAAATTGATTATCTCAATGGCTATGTTGTGGAACAGGCAAAGCGCGTTAATGTGCCTACACCAGTTAATGCTGCCCTGGTGCAAATGATTAAGCAGATTGAAGCCGGCGAACGACCAATCCAGCGTGCAAACTTGGATGATTTATTGAATGCTCTTGATTAAAACAGTTCCTCCATATTTTCCACACAAAAACGCCATAATGTTGCGCTAAAGTAAGCCTATATGCCTCCAACTTTGGGGGCATTTTTGCTTAAAATCGGATCTTTTATACCTAGTAGGAAAAGATCAAGAGGTATTATGATACTCCGTTAACTGTTGTTTCAAACATGACTATAAAGATATGGAGTTTTTAGCATGGATCATCCACGTGGGTGTTTAAGTGGTGGATTGTTTAGCGTTTTTGTGATTTTCTTTGCAGTGTTTGCTTTTTTAGGCGGGTGTGTGACGATATTAGATAACATCTGCTATGAAGAAATGACCCGCATCATGCCGATCCACCCCGATGCCGAAATTATCCGGCAGGATTATAATTTTTTCCGTCCCTTTGGTATAGGTGAGACATCAATGGAGCTATACGTTCCGTTGCCACCTTCAGATGTACGTACTTGGTATGGTCAAACAGTTGCGGCGAACCGCGCGCGGGAAGGCACGCCAGATTTAGCGCGGGCAAATTTCTTTGTCGGCATGGCAGACCGAGATTTGGGTGAAGCAGGTGGCTCCATGGTACTAATGCGCGGGAATTGTATTCAAAGATAAAAGATAGGAATGAGATGATGGAGCGTGAACCGTATTCTTGGCGTAGTTGCTTAGTCGTCATTCTATTAATGCCGTTTGGTGTATTGATTTTGGGGCTGGTGTTTTATACTGCGGTGCATTTTACCTGTCGTTATGATTTCAATACCTGGGTGATTGATTATCCTAATGCAGAGGTTGTGGAAGAAGATTACTCTTGGTTGATGCCTTACAGCGTAGGAGAAACCGTCCGTGTTTTATATACGCCAGACCGTGCGGCAACTGTGCGGAGTTGGTACAACAGCCAATATCGCCAATTAGAAATAGACGGCTATACCCGCAATAATAGCGCGGCGCGGGTTTCCTGGCGGGTGGTGGATGCACAAGACGGTGAAGGCTCTTTGATCTATATCTTTTGTTCTTGTGCATCGCGTATGGCATTGTGGTAGAACTATCTCTACGATATTTTCTTGAATAACGCTACAATACAGTTGTCGTCAGTAATTTAGTTTGGGTTTCATCTTATACCTAAACATGAGATCGTGGGAATGTAAAATGGCTAAACTCCCTTTAAGAGATCGCCTGAAACAGGCTACCCCTTTGTTGGCAGATGGTGCAATGGGGACGTTGTTGCATCAACGTGGCGCGGCGATAAATGCTTGCTTTGACGCGCTTAACCTCACCTCGCCGGAAATTGTCAAACAGATTCATCTGGATTATATCCATGCCGGCTCGCGCCTGATTGAAACGAACACCTTTGGGGCAAATCGTTATAAATTGGAAGAATATGGCTTAAGTGGTAAAGTCGTGGAGATCAACCAAACAGCCGTACAAATTGCCAAAGACGCAATTGCCTCTAGCGGTGTCAATGAGGATATCTATATTGCAGGGTCGGTTGGTCCTATCCGTGTCGGGATGCGCCCTTATGGACGTTTGAACAAGTCAGACGTGCGTACGGCTTATGTGGAACAGATCCGCGCGTTGATCCATGCCGGGGTGGATTGTATCCTACTGGAAACATTTACCGATCATCAAGAGATTTTCATCGCACTGGATGTGATTAAAGCCATTCGATTAAACGATGACCTTGATATTCCGGTTATTGCGCAGATGACCTTTAGTGATGATAACCGTACCCCGCTTGGCTATACCCCGGCACGTGTTGCACATGAACTGCAACGAGCTGGTGCGGATGTCATCGGCGTGAATTGTGGTATTGGACCGAATCAAGTCGCCACTGTGTTACAAGCGATGCACCAAACATTGCCTGGTTTACGCTTTTCGGCTATGCCGAATGCGGGTTTTCCACAAACAAGTGGCGGACGTGTGATGTATCCTGCTTCTGCGGATTATTTTGGGGATTATGCGCTGACCTTTAAAGCAATTGGCGCGTCGATTATTGGCGGCTGCTGTGGTACAACCCCCCAACATATTGCTGCAATGCGCGCGGCATTGAATGATGCTTCCCGTCAGGTGCCAAATATCCAAATCATTGAAACTAATGGCGATGATGTCGAGGCTGTGCCAGATCACCCTACGATGCTAGCGGAACGTCTGGCAGACGGCAAATTTACGATTACGGTAGAAATTGCCCCGCCTCGTAGCTTTGATGTGGAAAAACTGGTTCGTAGTGCCAAGATGTTGCGTGATGCTGGCGCAGATATTTTGGATGTGGCAGATACACCTGCTGCGCGGATGCGGATGAGTCCGTGGGCGGTGGCGCATGTGATTCATTCCCAGGTTGGTGTAGAAACGGTGTTACACTTTCCAACACGTGGGCGGAATTTACTCCGTATTCAAGGCGATTTATTAGCCGCGCACGCCCTGGATTTACGGAATCTGTTCGTCACAATGGGTGATCCAACCAAAATTGGAGACTATCCTGATGCGAACGATCAATACGATATTGTTCCCTCTAAACTCATTGAGCTTATCAAGCATAAGATGAACTATGGTGAGGATATGGGTGGCAATTCTATCGGTAGACCAACCGCTTTTACAGTCGGCTGTGCCCTCAATATGTTTGCCAATGACTTGGATAAAGAGATCAAAGTATTAAACAATAAACTGGCAGCCGGTGCGGATTTTGCCCTGGGGCAGGCGGTTTTTGAACCACACCGCATTGAAACGTTTATTCGACGTTATGAAGAAATCAACGCTCGACCTTTTGAGCTACCGGTTTTGATGGGGATTATGCCACTTTTCAGTTTGCGCCATGCGTTGTTCCTGCACCATGAAGTGCCAGGCATTTCTATTCCAGACCACATCATGAAACGCATGGAAGATGCCGGTGATGATGCCCCAGCAGAAGGGGTACGAATTGCACAGGAATTATTACGGGCGGTGCGTGGGATGGTCGCCGGTGCGTATATCATCCCGGCTTTTGGAAAATACGAACTCGCCGCTGAAGTGCTGGACGCTGTGGCTGTTCCAGGGTGATTTCGATGAAACGTTGGCTTATTTTGGGAGTCATCGTGCTGATCGTTACGCCATCAATTGCCCAGCGCGTTGATGATGACATCAGTGCGCCGACTCCC
>RFHA01000174.1 GCA_003696565.1 Chloroflexota bacterium
AATCACCCCCTTTCATCGTTGAATCACCCCGGAGCAGACCAGACACCGGCCGCCCCGGTCAAAATACCCAACCGAACCGCAGCCTGGGCAGCCGTCACCGGCCGCAGGGCCAGAAACGGCCGTTTCCGGCCGCATACAATCAGGCACAAACAACGCACCACAATCACGCGCACCATGCCACGCCCGCAGCAGCGGACGAAACGGCAGATAAGGCAGACCGTCAGGCAGATGCAGCCGGTCATGGCCGTTTCGCACCCGGTTCAGCGCATCCAGCACGGCCGCCCGGCCGCCGTCATCCAGAGCCAGCCACGCCCGCGCCAATGCCAGAAACTCATCCGCAGGCGACTGGTGACCCTGCTCAAGCCGCCGCCGTAAAAAGCCCACCGGCGACCGCATTCGCACGGCCAGCGCCAGCCACCAGTAACCCAGTGCAGAATCCAGCGGATAATCCGCAAACTCCGCCGGAAGCGGCGCAGAAAGCCCCACACCCGCCAAAAATTCAGCCGTAGCCGTCTCGCCACCGGCCGAGGCTTCACCGGCCGCAGAAACGGCCGTTTCCCCCTCATTCGCTGAATTTTTCGGCGAATCGCCCACGTCCCTAGAATGTTGTTGTTCACAATGATTAGAATTATTTTGTTTATGAACATATATAGAATGGGCATCATTCGCTGAATTTTTCAGCGAATCCGGCTGATTTTGGGCATTATTCGCTGAATTTTTCAGCGAATCCGTTGGGGGAGGCTGGTCATTCGCTGAATTTTTCAGCGAATCCGCTCCGGCTGCAGCAGAAACGGCCGTTTCCTGTGGATAACTTTGCGGATAACTTTGCGGGTTCGATTGTGAGCTCTCACCCAACACCGGCGAAGATTGTGCGCTCTCCACCGGCCGCGACAATTTTGAGCTTGTCACGTCCACCGGTAACGGTTGTGTGCCCGCCACCGGCCGGGGTGATTGTGTGCTCACCCCATTTTCAGCATTCAACAAAACACCACTATGACCTTGCCACAACAACGGCAGCGGAAGCTGCTCAACCCGGCTTGTCAGCGTCCAGCCAGACTTCCGGCTTAACTGCACCGTCAGCCCCAGCGCCTCCAAGCTCTGCAAATGACCCCGCACCGTATCACGATGCCGCCCAACCATTGCAGCAACGGCCGTTTCACTCACGGGCAGCTTGTCACCCAAACAAATCAACGCAATCAACACATGCAAACGGCCGTCATTCAGCGTCTGCAACAACTGGGCAGGCGAATGGAACATGAAACACCTCACAAAATGAACTAAAATAGGGAATGCAGCAAGGCCCCGGCCGTCAAACCAAAGACCTCACTGCCAAAAACGAAAAAAAACGCATTGTGGACAGAATAAAAATCAATTCAGATAAAGGACGTTCACGATGCAAAAGAAAGTAAAAACATTTCTCGAGCACCCATATCCAAAAGAAAGCTACTTCGGCATTCTCCAGAAATTCCTCAAAAAGAGACTTGCCAAAGGCATATCCGAGTACACCATTTGTCGGCTTTACTACAACCTTTATCCAATTGGGGAAAAGCTAGGGGATAATCCAATAACCGACCTCAACAGAAAGTGGTTAAAGGAATATGTAAAACTGCGGTGGCTTACCTACTCACCCGACACAATGAGAACATGTATCGGGGACATACGGCAATTCTTCAAGTGGTGCAAAAAGAAGGGATACCATCCCAAAAACATCGCCAAGAGTATAAAGCCCACCAGAACCCGAAAAAATAGGAAGAAACGCTCAAAAGCCGCGCCAGAAGCCCATATCCACAAAATCATGAGCCACCTGGCCAACAAACTCCAGCAAAACAACCTCATATACCGCGACATCTTCCACAACCTACAAGCCAGCCCCAGCGGATGGACAGACAAAGCCATCCGCGACCTGCGCGACCTATTCATCATCACATTCCTGTACGAAACAGGGGCCAGAGCAGGGGAAATATCCAACCTTGGGGCAAAAGCAATGAACGAAGCCACCAAAACACCGGCCGCCGCCTACACCATCACCGTCATCGGCAAAACCAACGACCGGGACTACTCATTTACCAACCGCACCGCCGAACTATGGAAAATCTGGGAACAAATACGGCCAGCGGGAGCAAACGAATACGCCGTAATAGGGTGGGCAGCCAATCATCAACCAGGGCAAATACTAGCCAACGGCATCAGCGCCATCCTCGTGCGGCACTGCAAAAACCTGGGCATACCCATCTTCCGGGCCCACGCATTACGGCACGCCAAAGTCAAGCGCAGCCGCAGGGCAGTCGGTCTAGAAATGGCCTCCCTCCTCATAGACCACAGCAGCATCAACACCACACGCGGCTACGCCAACATAGACGAAGAAGAACTAACAGAAGCCACCATCAAAACCGGCCTACAACTCGACCTATGGGAACCCTCCACAACCCAACAAACCCACTTCCCAAAACGTTGACATCGTAGAGGTCACAAGTTCGAGTCTTGTACCGCCCACTGGCAATGATTAAGCAAGAGGCCACCCAAATGGGTGGCTTTTTTGTTTGTATTACGGCCGTTTCCCCCGCCATCTGCTATAATTTCCACATGCCATACATCCGCATTCACCAACAACGATTGTTCTACGCCAAACAGGGAACCCTTTCCCTGCGACCGGCCGTCGTGCTGGTTCATGGCGCAGGCGGCAGCCACCTGGACTGGCCGTCTTCTTTACGCCAACTGCCAAACACGGCCGTTTACGCCCTGGATCTGCCCGGTCACGGCCGTTCCGAACCCCCAGGCCGCCAAACCATTGCCGGTTACACCGACGCAGTCATGGCCTTCATCGCCCAGCTTGAACTGCCCAAAGTCGTTGTCATTGGTCACAGCATGGGGGGCGCAGTTGCCCAAGAGATAGGGCTGCGCCAACCGGATTGGCTTGCCGGGCTGGTTTTGGCCGGAACCAGTGCCCGCCTGAAAGTGAGCCAGGCCTTGTTAGATAGTACGTTAACAAACCCGGCACAGGCGGTTGACTTTATTACCCAATATGCGTGGTCACCACAGGCAGACCCGACACAAAAGGCGCTGGCAGCCAAACAGTTATCGGCCGTTCCCCCCACCATTTTGCACGACGACTATCTGGCCTGCGACGGGT
>RFHA01000175.1 GCA_003696565.1 Chloroflexota bacterium
AACATCCCAGATGGTGCGATAACATCTGCCCCAGCTTGAGCGTGGATAACAGACGCTTGCCCAAGTAGATCAAGGGTTTCGTCATTCATCAAATAGCCATCCTGGATGATGCCGCAATGCCCATGATCGGTATACTCACAAAAGCACATATCTGAGATGACAACTAACTCCGGCACTTCACGTTTGATTGCTTGGATCGCCTGAGGGATGATCCCCGCCGGATCATAATTTTCTGAGCCAAGTGCGTCTTTTTTGGCGGGGATACCAAATAGAATAATGGCGGGAATGCCCAAGTTTGCAATGTCAGTGGCTTCTGCTGCCAATTGATCTATGGAAAGTTGATATTGCCCTGGCATTGATTGAATGGGGTTGCGGATGTTCTTTCCATGACGCACAAACAATGGTGCGATAAAATCCGCCGGATTGAGTGATGTTTCAGCCGTCAGGCGGCGTAAATGATGACTATAACGTAATCGACGTGGGCGACGTGTTAGATCAAACATAAAACCTCTATCATAGACCCTCTTGCCGAGTATACATGTTTAAATCCATTCATGATAGCAGCTTGTGCCGTTGTGTCTCCAATACACACGGCGGGTAAATGATAAGCATTTGGATGGTCATTCACCCGCTTTAAGAAATTCCTGACTGTGGATGGGCTAGTAAAAGTTAAAATATCGACTTGGTTTTGATCCAGCATCCGTGGTACGTCATCACCACCTGTACCTATGGTCATGGTATATATGGCAAGCTGATTCACAACCGCACCGCGCATTGTCAGACCGTTCGCTAGCGTTTGGGCTGCTAATGCTGAGCAGGGGATCAAAACACGCTCACCAGGACAAATGGGTAACTCTGTTGCAAGACTAGCTGCATTGGGGCTTGAAGGGATAAAGTCCACCGGGTGGCTTAGGACTGCTGCTGTTTTTTTACCAATTGCTGCAATTTTTACACCGGAGTAATCTATTCCTTGCATGGCACGTACAGTGTTACGACTGGTGAAGATCAGCCAATCATAATTCTGTGGAGTAGGTATTTCAACAGTTAATGGCGCATAAGCAATACATGGGTATATCAGCGGCTCACCACCGACTTGGCGAATCACCTCTGCAAATTGTTGTGCTTGCTCCATTTCTCGGGTAATCACCACACGTTTACCGTTCATCACAACACTCAACCTAAAAGAGCCTTTCCACCTTGTTGAATCGCTTGAGTTGCTAATAATTGCGCTAGGTTTGCCACTTGAGAAACTGCACACTGACCGAACACATCGATTTGTTGGGTTCCATCCACGCTGTTGATACGCCCATGCAACCGCAGTGTATCGCCATCAATTGTGCTTAACGCGCCTACCGGTACAGCACACCCACCACCCAATGCCTTCAGAAAATCACGTTCAGCAGTCACGGTGAGGCGTGTTATGGGATCATCAATTGCGCTGAGGAAGGTGTCATCTTCCCGGCATTGCACCCCTAAAGCTCCTTGCCCTGGAGCAGGGACTAAATCCGTCAAGATTTGGGTGATATGCCGTGTGAGATTCAACCGTTCCAAACCAGCTTGTGCCAGTACAATCGCATCATAATCCGCGGCTTTTTGCAGGCGGGTTGGTACATTGCCACGTATATCTTGAATGGATATATCTGGACGTAAACATTTGATTTGAGCAGCTCGACGCAAGCTACTTGTGCCGACGATAGCGTTTTTCGGGAGGGTATCCATTGTATAACCGGCTAAGCTGACCAAAACATCTGCGACTGCACCGCGTGGTGGAATCGCACCGAGCTGTATGCCATCTGGGTTTTCTGTTGGCAAATCTTTAAGGCTATGGACGGCACAATCAATCTCACCATGATACAAGGCATTTTCTAATGCTTGTGTAAATAACCCTTTGCCGCCAATTTGGGGTAGGGGCTGGTTGATGATCTGATCTCCCCGCGTGTTGATGATGACTAGTTGAACATCAAGTTGTGGATGTGCGCGCTGGAGCAAATCCGCAACATGCCTCGCTTGCCAGCGCGCTAAATCTGAACCACGGGTGCCAATCCGAAAAATCATCTTAATGTATCCAGTGCGAAAAGCGTCCGTACCGCTTCCACCATAATGTGACTTGATCCATGCACGGCTTGCTGATGAAGTGTGACGGTAGGTTGATGCAAGACTTTGTTGATCGCTTTGTGCATCATATGAGATAGTGCGTTCAATTCATCTTCTGCTAAATTTAAACTATGAACTGTTTGTTGAAACTCCGCCGTCATAATGTCTGTCAGGTGTTGTCGTAGTGCAGTGATAACAGGTGCTACTTTCCGCCCGGCTGCCCATGCTTCGTACAGCGCGGTTTCTTCCTTAATAATGGCTTCTGCTTGTGGAATGCAGGCTTTACGTTGCATCAAGGATGTATCCAGCACATGCCGCACATCATCAATATCTAATCCTTCAATTGATGGGTGGATATTGCGCGGAACAGCGATGTCCATTAACGTCAGTTGTGGGTGTATCATTTCCGGCGTGATGATAGGCTGACGAGCAGCGGTTGCTGTGATGACGACATCCACGGTTTGTAATACTTTAGGCAAATCCTCCCAGGGGGCAACCTCAATTTGGAGCTGTTGTGCCACAGAAGCCGCCCGTGCGTTGGTACGGTTCATCAGAATAATTTGCTTTACACCAATCTGTTGTAAAGCCACAACCGCCTTGCGCCCCATTTTCCCCGCGCCAATAACCAGTGTGCGGGCATTTATAAAACTAGCTACACGCTGATTAAGTAAGTTAACAGCCGCTTGACTGATCGACATGGTGTTATGGCTGATATTGGTCTCCGCCCGGACACGTTTGCCGGCTTTTATGGCACACATAAACAGACGGTTGAGATAAACACCCGCTGTGTTGTTCTCTTGGGCAATGTGTAAAGATTGGCTAACTTGCCCTAAAATTTGAGTCTCACCCAGGATCATCGATTCTAACCCTGCTGCCACGCGGAATAGGTGATAGACAGCGGCTTCTCCTTGGCTTAAATAAAGATTGACACTTGGAAATAACCCCTGAATAGCATCGAACACAGTGAGAGGTTGATGCTCTGTGATGACATAAATTTCAAGTCTGTTACAGGTGCAAAGAATCGCAGTCTCCACTACCTGTGGCAGGGCGTTGATTCGGGTGAGCATGATTTCTAGTGCGGCATCATCTAGGTGAACTTGCTCTCGCAAGTCCACCGGTGCCGTATGATGACTTAAACCAATGAGAAGTAATTGTGTCGTCATAACGATTCAACAACCTTCAACCGTTCAATCCAAGTATTAAAATCTGATGATTGTGCAGTAACCGTTAGGCAAGCTCGTGGATCGTTTTCAACACGAGTGAGTGGCAGGTCAATTTGTGATTGCAGGGCAAGAAATGTCTCTGCTGTATTGGGTGTATTTAATCGATCCACAAAGCTGATTTCTGCATGTGATAAATCAAACGTCAACCCGTTAAGTCGGTTGTCTTTTTCAACTAGGTTAACAGCCGCTAATACCGAGGTGAACGCATGCTCTAATAATTCATTGAGGGTTTGTACTGCTGGACGTTTGCTAATATAAACCATCCCAGGGCGACCATCCCGGAAATCATAAGCATAGTCTCCCTCATGTGCGATAATCAAAATACCAGGACCTTGTGGAACATGGCTGTAATCTGCCACATCAATTAACAACCCCGGCACACTACGGCGTTGAATCCAATTTTGAAAGACCGGAATAAACGCCTCTGTTGAAACAACTTCCGGGTTTTTGGCGAAGAATTTTACACTGAGCCTTTTGGGTAACATTAGCTTCTCTCCTAAAAAATAGATAAACGTGCTTTTATGATCAACTGAACACATGCCCCTTAATCTCTTAAAGTGCATTACCCTGTGACAGATGATTAAATTGATGGCGTGCTGACCCGTTGCTCAGCAGCATGAGTCGCTTCGATAAAAAGTTGAGCCTCTTCGACCAATTGATGTGCATAATCTGGCGTAATTTGCGTTGGTGCTTTTTCATGATGAGCCAATAGATAACGCGCAAATTTGCCTTTAGCATATGGGTCAAAAAACAATTGTGTGTCATACCAGCGTTTGCGGAACTCGTTCACGATGTCATCCGGCTCTGTTCCTACGTCTAAATAGCTTGTGCGGATGAGGCTACGTGCAGCCAAAAGCATCGCCTTATAGGCACGTTCCACGGCGAGTTCATAATCCCCCTCGTCCAGGGCAACCAATGCCTCAAAGTGTTCACTTTCTGCTTTAACAATTTCAATTGAAAAGAGCGACACGACTTCTCCAGCACATTCCCCAATGCCAATATCCCCGATGGTATACACACGAGAATCGCCCCAATCACTGAAAAAATCAGGCTTTTGTTCAAAAGTGGGAAGAGTCATAAACGGCTCTAAGATAGATTTAATCTCCTTTTTGCCTAGCCGCTTGACCCAATCCTGAAAACTTTCGCCCCGTTGCCGCTCCATCACATAATGATCTGTGATGGTATCTAATACATCTGGCACGGATTTGGCGGGTACTGCCCCAACTGCTAGACCAAAACTACCCGCGTTATTATCCCACTGTCCCCCTAAAACCACTTGAAAATGCGGTAATTTATGATTACCAGAGCGACGGCTATTCCCAAAGAACCCAATATCTGCCACATGGTGTTGCCCACAGGAATTAAAGCAACCACTCACCTTAATACGCAAGTTTTTGATAGCTTCTGGCAGGCTAGCACTTTTTGCAGCTAAGCGTGTGCGCAATTCCCGCGTTAACCCGCGTGAGGACGCAATACCGAGCTTGCAAGTATCTGTGCCAGGGCAGGTTGTAATATCGACAATCGTACCGGCACCGGGTTCTCCTAAACCAATCGCACGGAGTGCCTCATACAAGGCAGGCAAATGTTGATTGGCAACCCAACGCAGGACAATATTTTGCTCAACAGTGGTGCGGATTTTATCCCCAACATATTGTTTGGCAATATCAGCTAATTGAAAAGCTTGTGTTGAGGTGAGATCACCTAGCGGGAGGTTGATTGTCACCACACTATAACCGGCTTGGCGTTGTTGATAAACATTGCTGTTATGCCAAGTTTCATACCCTTCTGGCAACGAATCAAACGGGGTTGCCTCATAAGAGACAAGCGGTTGCTCTTCAAAAGACGGAATAGTGGGAATATAAGCCGTCCACCGTTCATCATATGGCAGCTTTTCCATCTCCTCAAAAACAATCCGCCGGAATTCTTCAATGCCAAGTTCCGCTACCAGGAATTTAATCCGTGCCCGGTTGCGGTTATTCTTTTCTCCTAAGCGGGCAAACACACGAGAAATCGCTTGTGCCATCTGCAAAATTTTATCTTCAGTGACAAATTCAGCTAACACCTTTGCTTGATGTGGCACTGTTCCCAAGCCACCTCCAACAAATACCTTAAATCCACGTACCAATTTACCATCGACCAAACGGGTTTGTGCTAATAACCCCAGGTCATGCATCCGCACCAAGCCACAAGCGTGATCTTCACAACCGGAGAAGGCAATTTTGAACTTCCGTCCAAAATCTTGCACGTCATCATGCCCCAACAAAAAGTAAGTCATGGCATCTGCATAGGGGCTAACATCAAATCCTTCGTCGTGGCAAACGCCTGCCAACGGGCAAGCAGAAATATTCCGAACAGAATTGCCACACGCCTCCTGTGTTGTTAAGCCAACGGCTGCTAACCGCCTCATTAGGTCTGGTGTATCTTCAATATGTACATAATGCAGTTGAAAATC
>RFHA01000176.1 GCA_003696565.1 Chloroflexota bacterium
TGATCCCCCATCACAATCACCCCACTGTGTACCACGTCCCCATGCAGCGGGCCATCGCCATCCATCCCCTCAACCCCGTCTATAATGGCAAAACCCGGTTGAATCGTGTTGATTATGTCAATAATGCTCTCAGAAATACCATGCCAATGCAGAAAATTCTTTGGCCAGCCATATTTAACACCCGGAATCGTGCCAAACATATTTTTCATCGACAAGGTCACACCAGCCCAATGATGTGTTTTCAGCTTTGGTAAAGAAACCACCAAATCAGCCCCCAAAACCGTATTGGGAAAGAACATATGACTGAGTCCGGTATAGCTGGACTTCAATGCCACTTTGCTAATAGCATCCAGGTTCAAATCCACAAAACGGAGCTTTTCCTGCTTTAACGCATCCCCAACGCCAGACAACTCCAGCAGCATCTCACTGTCCCGACGGTGTCCTGGTCCCTCGCCAACAAGCACTTCTGCCGCGCCAAAATGGTAAAATGCCGCCGCCGCCGCCGCAATAAAGACAGGGTGTGTGTTTACAGGATGATTGGGATAGTGATCGACAATGTTGGGTTTGAGCAGAACACGGCCGTTTTTGACCCGCGCCAACACATTTGGATAATTTTGTAAACCCCGCCGGATAACGTCATACAAATCTTCGCCATAAGAGGCTGCTTTTAATACCGTGACCTTTGCCAAAGGCTGCTGCACCCGCTTAAACAAGGGGTAACCAAGCGAGCTTAGTGCCCCACCGCCCAACGCTGCCCCGCCTAACTTCAAAAATTCCCGGCGAGAGTATCCGCTATATTTTGAAGACATTGCCGCCTCCTGTTACGCTTTGCAAAGCCAGCATGGATAATGCTGTTAACTGCGTCATTTGCCGCCAACTGCCATCCGCCAACTGACGGCTTAACAGCAAATCCACCAATTGCTCAGTGGGCAGTGCATAGGCTTGAAAACACAAAATAGTTAAAGCCAGAGACAGTGTGGAGTAGGCACGCTGGCTTTCTTCTTGCAGAAAGCTTAATCCGGCGGTGATGGTTTCGTGCGGTGCTTTGTCTTGCAAGGCCAGCAGAGCAAATGCCGTTGGTGGCACAAACGCATCCAGTGCCCGCTCCCATACAACAGGATTGCCCACATTCCAGCCGCCATTGACACATGCCCGGTCAAATAACATTGCTTCGGCTTCTGCAATGCGTGGGTGGTTCATGATGCCTGCTTTTTTTAATGCCAGCAGCCCATAGCTTGTGGGTTCTACCCAGCTCAAGGTGTTTCCTATCCATGACCAGCCAATCAGGCTTCCGTCCATGCGGATGGCGTTCCAGGGGTCTGGCTGGCTGGGTGTGCCTTGGGTGGCAAGCAGCCAGGCAATGTTTTGGTCGCGCATGGCTTCTTGTTGGTGTAAATGGGTGAGTGTGAGGGATAAAACGGCCGTACTCCAGTGCGGCTCGTCATCTTCGGGCAAAACAACAGCCCCGTCTGCGTTTACAAGGGAAAGCAGCCAGTTGAGTGCTTTTTGCAGGATGGGGTCTGTGGCAGAAATACGGCCGTTTGCCAGAGCCAGCACACAGTAACATGTCGGTTCCGGCGAACCTTGTGCCGATGTCAGGTAATAAGGCCAACTGCCATCTGGCAGCTGCGACTGTTCCAAAAATTGTTGGGCGAGTTCTAGTTGACGTTCCATGTATTCACGATAGCAACAACCCCAAA
>RFHA01000177.1 GCA_003696565.1 Chloroflexota bacterium
GGATGATGAAGATGACGAACTCATCGAAGAGGATGCTCCTGATTGGCTAGCTGATATGCAACCGGTTGACGCGCAAGATCAGGATGATCTGGCGTTTGAGTTTGTACAAGAAGAAACCGAACCAACACCAGCCGATAATGCACCCGATTGGCTTAATGCGATGGTGCCCGGTCTTGATGTGGATTTTGAGGCAGAGGAAGATACGCCAATTGAAGCCGAGTTTATCCCTGAATCAACAAGTGGTTTTGAATGGCTGAATGCCATCGTCGAAACAGAGGCAAATCAACCTCCAATTATTCATCCAGATAATTTGCCTGGCAAATCTTCTAAGCAAGAAGCGCGATTCGTTTTTTCCCGACCACCATTATGGCTGCGGCAAGAAACAAGTTATACTAAGCAAGAGCAAGAAGAGACATTTGATCTTTTCGCTGAATCAACTGATGATTTAACCGAGGATGATTTTAATTTTGATGAAATTGGGGAAGAACTCCCCCCCTGGTTAGATTATGATGAAAGTATCATCGACACAGATTCAGAGGAATTTAACTTTGATGTTGACGACGACAAGTAGCTCCCTAGCTTAATTAGGGATAAAACAAGTATAAATCGTATTTTGGTAACGTAAAACAGATCAAGATAAGATATTTATCAATACTGATTTACCTGACGATGATCTCAAGAGGTAACGGATAATGCCTGACGAAAACACCCCCGATTTTGATTCGATGTCGCCCGAAGAGCTAATGGCTTGGATGGAAACGCTGGCAGAGCGTCAGGGAGCGACTGAAGGGTTTACCACCGATAAACGAGTGGAAATTAGTGAAGTTGACCCAAATAGCGTTGAAGTTGAGGACAACTACATCCCATATGGGATGAGTGCTGAAGAATGGGCAAAACGTAAAGCCAAGGAAGAGGAAGAAAAAGCCGCACGCCTTGCAGCCAAAAAACAGCAACCATCCACTCAGCAACCTGTTTCTGCCCAGCCTGCACCAGAAACAGAGCCGGAGCCTGCGCCGGCGGCATCACAACCAGCCGATTCTGGTGAATTACCTGATTTTGATTCGATGACACCGGAAGAGCTACAGGCATGGATGGAAACTTTGGCAGAACGTCAGGGAGCAACTGAAGGGTTCACCACCGATAAACGAGTGGAAATTGCAGAAATTGACCCCGACTCAGTACAAGTGGAAGATAACTACATCCCATATGGTATGAGTGAAGAAGAGTGGGCAAAACGCAAAGCCAAAGAAGAGGAAGAAAAAGCCGCACGTCTTGCAGCTAAAAAACAACAACCGCCTCAACAACCGGCACCCGCTCAACAAGAGGACGCTCAGCCAATATTTGATCTGCCATCGTTAGAGGATGTAGAAACTACGCAATCAACAGCAGCAGCACCAACAGGTGAACCAGATGAATTGGATTGGCTGGCAGGATTAGCCCAAGTAGAGGAAGACGTGGATTTTCCAGAAATGGATCTTTCTAGCTTGGGCGATGAATTAAGCTCACTTGATTTAGGTGAATTAGAAATCGAAGGCTTAAACACCCAAGATACTGACCCGCTAGAATGGTTAGATGGCTTGGTAGAAGAACAAGGCACTGTATTTGATCTACCCAAAGACGCTGCTCCCGCCTTTACACCACCAGAACCCGACATGATTGATGAAACTGAAGGCGAAGATACCATTGAGTGGCTAGAAAGCTTAGCCAAGCGTCAGGGTGTTAGTGAAGATGAACTGATGACTGATGCCAGTATTGAGCTGCCAGATTTAAGTGCCAAGAATGAGATCGATAATCTATTTGCTGATAATGAAACTGATGCTGATACCTTAGACATCATGGATGCCTCTGACCCAGGTGCTTGGCTGGATCAACTGGCTGAATCACAAGCGCGTACCCCCACCCCACCCAAACCCAAAGATATTATTGAAGACCTCAATCGTGGTGTGGCTGGTAATGACCCAGATGCGATGAAAGGTTGGATGGATGCCCTTTTAGAAGAGGGGGCGCGGCGTAATGTTCCAGATTATATTGATGATGAAGAAGACGAAGACACGCCACTAGAAGCTAACATTCCTGATTGGCTTAAAGAACAAGTAGGTACCCCCCCGCCTGAATTATTTGGTACAGCACAAAATCCTGACGAGATCGTGGCAGATTTGGGTTTAGATGAAGAAGCCATTGATGTTCCACCAGATTTACCAGATTGGTTAGCTGAGCCGATTGAGGATGGTCTACCAGAATCACAGCAAGGTTTGCCCGATTGGTTAGCCACTGATATTGAAGTTCCCCAAGAACAGCCTGATATTCCAGACTGGCTACAAGAAGCCACATCTGAAGAAGAAGATTTGGCAGCGGTTTTTGCAGACGATGATGCCGATATGGATGTTCATGATTCCTGGGTAGAAGCCTTTGAGCTTGAACGTAAAATGCAAATGGCTGGCTTAAAAGAAATCCCAGAGGAATGGTTTGAAGAGGATATCACCGGCGAAATTGAGGAAGAAATTGTTGCGGCAACATCTGGATTATCACCGGCTAATTTACCAGATGAAGAAACACTACCCAGTGGTGAATTAGAAGCCGTACCGGATTGGCTAAGCGAAAATGTTCCATCCAGTTTAGATACCCAAGAAGATTTGGCGGCTGCGGATATGCCAGATTGGTTAAAATCTGAAATTAGCAGCGACACCGCAGAAGTATCAGAGATACCAGATTGGTTAAGTGACGTGCCAGTTGATAACGCTGCAGACATTCCTGATTGGCTAGTTGAAACTGTAGAAGAACAGGCTGTTCCTTCAACACCGGAACCCGTCACCCCACCGCCTAAGCCAACCGCATCTCCTGCGCCGGTACCAGTGAGTAACATTGATGTTAATGCGGTGATGCAAGAAGCACGAACTAAACTGGCATCTGGTGATCTTGATACAGCACTCCAAGGGTTCGAAGCAGTTATCCGTGCTAATCAACATCTAGAGGTTATTGTGCAGGATTTAAGCAAAGCCGCTGGCGATGAAACACATAAAAAGAATCCCGCTTTATATCGCGTTTTAGGGGATGCACTGATGCGCCAGGGCAAACTCCAAGAAGCACTGAACACTTATCGCAAAGCCCTTACTCTGCTATAATGCAAACTTGAATATCAGTTAAATCATCAATAAACGGGTCACTTGGACCCGTTTATGTTGTCAATTTAGAAAGGACTAAAGGTGGAACGCACATTTATCATCATCAAGCCGGATGCCGTGCAACGGGGACTGATTGGGGAAATTATTAAGCGGTTTGAACAACGTGGACTGCGAATTATTGGGATGAAGTTTATGCAAGTCTCTCGCGAATTGGCAGAAAAGCACTATGCCGTTCACAAAGAACGTCCGTTCTTTAACAGCTTGGTTGAATACATCACTGCCTCTCCAGTCGTTGTAATGGCATTAGAAGGCACTGATGCGGTCGCTGCGGCTCGTAATACGATCGGCGCAACAAAACCAACTGAAGCTGCTGCTGGGACAATCCGTGGTGATTTTGGATTGGAAATTGGGCGTAATTTGGTACACGGTTCAGATAGCCCAGAAAATGGCTTGATTGAGGTGGCTAACTTTTTCACAGAAGAGGAATTAGTCAGTTGGGAACGTAATAACGACCCTTGGATTTTTGAATAGAATAAACCGACGGGCGTGCCATTAATTTGCACGCCCATTTTCACGCTTATTGAATACTAAGCAGTACGCTTGATTCATCCTGCCAGAGGCTTTCTAAGTCGTAGTACTGGCGTTTTTCTTCCATGAATAAATGTACGATAATACTACTATAATCCATTAAGACCCAACCGCTTTCTGCTGTACCTTCTATGGAAAAAGGCAGGATGCCAAATTTCTCTTTAACCCCGGTCCGTACATAATCAACTAAGGCTTTGATCTGGCGATCACTTGTCCCTGTGCAGATGACGAAAAAATCTGCCATGATTGTATCAGGACGCAAATCAAGCAGGACAATATCGCTGCCCTTTTTATCCTCAATAATATCTACAATATGTCGTGCAATGTCTAGGTTTTCCAGAGTTCCCTCCTCAAAGAATCCGTTTCGTTTTAATTATCTGTTATTTTAGCACAAATTTAAATCCGTTGAAGCAATTAAACACCTGTGCTATCATGCTACTCTATGGAACACTATCAATTTACAATCGAAAAAGCAGGCGAACGCCTAGATAAAATAATCGCAGCCCAAATCAGCCATCTATCTCGCAGTCAGATACAGGCGATGATTAAAGACGGTTTAGTGACCGTCAACGGTCAACCTTGCAAATCAGGGGTAAAATTACGTGGTGGAGAAATCGTAAGTGTCACCATACCAAAGCCAGAAACACCGATTATCCAAGCACAGGATATTCCCTTAAACGTCATCTATGAAGATACGGATATTGCTGTGATCGATAAACCTGCCGGACTGGTCGTTCACCCAGGTGTTGGGAACACTAGTGGGACGTTAGTTAATGCTTTAATGGCACGGTGGGCAGAAATCGCTGAAATGGACGACCTAGATGGACGTAATGGAATTGTGCATCGCCTAGACAAAGACACAAGCGGGTTGTTAGTCATCGCTAAAAATCGGACTGCACTCAAAAACCTCATGCTGCAATTCCAAGAGCGCAGTGTTGATAAACGCTATTTAGCCATGTTGGAACGCACCCCAAAGACTTTAAACGGGCGGATTGAAGCACCGATTGGGCGTGATCCCAACCAACGCAAAAAAATGGCTGTTGTCCGTGATGGAAAAGAGGCAATAACAGAGTTTCAAGTCATTGATGACAATTTCAAGGATGATGCGTGTTTGGTGGAGTTTAATTTATTGACAGGGCGCACGCATCAAATACGTGTTCATGCAGCGTTTATTGGGTGCCCTATTATTGGGGATCGTGTTTATGGCTTCCGTAAACAGCGTTTTAAAATGAAACGGAATTTTTTACATGCTGCTAAACTCAGTTTTGATCACCCCCGCACCGGAAAACGATTACACTTCGAATCAGAACTACCGGTCGCACTCAAACAGATTATGGATAAACTAAGAAGGATATAATCTCTATGCGAGAAATTTCAATTGCCATCGCACAAATGAAGCCCCGCTTGGGTGAACCTGAGGAAAACCTGATTAAGATGTCTGAGATGATTGCCAAAATTGCGTCTCAGCAAAAAGTTGACTTAATTGTGTTTCCTGAATTGGTCACAAGTGGGAACGAATTAGGATTGCGCTTTACCGAAATTGCCCAACGTATCCCTGGACCAACAGTTAATCTGGTTGCCCAACGCGCCAATGAATATGGTGTTTATGTTGCTTTTGGTATGGTTGCAAAAGAGCGTGTAGAAAGCATTCTTTACAATGCTGCCGTACTTGTTGGACCAGAAGGTGATCTGATTGATGTTTATCACAAAGTCCATCTTAAAGGTGAAGAACGCATGGCTTTCCGTGAAGGGCATAAGCTCTCGGTCTCTGATACAGAGATTGGTTCTATTGGTCTGATGATTGGGTATGATCTGTGTTTTCCTGAAGTAGCAAGAAGTATGGTTTTATCTGGGGCGGAGATTTTGGTTGTGCTAGCAAATTGGGAAGCCGCCCAAATTGATGAATGGAAAACCTATCTACGCGCGCGTGCATATGAAAATTCTGCTTTTATTGTTGGAGCTAACCGTGTAGGAGAGGATGTTACGCTCACATTCGGCGGCGATAGTATGATTGTTGGTCCACGCGGTGAGATTTATGCCTCACTCTCCGATGAAACCGATAGCGAAACGGGTGAACCATTAGAGAGCTTCACCATCGCCAGAATTGATCTGGATGAAATCCGCAAATATCGTGAAGAATATCAGTTTATCCAAAATCGTCAGCCGGCGATTTATCGCCCGATTGTGAAGAAGTATTAGGGCACGTTTGGCTTTAATCAGGCAATCACACCAGCTACAGATTGAATGCTGTAGCTGGTTTTGATTTAAGGAATATACATCAATGTGATGATAACTTAGCAAGTGCTGCTTTAACCGCATCCAACGGTAAACCAATGACGTTGTTGCGATCCCCTTCAATTCGTGCGACTGGTGCAAAGCCTTCGTGCTGAATAGCATAACTACCAGCTTTATCAAATGGATCACCCGTAGCGATATACGCTTCAATTTCAGCATCAGAATAATCACGCATATGAACAATCGTTTTGACCAATTCTGTGATGATAACCCCATTAACTTGTTGAAGCGTAAATGCTGTGCAAACGATATGTGAGCGGGCACGTAATCGCCGGAGCATTGCTCGTGCTTCGTTTGCGTTCGCTGGCTTGCCCAACAATTCCCCATCTTCCGCTACGCCAATTGTATCCGCTGCAAGCACGACAATCGTATCTGCCGCCAAGACAGTAGCATTGCCTTCAATTTGATCAACAACGGCTTGTGCTTTTTCAATACTGAGGCGACGGACATAATCAAATGGATTCTCATCTGGGTGCTGTGTTTCATCAATATCCGGTTTGATAATCTCAAATGGAATACCTAATGTGCTGATCAATTCACGCCGGCGTGGTGAGCTAGAAGCTAAAATGAAACGCATACAATACCTTTTTAATCGCTCATA
>RFHA01000178.1 GCA_003696565.1 Chloroflexota bacterium
AGCACACGTAACCACTTGTGCAGCATTTTTGATGATCAGATCAAACATACCTCATTCCTTCATCATCGGTATTTTGATCCCGTGTCGTTTTGCTGCGGCGATTGCTTCTTCATACCCTGCATCTACATGCCGAACGATTCCCATACCTGGATCGGTTGTTAATACCCGTTCCAAACGTTTAGCGGCTTCTGGCGTGCCATCCGCTACGATGACTTGCCCGGCGTGGATGCTGTAGCCAATCCCTACGCCACCCCCATGGTGAATACTCACCCAGGTTGCACCACCCACGGCATTGATCATGGCGTTCAATAGGGGCCAATCTGCGATGGCATCCGAACCATCTTTCATGCCTTCCGTTTCACGGTTGGGGCTAGCAACGGAACCGCTATCTAAATGATCTCGTCCGATGACGATCGGCGCACATAACTCACCAGAAGCAACCATTTCATTAAACTTAAGCCCAGCTTTTGCACGTTCACCATACCCTAACCAGCAAATACGTGACGGCAATCCTTGAAATGTGATCTTCTCTTGTGCCATCTTCAACCAACGATGCAAATGCTGATCTTCTGGGAAGAGTTCCATAATGGCTTGGTCTGTTTTGTAGATGTCTTCTGCCTCACCGGATAGTGCAACCCAACGAAATGGTCCTTTGCCTTCACAAAATAATGGGCGTATGTATGCTGGAACAAAGCCAGGATAATCAAAAGCATTCTTTACACCATAGTCATAGGCTCGCTGACGTAGATTGTTGCCATAATCGAACACGATACTGCCTTTTTTCTGCCAATTTAGCATGGTTTGAACGTGCCGTGCCATTGAAGCCATAGCTTGTTCTTCATAGGCTTTAGGGTCACATTCTCTTAGGTCATTTGCCTCATCAAGCGTCATACCTGCTGGGATATAGCCATACATCACATCATGTGCGGAGGTCTGATCTGTTACAACATCTGGCACGACACCAAGTTCATAAAGCTTAGGCAAAATTTCGGCAGCATTGCCTATTAAGCCAACAGATTTTGGCGTTTCCGTTTTGATTGCTTCCTCAACCCAGGTCATGGCTTCTTCTAGGTTGTCCGTGATCGTATCAATTTGTTGGAGGGCAAGCCGGCGTTCTGCCCGCCAACGATCCACTTCGACAATTAAACCAACGCCTTCATTCATGGTGATGGCAAGTGGTTGTGCGCCCCCCATTTCACCCAACCCGGCAGTGAGCACAAATTTACCTTTTAGGCTGCTCCATCCTTGTTGACGAGCAAGGGAACCGAATGTCTCATAAGTACCTTGCAAAATGCCTTGTGTGCCGATGTAAATCCAGCTACCGGCAGTCATCTGTCCATAC
>RFHA01000179.1 GCA_003696565.1 Chloroflexota bacterium
ACAAGACTACAACGCCGCCGTCATTGATTTAGCATTACCCGGTATGAACGGCTTTGATTTAATCCGGCGCATCCGCCAACATCAACGTTATGCTAACTTACCGTGTATTGCATATACAGCTTACCATAGCTCTAAAGTTCGTTATGAAGCAAAAGAAAGCGGGTTTGATGCCTATTTGGAAAAACCACTAGACCGCAAGCTGCTCATCACGACATTGAAAGAATTAATAGATTAGCCTATTCATATCTGCATGCTTTAAGACATTAATCTCTCATCTTCCACATGGGGATACATCCCACACGCTAGCGTTGATCCCCTAATGAATGGGATGGATAGCATTGCCAGGGGATTTATCCCTTGGCATATCAAACATGTTCATTTTTAAAACGCCCTCCCCTAACTAAATTGGACTTATTGGTTATTGGTTCGATTCACGTTATATATAAGGCTATTCTTAGCTATTGTTAGATGAAGCGAATTGGTAAACTCATGGCTGATATTTGGATTCATAATGGCACTATTATTGGCGGACATGGCGGCGAACCGATTAAAAACGGCGTTGTACATATTCGCGATAATCGTATTCATGCCGTCGGGCGGGCGGCGGAAATAGGGATGCCGGCGGGTGTGCAAAAGATTGATGCACAAGGTGGCACAATTTTACCCGGTTTGATTGATACCCACGTCCATATCATGTTTGAATATCAAAACCCCGAAGTGATGGCGCAACAACCGTTTTCATTGCGCTTTTATAACGCCGTGCATTATATGCGTAGGACAATTGATGCAGGGATTACTTCTGTGCGTGATGCAGGCGGTGCAGACCTGGGTACAAAAACTGCCGTGGAGCGTGGGTTGGTGGTTGGTCCACGGATGATGATTAGCACAGCACCACTTGGCATCACCGGCGGGCATTCAGATTGGTGGCAGCCTTCTGGCTCTGGGTTTAATTTGTTCCCAACTTATCCAGGAATGCCAGAGGGGTTGTGTGATGGCGTGGAGGATGTACGACGGGCGGTGCGGCAAGTGCTGCGCGCTGGGGCGGATGTCATTAAGATCATGGCGACTGGCGGCGTACTTAGCCCAACTGATCACCCGGATTTTATTGGCTTTTCTGAGGAAGAGCTGCGCGTCATTGTTGAGGAAGGTGAGAAGCGACGTGGTGTAAAAGTCATGGCGCATGCCCAAGGGCTAGAAGGGATTAAGCTGGCGTTGCGTGCTGGCATTCACAGCATTGAACATGGGATTTATTTGGATGATGAAACCTGTGAGTTAATGTTGGAACATGGGGCTTTTCTTGTTCCGACGTTAATTGCTCCTATTTGGGTTTTGGAGATGGCACAAGCAACTGGTGCCGTGCCGGAATATGGGGTGCGTAAAGCGCGTGAATCCATCGAAGCGCATACCGAAAGCATCAGCTTAGCGGTCAAAAAAGGGGTAAAAATTGCGATGGGGACAGATGCCGGTGTTATTCCCCATGGGCAGAACTTGCGTGAATTGGGGTTAATGGTCAAATGTGGTATGACCCCGATGCAGGTATTAGTTGCTACCACCAAAACCGCTGCGGAATGTATGGGGTGGGATGACCGCCTGGGCACGTTAGAACCTGGCAAGCTTGCCGATGTGATTGTCACCCGAACAGACCCCTTGCAAAACATTGAATCGCTGGAAAATACGGATAACATCACTGTAGTTATCCAAGATGGTAAAATTTTGAAGAATCACCTGGATAAAAATTGATTTAGAGTCTATGTTGTGGGGCGGGGTTATGTCACAAAATCCCGCCCATCCAGATGCCGCCGCCAACTGCCATCTGCCAAAATGTCGGCGATAGTCGTCACAGCTGTGTGGACTTCCTCATCGCTATTGTAAAAATGTGGAGCGATGCGAATCCCCGCGTTTGCGCGATAATCGATCTTGATGTTACGCGCTAACATCTCACGGGAGACGGCATAGCTGTGTGGTGGGTTGAGCGTCACTGTGCCACCACGCACAGCAGAATCTCGTGGTGAAACAACTGGATACCCATATTGATCTGCCAGGTCAATCAATAATTGTGTTTGACGGATGGACTTTTGGCGGATGTGATCCACACTCACCTGGGCGATAATCTCCACACCGGGCTGAATAGCATGGAGTGATGCGATCCCCGGCGTGCCGTTCATGAGGCGGTAAATATCATCGCGCAGGACGAAGTTTTCAACATCAAATGCAAACGGCTGTTGATGGGCAAACCAACCAGTTACTTTAGGCATGAGTGTATTTAGCAAATCCGGGCGGACATATAAAAACACCCCACCCGGACCACCACATAGCCACTTCAATACGCCACCGATGTAAAAATCGACGTTTAATGTGGTAACATCCACCGGAATAACCCCAACGCTATGATAACCATTTAGCACCACTTGTGCGCCTACTTGATGCGCCTTATGGATAATTTCTGCAACTGGCATGATATACGCGCTGCGGAACAAAACGTGTGAAATGCTCACCAGGCGTGTGCGCTCATCAATGGCGTTTAAGATATCCTCGGTGTTGATGGTGATTCCATCCCGTGTTTTGACCATGTGCAGCGTAATGTGAGATGGCAACCAGGCTTTAAGTGTGTAGATATCGCCAGGGAAATCCATATCTGTGATGACAACTTTGTTGCGGCGGGTATCACTAAAATCCAGCGCGGAAAACAAAATGCTGTTGGCGATGCTAGCATTTTGATGGATGATGACGCTGCCGGCAGGTGCGCCCATGAGTGGAGCAATTTTATCGCTCACCACGCGGTTTAACTCAAACCATGCACTTCCCCAGGCAGAGACACCTTGCTCTGCCCAGGTATCAGCATAATGTTTGAGACGGTCATAAACGCCACGTGGCATTGCCCCCAGCGAATTGCTGATCAGATAATGACACGTCTCTAGGATAGGGAACTCATCCCGCCATTTCAACAAAGGATCATCAGTCGTCATCAGGTATCACACTCCGGTTTATGGATAATCTGCGCGGCGGATTGTGGTGGGTGAAAGCGCGTCAAAAATCACGACCCATACTTTACCCTCTGCGTTGGGGAGATAATTGACTTGAAATTCACCGGATGTTAGATAATACAATGTGGCAACACCGCCCGGTGTGCTGGCAATTTGTATGTTGCTGCTGGGTGATTCCGGTAATTCTGCGAAGGTGTTGGCGTTAACTGTCAATACGCGCCGCCCACGATAGTTTGTCTCTGGGTGAACTTGCCAAAATTCTAGATAAGGCTGTTTATCTTTGTTGAGCTTGGGGAACATGACAACAGGTAAATCCTCCCCGGCATTGAGTCGCCCATCAAAGCCGAGTAGTTGTTCTAGATACACTGTGCCAGTGGTGCAATTGACCGCCACTGTTGCGTATTCGCTAAAATCTGCATTACCGACGAAAAACTGCACAACGGTGTTTTCTGGTAGGGTAATATCTGGTGGGGTGTTGATGGTAAATGACACTTGTGCGCCGCCGCCGGCTGTTGTGCCGATTGTTGTAATCTCATTGAGATAGTCTGTATATGCAATGGCTTTGACTTTAACGGTTGTCGGTGAGCCGTTAAATTGCGCTGTGATGCCTGCTAGGTTAATCGCCGGATCACAGCCACCTGCGAATCCATCTGTTCCGATAATTTCCACCGCATTTTGAGATGAAATGGTGGTGGATAGGCTTAAGATGCCGATGACAAACAATACTCCCAAAAGTTTACGCATGGTCGTTTCTCCCTATCTCATGCTTTCACTACATATTGTAACGGAAAATCAAACCGGTTTGGATGTATATCCTTTGGCAATATCAAGATGATCCAATCATTTTTAGCCAGACGCTAACACTGGTAATCTGATATCTGCTATAATCAAAATGTTGGCTGAACTTTCAAATTTTTATGGGGAGATGTCCTGAACCGCATCCCCTAACGCTAAAAAAGAGATATGCTTAGTATGGCTATATCTCTTTTTTGGTTTAGGTGTAAAACCGCCAACCGCCACCTGGGGGACGATGCTCAACGACGCACGACAAGAATTTGAATCCGCGCCTTGGTTATGGTTTTATCCAGGG
>RFHA01000180.1 GCA_003696565.1 Chloroflexota bacterium
AAAACCATCAAGAGGAATTGACCATGACCAACCAACACGCCGAACCCGTTGCCAAAACCTCAGCCGACATCAACGAAGAACGCATCGCCCAACTGCGCCGCCTCTTCCCCGAAGCCTTCACCGAAGGCAAGGTAGACTTTGACAAGCTGCGCGCCACCCTGGGCGACCTGGTGGACAACCGCCCCGAACGCTACAGCTTCACCTGGGCCGGCAAACAGGATGCCATCCGCATCCTGCAAACGCCCACCAGCGCCACCCTCATCCCCGCCCCAGAAGAGTCCGTAGACTGGAACAACACCCAAAATCTCTTCATCGAAGGCGACAACCTGGAAGTCCTCAAGCTGCTCTACAAAGCCTACTTCGGCCGGGTCAAGATGATCTATATTGACCCCCCGTACAACACCGGCAAGGACTTCATCTACCCCGACAACTACCGTGATCCGCTGGACACCTACTTGCAGCTAACCGGGCAAAAAGACGCAGAAGGCAACTTACTGACCACCAACAGCGACACCTCCGGCCGCTACCACTCCGCCTGGTTGACCATGATGTACCCCCGCCTCTTCCTCGCCCGGCAGTTGTTGCGGGAGGATGGGATGATCTTTGTGAGTATTGATGATGCTGAACAACATCATCTTAAAATACTTATGGATGAAATTTTTGGGGAAGAAAACTTTTTAGGGCTAATAGTTTGGCAACACAGTATTCAGCCAAAAGGTTACTTAGGTAAGTTCTCTGTTCATCATAATTTTGTTCTGTGTTATGGCAAAACAAGCCAAACAAAAATCCAAGCTCTTCCAAGGACAGAAGAACATAACAGGAATTATTCAAATCCTGATAATGATCCAAACGGACCTTGGCGCTCTGGAGATGTGAGGAACGCCCTCTTTAGGCCTAATCTTATATATGATATAAAGACCCCATCAGGGAAGGTCATTAAACCACCCAAAAATGGATGGCGTTGGAGTAAAGAAACTTTACAAGAAAAAATCGAATCAGGCGAAATTGTTTTCAACCAAGATGAAACTAGAATAATCAGAAAGATTTATTTAAAAAACTTGACGGGGCGCACCCCCGAGACAATTTGGTTTGGAAAAACCGTTGGAACCACTCGTGATGGCAATAGCGAACTAAAATCTTTGTTTAATGATGCCCCTCCATTTGATACTCCTAAACCAACTAAGTTACTAAAAAGAATTTTGGAGCTTTCAACAAATACGAGTTCAGAAGACATTGTTCTTGATTTTTTTGCTGGCTCTTGCCCAATGGCACAAGCTCTTTTAGAGAAGAACAGACAGGATAATGGAAATAGAAGGTATATCCTTGTTCAACTTCCTGAGCCAATCGATGAGACTTTACCCGCAGGGAAAAATGCTAGAGGTTTTAATTTAAACAATATCGCAGAAATTGGCAAAGAACGCATCCGCCGCGTCATCCAGAAATTGAAAGCCGAAGACGACGGCAAGCTGCCCATGGAAACCCGCGACACCCCCGAAGACTTGGGCTTCAAGGTCTTCAAGCTGGCCCCTTCCAACTTCCGCGCCTGGTCCGGCTCCCCGGACGCCACCCCCGAAGAATTCGCCAGCCAGATGGCCCTCTTCACCGACCCGCTCGTGGACGGCTGGCAGCCCAACGACGTCATCTACGAAGTCGCTATCAAGGAAGGCTACTCGCTCAACTGCACCGTGCAGCGCACGGCCGTGGCCGGCCACGAAGTCTACCGCATCCACGACCAGGAAAAAGACCAGCACTTCTACCTCTGCCTGGAAAACAGTATCACCGAAAACCTGCCCGCCAAACTCGACCTGACGCCCGACGACCTCTTCGTCTGCCGCGACGCCGCCCTCGACGACACCCTGGCCGCCAACCTGGCCCTGCAATGCCGCCTCAAAACGATTTAAGTAAAATGAAATTTTTTAATCGATTTGGTTTGTGATATGAAATTGGAGAAATTGACATGTGTACAACAAAAAAATGTGTCATTGCCTTTCTATTTCTCATCCTCTCTTTTGCAATCACCTCATGCGGAACTGGTGATCAAACCGCTACAAACGAAGACCAAATGGCTACTACAACAACCACCAGCCCCATCGCAGCTATCGAACAAACGCCACAGGCCACAATCACCCTTGGTGATATGGAAGCAGAAATTCGTCAGATAGCAGTAGAGACAGTTTTCCAAAAGAACTGTGGAGGCACTGAGACACTTGAAAATACAACGGAGAAAAGAGAGACGATCACACACATCATCGAAGTTGGAGCCGGTTACGAAGTCAATGCCAATGGAGAAGTTGGCCTTCCCGGAGGCATTGCCAGTGTAGGTTTAGGGGCAGCCGTCACCGGTCGATTTGGCTACACCTACGGCTTTTCAGAAGAAATCGCACGTACAATTACAGTTCGCGCCAGCCCTGGAACAAACATGCAGCATCAAATTAGCCTGCAAGAAGTCTGGCAAATAGGTGAAGCCCTGGTCATTGTCAACGGACAAGAATACAAAATACCTTTTAGCTATCGCAGTGATTTTTCCCTGGAATTGATCGAAAGCGTCGACTTAGGAGATTGTCCAGTTCAATCACCCGATTCCCAAACACCCGAAAACACCGCCACCCCAGACGATTCCCCCACGCCTATACAAACACATGAGCCACCAACTCCGACTCCCGAACCGATTATCCCGACAGCAACACCGGCCCCTGTTGAAGAAGTATTACAAAATGAAATTGTGATTCTATCTGAGAATGCCGACAATATATTCAACTGGGAGAGGAGCGCACCAAATTTAACAACACAAGTTGTCTATGAAGGGGAAGTTGCCTTCATCCCCACAGGCAACAACAGCTTTCAGAAAGAGTTAGCAACCATTGGCTACGAAGATGATGAAGTTCGATTTGTGTCGATGCAGTTGTATCTCTTACGAGAGGATGCTGGTTTTTTGCTCCAAGTCAAGATTGACCGAAGTTGGGAGCATCGTTGGGGATTTGACGGCCGTTCCATCTATCAAGGCTATTACACATGGTCAAGGCGTGGTCAAACACTCAACTTACCGGTTGGCGAGTGGATCGAAGTAAAACTCGACCTCATTAATGATCTCGGAGCCAGACCCGGTCAGACCATTACCGGATTGGGATTCGCGGCCCAAGATGGCAACATGATCTACGACAACGTTCGTTTTTCGAGTTCGCCACCGTTAACGTCTTGTCTCCCACCTACATCCCAAACAGGAGAAGGCGAAAACACCTTCCCGGAAATAGTGGTTCTTTCCAATAAATTAGACAACACCTACACATGGGAAGATGGCAGTCCTTACATCACAACACAAGCCGTCTATGAAGGGGATGCAGCCTTTATTCCCACAGCAAACAACACATTTTACCAGGATTTAGCCACAATCGGTTATGAAGCCAACGAAGTCCGCTTCATTTCGATGAAACTTTGCCTACTCAAACCAGAAGCCGGTTTACTGCTCCAGGTCAATATTGATAGAAGTTGGGGACACCGTTGGGGATTTGACGGCCGTTCCACCTACAAAGGTGCCTACACATGGGCCAGGCGCGGTCAAACTCCAAACATTCCCGTTGGTGAATGGGTTGATGTAAAGCTCGATCTAATCGACGATCTGGGTGCCAGGCCCGGCCAACTCATTAAAGGCTTGGCTTTTGCCGCCGCAGACGGCAATATGATTTACGACCTAGTTGGTTTTTCGAGTTCAGAATAAACAACCCAATAAAACCGCCAATTTAACAACCATGACAGACACAACCAACACCAATACCACCCCAAATAAACCACTTCACCGAATCGGCCGTTTCGCCCTTGTTGCAGGAAGCCTCCTTGCTGCGTATGTCATATTCCAACCCCTTTTCTCCATCTTCACTACCGAAAACCAAACACAACAACTCACCACCTTTACCTCCGGCTATGACGTTCGCAGCCCCTTTGAAATGCACTTCACCCTTTCCGAAACAAGTGAAGAAAACATACTCGATCTTTCCCTGGATCAAATCGTGGAAAACTGGAACACCCGCCCCCCCATTTGCATTAATGAATTTAACCTTTTCTACGGAGGCAATGAACCCTGGTACTCAGCAAGTGTATATGTGGGCGATGGTTCCGTGCAGAACGTTATGGAAAGCTTTCAAAGAAGTGGTGCTGATGTGGATCCGAGAGAAATTGAAAATATTCAAACCATTTACGATGAATATGGAGGAGAAATAGATTTTCTCAGCTATCTCGCCACATATGATTTACATTATCTTGATTTTACCTCTCCCAATCTAACAAGATCAGACTACAGTTATCAATATCACCTCTTTGAGGAAATCTGTCATACGTCATCTTCAATCGACGAGTTTATACCTCATAACTCTCCTCTCAAGTTTTACCCTGAAGCATCAACATTCTACTTCCCGTTTGATCGCCGCATCACTTCCTTCGCAATTTCTGCACCTATCCGCGTTCCCCAAACGCCCACCAGTACACTCATTGCACCATCTGTGCCAAGGTTATTTATTGAAATTGACTCCCCAAATTGGGTAAATCAATTTAAAAGTAGCGTCATATATCTTGGCAATGGACAAAATTCATCAGACAGTTTATATAGAGACTCATATCAAGGACCGGCCACTGTTGTTTCCATCGTACAGCAACGGCCGTTATCCCAACGCATCCTAACGGCCGTTCTCCTCACCTCAATCCTCATCTTCATCCTGTCCCTACTTTTCGTCAAAGAAACCGGCACCTTCCTAGAAGTCGCCGTCGGCATCCTGCTTGGCCTCTGGGGTGTACAAGACATCCTCATTCCCGGCTACATCACCAGCCCCACCCTTATCAACACACTCATCTTGGCCTTCTATGTCCTGCTCGCCTTCATTGCCGCCATCCGCTTCGCTGTCATTCCACTTTGGCACAGACTTGGCCCGACTCCACAACCTCACCTAGAGCTAGCCGCACCACCAACCACGCCCGATCCGCCTGCACTCCCGCCCGTTGTCATCCAATCTCAAAAAAGGGGTGTGTTGCAGTGGGTAACGGCCGTTTCCGCCATCATCACCGCTATCTTTACATTCCTTCATTTCATCCGGAGAAAAGACTAAAAGACCAATTGCTAAAGGACACACCATGGAATTCAAATTCGACGCCAACCAGGACTTTCAACTCGAAGCCATCAACGCCATCGCCGACATCTTCGACGGCCAGCGCCGCCAGGAACTGGCACTG
>RFHA01000181.1 GCA_003696565.1 Chloroflexota bacterium
ACACCAGCCCCTGAGCCAGTAGAAAGTAGCCATAAAGCCACACCTGTTGCCCAACGTATTGCAGCACAACATCAAGTCGATTTATCACAAGTCCGCGCAGGAGATGGTGGCAAAGTCAAAAAAGCGGATGTTGAGCAATTTATCAATCAGCAAAAAGCCCCCCAAACCAATGTCGCCACACAACAATCAGCCAAACAAGCTGAACCGCCTGAATTTTTGCTGCAAACCGATGATAGTCGCAAAGAAGAACGTATCCGTATGTCGCGTCGCCGCCAAACAATCGCCAAGCGATTAATTGAGGCACAAAGTACAGCTGCCATGCTAACAACTTTCAACGAGATTGATATGCACGCTGTGATGGAATTTCGCCAGCGGCACAAAGAAACTTTCAAAGAAAAATTTGGTGTCAGTCTCGGTTTAAGCTCGTTCTTCGTCAAAGCAACAATTGGTGCTTTAAAGGCATTTCCATATCTCAACGCAGAGATTCAAGATCGTGAAATTGTCCTAAAGCGTTATTACGACATTGGAATCGCGATTGGCGCAGAAGAAGGATTAGTTGTACCTGTATTACGTGATGCTGACCGACTATCATTTGGTGAAATTGAAAAACAAATTCGTGAATTCGCCAAACAGAGTCAAGAAGGCACACTAGCGATTGAATCTCTAATTGGTGGCACATTTACCATCACCAATGGCGGGGTTTATGGCTCATTGTTAAGTACACCGATTTTAAACCCACCTCAGGTTGGTATTTTGGGACTACATGGCATTAAAGAACGTCCTGTAGTCATTAATGGTGAAATCGTCATTCGCCCAATGATGTATGTTGCATTGACTTATGATCATCGTATTGTAGATGGACGAGAAGCAGTACAGTTCTTGGTACGGGTGAAAGACCTCATTGAAGACCCCGAAAAACTACTACTAGAAGGCTAAAACACACTCCGAGGGCATCCCACATTAAGGGGTGCCCGACCTTCTATCTTTATAATAATATATCCATCTTAATAAGCGCACCGATCAAAATGGCATTTGTCACTTTAATTTGGGTAGGCATATCACTACCTCAAAACTGTTGATTTATAGATCATTGTAACGTATTTAGAATAAAATCACCCACAAAAAATTACTTTTTACAAACGCGCTTTATCATCATAAAAAAGGATGAGCAAGTATGGAATTAACAAATGACATGTGGGTGGTTATTGCCATATTAGCTGTTGCAATTTTTCTTTTTATTACTGAATGGCTACGGGTTGATGTTGTTGCATTAGGGGTAGTTGTCTGTTTAACGCTAACTGGCATCCTAACACCAGAACAGGCTATTGCAGGATTTTCCAGTTCTGCACTTATAACAATTGCTGCACTCTTTATTGTTGGTGGAGCAGTTTTACAAACTGGATTAGCTAGTATGATCGGCAGGCGTATTTTGGGGATTGCTGGTAGTGATGAAAAACGCTTGATTGTTGTGATTATGGTAGCTACTGCTTTGCTTTCAGGCGTGATGAGCAACACCGGTACTGTAGCAGTATTGCTTCCAGCGATTGTTGGACTGGCATATAGTGCAAAGATTAGCCCATCTAAATTGCTGATTCCTTTGGCATTCGCTGCTTCTTTAGGTGGAGCTATGACATTAATTGGGACTCCCCCTAATATTATCATGGCAGACGCACTCAAAGCTGCCAACGTGGAGCGGATTGCTAACGGGTTAGAGACGTTCCATGTTTTTCAATTTTTTGATTTCACGCTCGTCGGTGCTCCCTTGTTGATTGGTGGCGTGTTGTTTATGGCTACTATCGGGCGGCGTTTATTACCCGACTACAAGCCAGATATTGAAGAACTGACACCTGACAATCCGCAAGAACTTATGGATTCTTACGGATTAAATGGGAATTTAGCTTATCTTCGGATTCAACCTGATTCAAAACTAGTTGGTGTAGCATTAGGTGATACCCGTATTCGCCGCGATTATGATATTACCGTTGTAGAGATCATCCGCAGCAACCAATTGCGTCCAGTAGCACAGTTCGGTAAACAACGTATTATGATTGAAACAGCGGGTCTAACCCACATCTTTCCCACTGCGCAAACAGTGCTTCATGCTGATGACATTCTAGTTCTACAAGGGCAGGAAGCAGCTATCCGTAATTTGGCATACTCACACAATCTTTCATTTGAATCCCCACCGGAAGACACAAAAGAGACTCTGGTTAATCGACAAATTGGCGTAGCAGAGGTTGTTTTGCCACCACGCTCTTCGCTTATCGGCAAAACTCTACGTCAAGTACGATTTGGTCCATCATATAACCTAACTGTGCTAGGCATTAAACGCCCTGGTGCGTCCGAACCACCAGATATCAAAAAGACAACATTGCGCTTTGGTGACATTCTGCTTGTTAGGGGGTTATGGCATGATATTATGGCATTAAAAAAACAACGTTCTGACTTTGTTGTCATGGGTCAACCAGAAACCATGATTGATAATACTAATACCAACAAAGCCCCGGTTGCAGCTGCAATCATGGCGACGATGCTTATCATCTTAATGTTTGAGATTTTGCCTCTAGTTACAGCTAGTTTATTGGCTGCATTGGCTATCATATTAACTGGCTGCCTGACAATGGACGAAGCGTATGAATCAATTGATTGGAAAAGCATCTTGCTCATTGGCGGGATGTTACCCATGGCAACAGCCCTTACTGAAGTTGGGTTGGTGAACGAAATTGCCTTACAAGTTCAGAACAGCGTAGGGAGTGCTAATCCACGTATTATTGTTGGGGTGTTGTTTTTATTGACAGCCGTGCTAACACAAGTTCTTTCTAACACAGCAACAGCGGTTTTATTGGCACCTATTGCACTACAAATTGCAGATAGATTACAAATCACACCATACAGTTTACTGATGTCTGTTGCATTAGGGGCATCCATGGCATTTGCATCGCCAGTAGCATCACCTGTAAACACGTTGGTTTTGGGTGCAGGGCAATACAAGTTTGCTGATTTCACAAAAGTTGGTTTACCTTTGATTGTAATTGGATTTGTCATCTCGGTAATCATTATCCCTATATTCTTCCCATTCTAATCTGCACAGGTTAGAGTATTAATTGGATAAAAGTTATTTACACTGGTTAATCATTACCTGGTTTGATTGAGCAGTTATTGAATACGGAGATTTTGATGAAATATGGCTTTGTGTTCCCACAATATGAATTGCCACCTGATCCAATTGCTATTCGTGATTATGTTCAGGCGGCAGAGAATCTAGGATACGATTACCTCTTAACTTATGAACACGTCCTTGGTGCAAATCCAAACCGTGCCGGTGGATGGCATGGTCCGTATACCTATCAACATGCCTTTCATGAGCCTTTTGTATTGTTTGGCTACTTAGCAGGATTAACACAAAAACTAGAATTCGTAACAGGAATTTTAATCCTACCCCAACGACAAACTGCTCTTGTTGCTAAACAAGCTGCAGAAGTTGACGTGCTATCTAATGGACGGTTACGTCTGGGCATCGGTGTGGGTTGGAACAAGGTAGAATATGATGCGCTTGGGCAAAATTTCACAACACGTGGTAAGCGATCCGAAGAACAAGTCGATCTTCTTCGCCGCTTATGGACAGAACCACTTGTGACATTTAATGGAGAGTTTGATCATATAGAAGATGCTGGTTTGAATCCACTTCCCATACAACGCCCAATACCGATTTGGTTCGGTGGTGGTGCGGATATTGTGTTGCAACGTATAGCTCGTCTAGGTGATGGTTGGCTTCCAAACACGATGCCATTAGATTCCGCCAAACAGTTAACCGATAAACTAAACATATATTTGGAAGAAGCAGAGCGCACACGCGACAATTTTGGTATAGATGTTCGCTTGAATATCAGTTCACAAAATCAGTCAACATGGGAAACATATATCCAAACCTGGCGTGACCTGGGTATGACACATTTATGTGTAAACCCCCTGCACGCCGGATTAGATACTGTCGATAAACAAATTAATCAGTTAAGGACTTTTAAAGATTTTATTGGGTGGTAAAACCCATTATTGATGTGAAGCGAAATACGGAATAACATCCCGTCCAATAGTTTGAACAGCCGCGAATAAATCGGGACCGAGAGGTGGACCAAAGCTGATATGTTTTACGCCTAATGCTGCAAGTTTTTCAAGGCGTGTAATTAAATCATGACTGTTGCCTGCAATACCAATATTTAGCATCGCAGGTGTAACCAACGATTTAGCTTTTTGCATATTCTGCTCTACCATCACAGCCTGTTCAATATCAGCAAAATCAGCTTTTGTGACACCAAGTTGGTCCCAAATAAGTGGACTTAGTGCATGCCCATAATAGGCAATCTTCTCTTTTAATACATCCTCAGCCGCTTGTCGATCGTCAGAAATTGAAACCCAAATACACGCGGCTATATCAATATCGTCCAAGTTACGGTTAGCTTCTTTCGCCCCCTGCTGAATGTATGGTAGCACGTTTTGATAATGCTCAGGTGGGAATAAAAGTGGCAAACCACCATCAGCAATTCTACCAATTTCACCCAACATACGCGGACTCATGGCACCAATGTAAATAGGCACCCGCCTTTGCACTCCAAACCGTAGATACGCCTCATCTATCCATTGTAAGAATTGCCCTTCTAGACGAACATGCTCACCTAGTAACAAACGATTGATCGCCTCTACAGATTCTACAACAGTTGTTCTAGGAAAAGTTTGTTTTATACCAATCCACTTTAAGAATTCACCAGCACCAGACGATAACCCTAGATTAAATCGACCAGAGGAATACTCATCCAACGTGGCAGCCAACATGGCAATCTCCGCCGGATTTATTGTGTAAGGATTCAAAATACATGTACCGATTTCAATTCGAGTAGTAACTGCTGCAACAGCAGTTAAGATCACTGGAGCTGATCGCAAAAATAGATCATTACTAACCCAAAACTGATCAAAACCGGCTGCTTCTGCCGCTTGAGCCAATCGAACATATTCAGCAACAGGGCGATCGTTGTTTAATCGCAAGCTAAATTTCACGAGTTCACCACCGCATCAACCTCGATTTCCACCAAATACTCATCGCCAATCAATCGGCTAATTTCTAGCATGGTGTTTGCAGGTCGAATATCAGCGAAAAATGTGGCATGAGCACGTGCCACAGCCTCCCAATGAGATACATCAGTTAAATAAACTCGCGTTCGCACAACATCATCTAACGATGCACCGGCTTGCTTTAGTGCGCGTTCTATTTTTTGGATGATAAATATTGTTTGTGCATAAGCATCCCCAACACCAACAACTTGTCCATTATCATCAGTTGCTGTTGTGCCAGAAACAAACACCATCTGCCCAATTTTCACCGCGCGGGAATATCCCGCCAGTTGTTCCCATTTTGTTCCAGAACTAATATTTTGTCGCATCATTTATTCCACCACAATTAAATCTTGATAGCCCATTGTTAACGGCTCGCCACCGTGAGCACGAACCACTACGACATCTTCCACCCGCGCTGAAAAGTCATGATACTGCATAATACTCGGTTCAACAGTAAATAACATTCCAGCTTGCAATACTGTTTTATCTGTTTGAGTCAAAAATGGTGGCTCGTGAACATCCATACCAATACCATGCCCCAAGCGATGACGAAACATCGCACCATAGCCGGCATCTTCGATGACTGCACGCGCTGCTGCATCTACTGCTTCAGCGGTCACTTCTCCAGCTTTCATGGCAGCAATTCCCGCCGCTTGAGCTTGCATCACCACTTGGTGTATTCGCTTCATTTCATTATTTGGCTCACCAAAAAAGGCTGTACGTCCAAAATCATAACAAAATCCTTCATATATAGCCCCAAAATCAAATAAAATTGAGACGGGGGGATTTAAAACTCGTTTCCATGTTCCCATTCGATCACCAAACAACAAAGGATGTTTAGGAGCAGAATTATATAACGATGTCACAAATGACGGTCCCAAAGAGCCATGTCTGCGAAGTTGAAAATCAACCTCACTAATCAGTTCTAGTTCTGTCATGCCATGTTTTAATTTAGCAATCACATCCTTAAAGGCAGCCTCAGTGATTTCACCGGCACGGCGCATAATAGCAATTTCTTCCTCAGATTTAATCACACGCAGCGGGCGGAGAATATCTGTGGCAGATACAAACACTGCATCCGGTAAAATCTGTTGAAGTTGAATAATTGTCTCACCAGATGTCTTATCGCCGATAGCAACTCGTGGTTTTGGGGGCAAGTTGAAACCATTTAAGATATCCCGCACCATTTGTGCAGGATCATCCCAATCCCCAAGTACTCGGATTTCAACACCTTTTATCCGTTCCAAACCACCAAATTCAGCAGTCATACGCGGTAATGGCAAAATCGGTGGATGTTTTGATGTCAGCCAGGCACCTTCCAACCATGCACCAGGATGTATAACAGCACCAAAATTAGGAATATCACGTGGTATTCCCATTAAGTATTGTAAATCAGCCGAGATAGGGAAAAAAGCAACATCAGCTTGTTCAGCTAACCGTGTTTGAAACGCCTCAATTCTTGTATTGTAATCCATAAGCCCCTTCTTAAATAAACACTACCGTTCAATTAGGAATATTGTCCTAAATATCTCATAAACCAACTTACTGATGATCTAAAAAAAGCTAATTTTGTAAATTATGCTAAAATGGCTATGATGACTTTTGACAGCTGATGATACCCAAAAAATCACTATGACTAAAATTAAAGGGAATGTGTTAGTAATTGATGACAATCCTGTTAATATTCAAGTTCTTTCTGAGTTACTTAAACGTAAAGAATACCAGGTATTCACCGAATCAGATAGCACCAAGGCAATTGAAACAGCCGCAATGATTAAGCCTGATCTTATCCTGCTTGATGTACGAATGCCAGATATAGACGGATATACGATTTGTCGTTCACTCAAAGCAGATCAAAGGACTCGTACTATTCCCGTTATATTTTTGAGCGCAATGGGCAACACAGAAGACATCATACGTGGGTTTGAGGCTGGCGGTGTAGATTATATTACTAAGCCATTTCGTCATGAAGAGGTTGCCGCACGTGTCCAAAATCAGATTACATTAAGCCAGCAACAACGCCATATTGAAGAAATTGTGCAACGAGAACGCCAATATTTTGCTTCAATTAACCGCGTCAAAAATCAATTCATCCGTGCAGCCACACATGATCTCAAAAATCCTCTTGCAACCATTACCGGTTATGTTGGGCTAATTGAAGAACATTGCCATCAATGCAATAATGAAGAAATTCTTGGTTATGTTAACGGTATTCGGCAAGCAATTCAACGTATCATGGAACTCGTTACTGATATGCTTGACTTGATGCAGATGGAATCTGGCACTAATATTCGACTTCAGCCTACCTCACTTAATAGTTTTTTACATCGATGTTTTCAGGAATTTGTATTCCAAGCAAAACAAAAAGAAATCTCATATACCCTTACGCCACCCGATCATGACATCACATTACAAATTGATCCCCACCGAATGCAACAATGTGTTTGTAACGTTATTTCAAACGCTATCAAATACACGCCACCACAAGGACATGTTGCCATTCGTACTTACGCTGATGGTCAACATTTGACAATTGAAGTGGAAGATACTGGTTTAGGCATTCCATCGGAGGACATTCCTCATCTTTTTGAAGCATTCTATCGTGTTCGCCGTAAAGAGCATATGCAAGCCGACGGCAACGGTTTAGGACTTTCTATTGCATTTGCTATTGCAGAACAACATAATGGTTACATTTCTGTTGAAAGCGAACTAGGTAAAGGCAGTACATTCCGTATTACTTTACCATACTAGCGAGATTTATCCCCTCGCAGCAAATACAAAGCAGTATACATTATTAAGGAGAGTAAACCATGACCGCACTTAGCGGCATTCGTGTGTTGGATTTTAGTCGAGTATTGGCTGGTCCGTTATGTAGCATGATTCTTGGTGATTTAGGGGCAGATGTTATCAAAGTAGAAAACCCTAAAACAGGAGACGAAACACGTGCTTGGGGTCCGCCTTGGGCAGGAGATCAAAGTGCGTATTATCTCAGTGTAAATCGCAATAAACGCAGCATCACGCTTGATCTTAAATCTGAATCGGATCAAAAAATTGCAAAAGCACTTACCAAAACAAGTCATATTATTATTGAAAATTTTAAGCCAGGTCAAATGCAAACTTTTAACCTCAGTTATGAAACACTACATGCCATCAATCCATCACTTGTCATTTGTAGTATTACAGGTTTCGGTCAAACGGGATTGTATAGCAACCGTCCTGGCTATGATTTTGTTATCCAAGCTATGAGTGGTTTGATGTCTATTACAGGAAATCCAAACGACGAGCCACACAAAGTTGGGGTAGCTGTTTCTGATGTATTCACTGCGCTTTATGCTTGTAATGCCATTCTTGCCGCCTTACGTCATGCAGAACGCACCGGTGAAGGTCAGCATATTGATATGGCACTTTTAGATTCACAAATTGCCGCACTGGTAAACATCGGCAGCAACTTTCTAATCTCAGGCAAAAACCCGCCCCGTTATGGTAATCAACATCAGAATATTGTTCCCTATCAGGTCTTCCACGCGGCAGATGGTGCATTTGTGTTAGCGGTAGGGAATGATCGTCAGTTTGAAGCACTATGCAACCTCATTAACCGACCTGATTTATATGCTGATTCACGTTATAGCACAAACCCAGCCCGGGTTATTAATCGTGATAGCCTGATTGAGACTTTATCAAACATATTCAAGAGGCGTTCGGTCAATGATTGGGTAGATGAATTGCTCAGGCTGAACATCCCTGTTGGACATATCAACACTATTGAAGAGGCGTTAACTGACGAGCATATCAAAGCGCGAGGCATGATTGAATCGGTTACTTTATCTAACGGAGAAACCGTCCCACTGATTCATTCGCCTCTGCATCTTTCGGCTACGCCGCCAAGCATTCGTTATCCCCCTCCCCTGCTCGGTGAACACACCAATGAAATTATTCAGGAGCTTGTTGACAGAGGTGTTCTATAAAATTACTAAAATCTGCCATGCTGTTTTAACATACACATCGCCTGATGCGTACTCAAAAAAACGTTTTCTTCACCTAAATGATCGATAAAACCGATTTTTTTCAGCTTATCCATCACTGGACCTTTCACTTCAGCCAAATAAAAACCAACTCCCGCGTCGCGCAATTCTTTGACAAGCGCATCTAAAACTTCCAACGCGCTTGTATCAATATAATTGACTGCGCTACAAATTAACACCAGGTGTTTAACATCAGGATTGTCTACAATGGTTTCGAGTAATATAGCCTCCAGGTATTGCGCGTTTGGGAAATACAGGCTCTCATCCACACGCATAGCAATGATGTGAGGATACGTTGTTACGTCATGGCGCAGCACATTGCGATAGTGCTCCGTCTCACCCACCTGCCCTACAATCGCGACATGTGGCTGGCTAGTACGCCACAAAAACAAAATAAGACCTACACTGACCCCAAGTATAATGCCGGTTTCTACACCGATAAACAACACAGTAAAAAACGTCACAATGAGGGAAATCGCATCTGCCCGATTATAATTCCAGGTATGTTTAAAAACAGACAAATCAATTAAACCAATAACCGCTACAATAATAATTGATGCCAACACAGCCTGCGGTAAATAGTAAAATAACGGGGTCAAAAACATGACTGTAATGGTCATTAAAATTGCTGTGATGATCGATGCTAAGCCGGTGTTTGCTCCAGCTGAAAAATTAACCACAGAGCGTCCGATGCCGCCAGCCACAGGGTATGCACCAGTAAACGCCGCTCCTAGATTTGCTGCCCCAATTGCTATAAGTTCTTGATTAGCATCGACTTTTTCACGCTTTTTACTTGCAAGTGATTTAGCAACAGAGATACTCTCCATAAAACCAATCAGAGCAATCGTTATGGCAGTTGGTAATAAACGTTGCCAGGTATGCCAATCCAAGACTGGTACTGTGATTGAAGGCAAGCCCGCTGGCACATGCCCTACAATAGCGATCTTAGAATCCAAGTGAAACAAGACGACAATAAAAACACCTAACACAACCACAACTAACGGGGCACTACGAGTGATCGGTATCATCCAAATAGCCGGCATATTCCATTGTTTAAGCCGATGATGAAGCCCATATTTAAAATATAACAATATACCAATACTCAAGCCGGCAATAATAACCGTTAGCCAATTGATTTGGTTCAAATGTTTGAAGATGTAGAGCAGTGTTTCATAGGTGTGTTCCGTGCGTGGCGTGATAATACCAGTAAGATGCCTGAGCTGGCTGACTGCAATAACAATCGCCGCAGCGTTAATGAAGCCGGTAAGAACAGGGTGACTGAGGAAATTGACCAAGAATCCCGCTCGCAATATCCCCATCACAACTTGAATAATACCAACTAGCAAAGCCAAAGTGATTGCCAGATTAAGATACTGACTCAAATTTTGAGGGTTAAATTGACTGATCCCAGCACCAACCATCAAAGAAACAATCGCCACAGGACCCACCGCCAACGCACGGCTTGATCCAAGCAGTCCATAGATAAATAAAGGCACGATACTCGCATAAATCCCTGTTTGAGGCGGCAAACCTGCTAATTGTGCATAAGCCATACTTTGCGGCACAAGCATAACCGTAACGATCATTCCGGCAATTAAATCCCCTGAAAGATATTCGCGCTGATAATTCAGCAGCCAATTCAAACGTGGGAATATTTGTGTTTTTCTCGTCATTATGCTTTTTCGGTTGGTAACAATTTAGACCAATTTTCAATACGATCATTCAAATTAATGACATTTTGAAAACCATAACGCCGCAACAAACTCGCTGCTACTTGAGAACGATACCCACTTGCACATTGCATAACCACTGTACGCTCTCGTGGGATGGAGTCCAAATAGTTAGGTAAATACCCTAAAGGGATATTTTGTGCCCCAGCAATATGGCAAGATTGATATTCGGCTGCTCCACGCACATCAACCACATCAAATTGGCTCAGATTTTCAGCCAGTGTTTGAGCATCAATAGTTGGAAGCGATGCCGTTTCCCCTTGAATCACATCTAGCGTGAAATATCCTGCAACGTGATCAACGCCTATTGCTTTAAAATTATTTAGGATTGTCTCAATTGCATCCTGTTCAGCCAGGATATAAACCGGTTCTTGATAGTTCACAAACCAGCCTACATAGTTCACACACCCACCATCACTAAAAGGAACATTGATTGTCCCAGGGATATGTGCTTGGCTAAAGGCAGCACGATCTCTCATATCAAACACGAGTGCACCGTCATCCAGTAGGCTACGTAGAGCATCACGATTGAGACGTGGCACTACGGGTAGTTCACTTAAAAGTTTTGGTCCAACCTTATTGACATATTTCATTTGGGCAAAATAACGAGGTGCTTCTGGTTGACCATCTAATAACCAAGCAACAAATTCATCCTCATCTTCAATCTGGAAAGCTGGATTGAACAATTTTTCATAACCAAGCGTTGTTGATGGCAATGCACCAAGTGCTTTACCGCAGGCACTCCCAGCCCCGTGACCTGGCCAAATTTGTAGGTAATCCGGCATTTGTTTAAATTTTTGCACATTATGAAACTGTTGACGTGCGCCAATCTCACGAGTATTGGCGATACCAGCTGCTTCTTCTAATAAGTCAGGACGACCAACATCACCGACAAATAGAAAATCACCCGTAAAAATCCCCATTGGCTTGTCAGCATTAGCATCCGTAATTTGAAAAGCAAGGTGTTCTGGGGTATGTCCTGGCGTATGAATAACATCCACACGGATATTGCCAACCATCCACCAATCACCATCACGCAACAGAACTGTGTTTTCATCAACAAACTGATATTTCCAAAAATCATCCCCCATATCACTAAGGAATTTGCGGGCACCAGTTCGAGCAGCAAGTTCCCGTGTGCCACTTACATAATCAGCATGGATGTGTGTTTCAGTTACATGTGTAATCTGTAACCCTTCTACCTGTGCTACTTGCAAGTATGGCGTTACATCACGCGATGGATCGATGACAAGCGATTCTCCTGTGGCACTGCAACCAATCATATAAGAGGCTTGCGCTAATTTTTTGTCATAAAAATACTTGAGAATCATCATATCACTCCACTTAACGGTTAATTGGCAAGCCTAAGCGTAACCAGCTCATTGTGCCACCTTCTAAGTTGTAAACATTGGTGTATCCAGCTTTGGTGAGCGCACTAGCAACCATACCACTTCGATTTCCCGTAGCACAAACTAAAATTACCGTTATATCATTTGGAATTTCATCCATACGGGTATTGACTTCATCCATTGGAATATTCATGGCATTGGGCAAATGTCCTTGGCTAAACTCTTGCCTCGTGCGCACATCAATCAATACATGCGGTTCATTTTCGTACTGATCGCGATATTCACTAACGGTTATTTTGGGATAATTTGGACGATTAAATAAAAACATGGTTTTTCTCCTATGCTTACTCACGATATAAAAAGAAACTGTCATTCATGCTTAGTTTTGTAGAGGCAATCCTTGGGATACCCAAGCATTTGTCCCACCTTGAATATCATACACATCTGTAAACCCAGCACGAGTTATCATATCAAAAGCGGTAGCACTGCGATTACCACTACGACAATAAACCACGATCGGTTGGTCATCAGGTAATTGTGAAACATACTGATCTAAAATTTGTAATGGGATGTTTACAGCTCCCTGAATATGACCAGCAGCAAACTCCTCTGGTGTGCGTACATCGATCAGTAGATGCCCCACACTGAGGTTTGTAAACAAACGTTGATAATCAGATGGTGAAATTAACCCCTGCGCCGATTGTAAATCATTCGTTTCATCAACTGAGTTAGTTTGATTGATATTTGGCAGCCCAAACACAAGCATGCCCAAAACGACAAGGACGATTAAACCAACTGGGACAATTAACCATTGTGAACGCTTCAACATATTGTTTTCTCACTTATTTTCCGATGTTAGTATAAGAATACATGAAGTTTGTTTAGTCTGTACTGGGCAATCAATTATAGTTATCATAAGTTAAAACTTATACCAGAGGAATGATGCTTCAACTAAACAAGTTAGAAATTTTTATGATTGGCTATTTTGGCTTTATTAACGCTAGTAAAGGGG
>RFHA01000182.1 GCA_003696565.1 Chloroflexota bacterium
ATGCGGGGGTTTAAAACGCTGTATAAAATGTCTGCCATCAAATTTGCCATCGCATAAAAAAAGATGATGAGCATGACAATCGCTTGTAACAGAGGGATGTTTTGCTGCTCTACCGCTGCCACAAGCTCACTTCCGATCCCTGGATATGAAAAGACATCTTCCACCACCACCAATCCACCAATCAACCAGCCAACGCTAAGCGCAATCACGGTGATGGTGGGTAATAACGCATTCCGCAGCACGTGCTTAAAAATAACCTGATATTCTGGTAATCCTTTAAGCCGTGCTGTACGGACATATGATTTTTTTAGCTCATCAATTACCCCGGCGCGTGTCATACGAGAAACATAAGCCAGCAGCACCAATGTAGCGGTGATTGCCGGCAGAATTAGGATTTCTAGCCAGTCGGCTAAGTTCCCAGTCCGTGGGACGAATGATGCCGGTTTAAACCAGCCAAGCTGATTAGCAAATACTTGAACTAACACCACCCCAGTCACAAATTCTGGCAAGCCCACCACAGCCAATGATGTGACAGAAATTGCACTATCAACCCAGGTATCTTCTTTCAGGGCGGCGATCACACCTAACAAAACAGAGAGAGGCACAGCAATCACCAATGTTAAAGCGGCAAGGCGCAGTGTGTTGCCTAACTTTTGCATCACCAACGGGCGAATAGGCTGACTGCCACGATTAAACGATTTTCCCCAATCTCCTGTGATAAAACCAGTTAGCCAATTGATGTATTGATTAATAACTGGTTGATCTAAGCCATGGGTCTGGCGGAAAGCCTCAAGTTGCTCGGTTGTGGCATCTCGCCCCAAGTTGATCCGTGCCACATCACCAGGCAATAATTGCGTTAAGCCAAAGACCAGCATCGAAGTCATCAGCAGGGTGATCCCTAAAAGCATTAAACGACGCAGGATATAGCGGGTCATATCAACATACCATCATAACAATTACTAGGGTTTAGCGTATCATATCGCTATACTGACTGCAAACGCTACGATGATCTGGATAGATAGCGCAAAATTGTGTCCCCATCTGTTTCAATTGGCAGGCGGGTTAGCATGTGTACTGGCATCAGCGCGCCGACTGTGAACACCAATAAACCATCTAAAATGCCAAACAGCAACAACATCCCTACGCCCCCCTGCGCCTGCGTGATCACAAACATCACCACATAAAGCAGTGTGATAAATGCGCTGAAAATAGGACCACCTGCTGCCCGCTGGATATGCACACGTGGTGGTAATGCGCCTTCATCTTTTGGATAAATCGAAGAGGCTAATACACCCCAAAAACGTATGCCGCGCATCGGATACCCAACACGGCGCGATGCGATATAATGCCCAATATTATGTAGCAATTCGTTCATCCAGTGTATCACCACCACCCCAATACCAAATATAACTCCCTGTAAAATGTCACCAAACATTATCAGACCGATCACTGTAAATACAGCAAAAACACCGACCATCGCTTGGTAAGCACTTGATGCAACTGTGATATGAAAATTACGCATAATCTTTCCTTTACGCTACAATATACCGTACTAATAAGCAGGTTGTTACACATCATTGATATGTGTTTAGGAGAGATAAAAGCGAGATGATGTTACAAATTCATCCAGAAGGACCGATTTTTTCCCGCTTGATCCCCGGTTTAATGCGGCTGCATGAATGGCATTATTCCCCCACAGAATTGCTCAATTGGATTCACGCTGCTGTGGATATGGGTATGACAACGTTTGACCATGCAGATATTTACGGTAAATATACCAATGAAGCCCGCTTTGGCGAAGCCCTTGCACTAGAGCCTTCCTTACGTGAAAAAATTCAGCTTGTCACCAAATGCGGTATTCAACTCATTACCGAAAACCGTCCACACACGGTGGTCAAACATTATGACACCAGCCGTGATTATATTATCGCTTCAGTTGACCGTTCTTTGCAAAATTTGCAGACTGACTATCTCGATCTCTTGCTGATTCACCGCCCAGACCCCCTCATGAATCCGTCCGAGGTGGCAGATGCGCTGGAGACAGTGGTACAGGCAGGCAAGGTGCGCTTTGTGGGTGTCAGCAATTTTACACCTAGTCAGCTTAAGACCTTACAAAAAACACTCAACTTGCCTATTGTGACAAACCAAGTAGAGTTTTCCGTCAGCCAGCTTAGCCCGTTGACGGATGGGACGTTTGATCAGGCGTTTCGTTATCAATTTTCCCCGATGATTTGGTCACCATTAGGTGGTGGGCGTATCTTCCAAGAGGGAACACCGCTTTATGATACATTACATCAGGTTGGCGGGGAGTTGGGTGGAAAAGGGGTAGATCAAGTGGCACTCGCATGGGTGCTTCAACACCCGGTCAATGTATTGCCGGTGTTGGGTACAGGTAAATTGGAACGGCTTAAATCAGCAGTAGATGCGTTGACCATCACATTAGATCGGCAACAGTGGTTCCGAATCTGGCAAGCATCTACCGGGCATCCTGTGGCATAAACATCCCTATAATGGGATAAGCCACTAGTAAACTTTGTTGAAACACCTTAAATAGATCAAAGGATTTTTTATGGATAGAACGCTTTTTGAACCTGAACATCTCATGTTTCGTGATGCGATCCGCCGGTTTATTGAAAAAGAGATTGCACCACATCATAAACAGTGGGAAGCGGATGGCATCGTCCCGCGTGATTTATGGCTTAAGGCGGGTGAACAAGGCTTTTTAGGGATGGATGTGCCGGAAATATATGGCGGGGGTGGATTGCCGGATTTTCGGTATGCCGTCATCATGACCGAAGAACTGGCACGCAGTAACAACACAGGTCCAGGTTTTAGTTTGCATAATGACGTAGCGATTCCCTATATTTTGCATTATGCCAATGATGAACAAAAAGCGCGTTGGCTTCCTAAGTTCTGCACCGGAGAGGAAATCCTCGCCATTGCCATGACAGAACCCAGTGGCGGAACAGACCTCGCCGGCATGAAAACCCGCGCCATCCGTGACGGCGATCATTATGTCTTAAATGGCAGTAAAACATTTATCACGAATGGTATCAATGCCGATAAAGTGATTGTCGCTTGCAAAACTGACCCGGATAAAGCACATGATGGCATTAGCTTATTGGTGGTTGAGCGCGGGATGCCAGGCTTTGAGCGCGGGCGAAATTTAGAAAAGATCGGCTGGCATGCTCAAGATACTGCCGAACTGTTTTTTGAAAATGTGCCCGTTCCAGTGGAAAACCGCATTGGTGAAGAAGGCATGGGCTTTATGTATTTGGTCAGCCAACTGCCACAAGAACGTCTGATTATTGCTGTGGGGGCATTAGCCGCAGCCGAGGCTGCTCTGGAATGGACAGTGAAATATTGTCAGGAACGTACAGCTTTTGGTCGCCCTATTGGTAAATTTCAGAATACTCGCTTTAAGCTAGCGGAGATGAAAACTGAAATTGAGATCGGGCGTGTTTTTTTGGATCGCTGCATCATGGAGCATAACGCCCGTAACCTAAGCGCGGTAGAAGCGGCAATGGCAAAGTGGTGGTGTACCGATTTACAAAATCGTGTTGTGGATCAGTGCCTACAACTGCACGGCGGTTATGGTTATATGTTGGAATATCCGATTGCACAGGCGTATCTTGATATGCGTTGGGGTCCCATTGGCGGCGGCACAAACGAAATTATGAAAGAGATGATCGGCAGATCAATGGGTTTTTGAGTATATAACGGATCATATATGTAGGATTTTGCTGTTTGATGCGTCTGATTATTAACTAAACGTTGTTGTTAAAAGGAAAATCAGATGCAAGTTTATGATGTCATTGTTATTGGGGCAGGGCAAGCTGGACCATCTATGGCGGCGGAACTGGTCAATATGGGGTTAAAGGTTGCTCTTGCAGAATCGAATTTGCTTGGCGGATCATGTGTCAATTATGGTTGCATCCCTAGCAAAACGATGATTGCCAGTGCGCGGGTTGCTTATTTAGCACGGCGAAGTGCTGATTTTGGTATCCATACCGGGGATGTGACAGTTGATATTAACGCTGTGATTGACCGTGTGCAAGAACGCTCTACTAGCGCACGTACTGGGCTAGAAAATTGGCTACAAGGGTTAGAAAATCTAGATATTTATCATGCGCGTGCTGCTTTTGATGGTCAAGACGGTGATTTATTCCGCGTGCGTGTTGGTGATGAAGTGATTGCCAGTAAGCGCGTGTATTTAAATACTGGCGCAAGTGCTTTTATTCCACCGATTGATGGCTTACAGCATGTATCCTACCTTACTAATCAAGATATCCTCAAGCTGCGTGAGGTGCCGGAACATTTGTTAATTTTGGGTGGCGGTTATATTGGATTGGAATTTGCACAAGCATGGCGTAGATTCGGTAGCCAAGTTACAGTCATTGAAGCAAGCAGTCATATTGCTAACCGTGAAGATGAGGACATCATCGCAGAGATTGAACGTGTGTTTGAAGCAGAGGGGATTAACATCCTTACCGGACACAAAGTGATTCACGCCAAACAGGATGATCAGATCATGCTGACATTGCAAACCTCAGACGGTAAGCAAACCACAATCAGCGGGTCACACCTACTTGTGGCGGTGGGTCGTCGTCCAAACAGCAATAACTTGAATCTTGAATCAGTTGGGGTAAAGAAAAACGAGCGCGGTTATATCATTGTGGATGATCATTTACAAACAACTACCCCAGGAATTTATGCGCTTGGTGATGTTAATGGTAAGGGGGCATTTACTCACACGTCTTACTATGAGTTTGAAGTCGCTTTAGATAATTTCAAAGGCGGTCACCGCAGTATTGCCGAACGTCATATGGCGTATAACTTATATATTGATCCACCATTAGGGCGCGTTGGAATGAGTGAAAAAGAAGCTCGGCAATCTGGCAAGAATGTCCTAATCGCCACCAAACCGATGAGCCATATAGGGCGCGCGTTGGAGCAAAGTGAGACGTTTGGTTTAATCAAATTATTGGTGGATGCAGATACAGAGCAATTTTTAGGGGCTGCGGTGATGGGGTATCATGGTGATGATGTTATTCAATGTATTAGCTATTTTATGGCAACAGGGGCATCATACAAAGCGATGCAACACGCCTTGCCCATACATCCGACCATCGCCGAATTTTTGCCAACAATTTTAGGTGAGCTTAAACCACTAAAATAATCCACCCTTCCACGCACTTAGATGAAGTGGGTTATTGGGTCATTTATAGAATCGTATAAATTGATTTGACGTAATCTAAAATTGCCAGTCCGGTTAAATAAATCTGGTTATACAGTGCGGTTTGTGTATCATCTAAGCCCTGGTATCCCTCGATAATTCCGGGCTGTGATAAGCCGACGATGGTGTTAAAAGGCGTGCGTAACTTATGCACCAAGAAATCACGATCTTGTGGGGTGATGGTTTCCGGCGGGAGGCGTTCTGCCCAATTGAGCCGAAATTTTTGGATTGAAGCGGCAATCAAATCTAAGTCATGGCGTTGAAGATCATCTTGTGCCAATATTTTGAGTTCTGCCGTACACTTGGCAAGTTTATCAATTTCGCTTGTCACATCCATAGGTGTTATTTGAATTGCTGGTCTGCATTGTCAGGGGAATTATATCCCAATGATCAACTGGGATCAAAAAACGGGTGCTGGTTAAGATAAGCACCCGTTTTCTCTCATCAGGAAAGATGTTATTTGATGGTGACTTTTGCGCCGACTTCTTCCAACTTCTTCTTGGCATCTTCGGCGGTTTCTTTAGCCACGCCTTCTTTAACAATGGAGGGCGCGCCTTCCACCAATTCCTTGGCTTCCTTCAAGCCCAGGTCAGTGAGTGAACGGACAACCTTAATGACATCGATCTTCTTGGGACCAATTTCGGTCAGTTCGACATCAAATTCAGTCTTTTCTTCTTCTGGTTCAGCAGCAGCAGCGGCACCGCCAGCCATGGGCATTGCCATCATCATGCCACCACCAACAGCAGCTTCCACGCCCCATTTTTCTTCCAGCATTTTCTTCAGTTCAGCGGCTTCCAAAATGGTTAAGCTAGAAAGTTCTTCTACGATTTTTTCGAGATCAGCCATGATCGTTATATCCTTTCTTAAGTCGATATGATTAACAACAAATCAGTGTGAATAGGATGACGCTTAGGCTGCGTCGCCATCCTGCTTATCCAGATACGCCTGAAGCACATTGACGACCTGCCCAGTGGCGGCATACAACACGTTGACCAAGCCCTGCGCTGGGGCGACGATCAAGCCAGCCAATTGAGCGCGCAATTCTTCCATGGTGGGCAGTTTGGAAACCGCATCAACCTGTTTGGGGTTGAGGATGTCGCCGGTCATTACACCGCCTTTAACACCAACACGGTTTTCCATTTCCTTCTTGGCGGTAAATTCTAGAACCGCTTTTGCCACACCGGGCATGTTCTTCATGCCAAACGCCACTGCCGTTGGTCCTTTGAGCAGATCATCCGGCACGGGCCAATCGCGCTGTTGTAAGGCTTTGGTGAACAAGGTGTTCTTTGCCACCATATAGTAGCCATCTGCCTTACGAATTTCGTCACGCAGTTGGTCAACTTCTGAGACTTTTAGCCCAGCGAACTGGATCACCACGAACCCATCGGATTCGTCCAGCAGTTTGACGTACTGTGCAACCAGTTCATCTTTACGCTGCTTTGAAAGTGGCACGTCCGTTTCCTCCTTTCCTGAGAGAGTGTTTTAAGTGAAAGTGCTTAGTTAGCTGTGTTTTGTTTACTTAATAAACAGCTTAAAGCCATTCACTTTACTAAGAGCCATTGAGTTATAGCTTTTAGCTTATTAATGAAAAAAGCGGCTTCGCAGCGCATGCAAAGACCGCCTATTATTACCACAACATAGGTCTCGTCTTCGCCTCGGCGGGAAATTAAGCCAGGAAATCCTAGCACCAGCGGTCTGCGGCAAAGTCACTTATTCATTTGATGCGACGATTATAAAGCACGATCACGACATGTCAAGGTTAGTTCCACAAACCCATCATGATGCAGTAGTTCAATCCTCATCTTTTGGTATAAAATCGCCGGATGTTACTCCTATTTAGTTACTGCAATCGTCTAAATATGACTCTTTCTATATGATATAATTTTAAAAAGTGAGGATGTTAATCAGATGAATGAGCAGCAGGAGGTTATGAAGCATATTGAGCGAATCCGCTTATGGATTCGTGAATTGAGTGAGATTTATCGCGGGTCAAATGATGCCCGCTTAAAGGATTTATACACTATTGCAGATGCCGCACAAAATCTACACCGCTTGTGGGGGCGTATCTCTCGAATGGAAAGCGAGGAAGAAAAAATCAGCTTTAGCCATGATGTGCGGATGCACCTCAACACCATCATCGGCTTTTCTCATCCAGATACACTACATCTATATGATGAAGTAGTGAGCCAACGTGAACACCTCTACTACCAAGACATTCACACGCTCGGCAAGCAAATTTTAGAGAAGATCAACACAACATAGGTTGAATAATCATGAACCAAAACATTCAAAACCTAGATGAATGGTTCCCGCGTGATGCGCAGGGTAAGCCGATCTTAACTACCCCCGATCAGAACTATCTTGGGGTGGTGGTGGGCGGTTCACTGAGTCGTGGGCTACAAATCCGCTTGGAACGTGCGCAATCTGTAGAAGATTTGGCAGTTGGGCGGTATGTTGTCATCCATGGCGAACAAAAGCGTTTCTTTTGTATGTTGACCGATATTGAGCTAAACACCGCCAACATAGGTATCCAAAATGACCCGCCAGATATGTCTGATCCATTCCTGCGTGATATTTACACCGGCACTGTTGCCTATGGGATTATTCATGTCGCCTTGATGCTCAGCATCGATGAAGAAAACACCCCCAAGCCTGTTAAGACGATCCCGGCACACTTCACCCGCGCCTATAATGCTACCGAAAAAGATGTGAACGATGTTTTTGGGCATGAGGACGATATCCACTTTAATGTCGGTGTGCCGCTGGAGCTAGAACAAACTCAGATCAACCTGGATTTACGGCGACTAGTGGAGCGTTCAGTCGGTGTATTCGGTAAATCTGGCACGGGTAAGAGCTTCCTGACCCGCGTGTTGCTCTCTGGAATCATCAGCCGTGGGCAAGCGGTTAATCTTATTTTCGATATGCACAACGATTATGGCTGGCAGATCACCAGCGAAAACGGTTATCACGTCAAGGGGCTACGGCAATTATTCCCGGCAAATGTCAGTATCATCACACTAGACCCAGAATCATCCCGCCGCCGGAAAGCCTCATACGATTTTGAGGTCAAACTCCCCTTTAGCGAAATTGAACCGTTTGACCTAGAAGGCTTAAAAAGCACCATGGATTTATCCGACACAATGATTGACGCAGCATATACCCTGCGCAGCGTGTGGGATAAAAAATGGATTTCCCGCTTATTAGAAGGACGCGCTGAGGATTTGGAGTATATTCAAGAACACACCAACATCCCCGGCGGTACAATGCTCGCGCTTCAACGACGGTTGGAACGCTTCCAGCGGTGGGAATTCCTGACGAATGAACCAGTAGAAGACAGTGTCCAGCGCATCATCCACCTGCTGGTTGATGAGGAAAAAAGCGTTGTGTTGGAATTCGGTAAATATGGCAATTCGCTTGAAGCATACATGCTGGTGGCGAATTACATCACGCGCCGCATCCATGAAAAATATGTAGAAAAGGTGGATAAATCTTTGGGTGATCCTAGCCATGAGCCACCACAGTTACTGATTGTTATTGAAGAAGCGCACAAATTCCTTGACCCACGTGTGGCATCTCAAACCATCTTCGGCGTGATCGCGCGTGAACTGCGTAAATATAAAGTCACGCTGCTGGTTGTGGATCAACGCCCCAGCCAGATTGACGAAGAAGTCATGAGCCAAATCGGGACGCGCGTCACCGCCTTGTTAGATAACGAGCGTGACATCCACGCAGTGCTGAATGGCGTGAGTGGTGCTGGCGGATTAAGAGAAGTGCTAGCACGTTTGGATACCAAGCAGCAAGCTATCATCATGGGGCATGCTGTGCCGATGCCGGTCGTTGTTCGTACACGTGCTTATGATGAAGATTTCTACAAAGCGATTTTAGCCGGCAGCCCAG
>RFHA01000023.1 GCA_003696565.1 Chloroflexota bacterium
CCGACTATTGTGAACTGGGTTGCCAAACAAGCACCACAGTGTGAACTGGTGTTGTCTGTTTGTACTGGGGCGTTTATTTTGGCAAAGGCGAATCTGCTAAAAGGGTTGGCTGCTACAACTTATCATACTGCCTTTGATTTACTGCAAGAACTTGAACCCTCTGTGACCATTAAGCGGGGAGAGCGATTTGTAGATAATGGGCAAGTTGTGACATCTGCCGGCATCTCCGCTGGGATTGATATGGCGTTGTATATTGTGGCACGGCTGCACGGGCTGGAACAAGCTCGTTGGACAGCGCAGCATATGGAATATCATTGGGCAGAGATAGGTGTTTCGGAATAGTTGTGTGAATTAGCAGGAGCATTTAGTTGGTCTTCTTGTTGAAGATTAGCAATCTAGGCTGAAACTTTGCCCTGAAGCCTGGCGTATATTAGGATAACAATATCAGAGGTTTTGCACTAAATGTTAGACTTCTAATAGAAGTTTTGTTGAGTTGGTAAAATTTTTAATCATGACACAGTCGAATAGCACAGGGATGGTTGCTATAAGGATTCAAAATGATGCTTATTGCGGGTCGCTATGAAATCAAGCAAAAGATTGGGGTAGGTGGTATGGGTACCGTCTTTTTGGGGATGGATACCCAAACGGGCACGCCTGTGGCTATCAAACAGCTAAAGCCAGAGATTATTCTGGATGATCCTGAACAGCTCAATCGCTTTATTCGCGAAGGGGAATTGCTACGCCAACTGAACCACCCTAACATTGTTAAGATGTTGGCGGCAGTAGAAGAACAGGGCGCATATTACCTGGTGATGGAATATGTGGATGGGGGGAGTTTACAGGATGTTTTGCATGAAACGCCGCGCTTATCTGTTCAGCGCACGTTATATATTGCATTAGATATAGCGGATGCACTGACGCGGGCGCACCGTTTGAATATCTTGCATCGTGATATTAAACCTGCCAATATTTTGATTAGTTCTGATGGTACGCCACGTTTAACCGATTTTGGGATGGCACGTAGCAAAGATGAGTCTAACGTCACGCAAGAAGGGATGATTGTTGGCACATTGGCGTATCTTAGCCCAGAAGCGTTAACCGGCGACCCTGTGGATGAACGCAGTGATATTTGGGCATTTGGTGTCACACTGTTTGAGATGCTTGCCGGTGAACGCCCTTTCCCCCAAGCAAACAGTGGGCAATTAGTCAACGCCATTATGACGGCTCCTATCCCTGATTTAGAGCTGATCCGCCCTGATTTACCAACGGCATTAATTGACTTGATTTACCGTATGTTGAAGCGTGATCGTCACGAACGTATTCCAAGTGTGCGGCTTGTGGGGGCGGAAATTGAGGCGATTATTCGTGGGGCAACCTCTTCTATGCAATATGTTTCTGTAATGGATGATACTGGGCGGTTTGAGAGCGATCAGTTTACCCCAACACCAACCACAACCACACCTCCTCATAATTTACCTGCTCAGCCTACACCCTTTGTTGGGCGAGAAGCAGAGCTATCAACACTGCAAGAGATGATAAAAAACCCCGCTATTCGGCTGATTACTTTGTTGGGACCAGGGGGTGTTGGAAAGTCACGGATTGCTCTTGCCGTTGCAGAACAATTTGTTACCCCGCTTTTCCCTGATGGGGTTTTCTTTGTTCCGTTGACGCAGATCGATGCTTCTGAACGGGTGATTCCGACTATCGCGGAACATATTAAATTCCATTTTTCTGGGACGGATGATCCTCAAACACAATTGTTGAATTATTTGCAAGAAAAACAAATGTTGATTGTTTTAGATACGTTTGAGCATCTGACCGGTTGTGCTGATATGATTGCGCAGATGCTGGAGGCAGCCCCAAACATCAAATTGATTGTTACCTCGCGTGAACGGTTGCGTCTACGTGGTGAAACAGTTTATGAAGTGCATGGGATGACAATTCCAGATGATACTGATTCGCCAGAGCGTTGGTGCGAGTATCCGATTGTGAAACTGTTTTTTCATAGTGCTAGGCGTGTGATGCCAGATTTTGAGTTAAACACTCAAACGTCGCCGGATGTGGTGCGCATTGTTGAACTGGTGGGTGGTGTTCCTTTGGGTGTGGAATTGGCAGCTGCTTGGTTAGAGATGTTGCCACTCTCTGAAATTGCACAAGAGATTGAAGCCAGCCTAGACTTTTTAGAAACGGATTTACGGGATGTGCCTGCTCGCCACCGGAGTATCCGGGCGGTTTTTGATTATTCCTGGAATTTGCTGACTGACGAAGAAAAAGACGTTTTTATGAAATTAGCGATTTTCCGCGGTGGCTTTGAGCGTGAAGCGGCACAGAAAATTACTGGGGCATCACTCCGTACATTGACAGCACTTAACAACAAATCGCTTATCACACGTGACCCGGCAGGACGTTATCGCTTGCATAAACTATCTCGTCAATATGCAGAGGAACAATTTGCCAAACAGGCGGATAAAGATGCAGTATATGCGGCACATGCGCAGTATTATGGGGAATTGCTGCTAAGAGTTAGCCCATTGTTTAATACATCAAAGGAAAAAACTGCCTTAGAAGAAATTGAGAAGGAACTGGAAAATATCACAATTGCACGCAAATGGGCACAAGCACACCAGGCATGGGATATTATTGGACGTGTGATGCGCCCGATGCTGTTGTTTTATTTGAACCGGAGTTTAATGAAAGACGGGACAGAAGCTTTTGATGATTTGGCAAAAGCAGCTCAGCCTGATTCAGTGATGTATTGGCTTGCACGCATGTATCAGGCATGGGTGTTAAGCCGGATGGGACAATATGACCTATGTCGTGAATATAGCCATGGGGCATATCAGTATTTTATGCAGCATGGTTTGACGCAACATCTTGGTGATACGTTGAACGTGATGAGCTATGTTGCGATGATGCAAGGACGCTATACTGAATCAGCGCAATATGCCAAGCAGTCACTGGATTATGTCCAGACTGCGCCAGATAATGCGGTGTGGTATATGGGGATGGGGAATTGGGGCTATGCTGAGTTTTTGCTAGGGCATTATGAGCAAGCCCGCCAAATTTATGAGCAGATTATCCAAAAAGGTGATGATACGGAAATTTCACCGGTGGGCAAAGCCTATTACCTCAATAATCTGGGCGAAATTTTACGGGCGATGAATGAATATGACCGTGCGATGGCGTTGTTTCAGCAAGCACATGAGATGTTCCGATCTGCCCGCATGATGCGTGGTGTCGCCTTCACCTTAAATAACATCGGGGGCTTACAGTTTATGTGGGGAGATCATGAAGCTTCACGCGCTAGTTATGAAGAAGCCTATCGTTATCATCGACGCATTGGCGACCAAAGCGGTGTGGGGCATTCCTTAGCCGCGTTGGGGAATGTCGCGTTGTTTGCTGGCGATTTTGAGAAAGCACTTGATTTATATGGGCAAAGTCTTGCTTTGCGTCGCCAATTAGGGGATATGCGCGGTGTCGGCGATTCACTCGTTGATTCAGCACGTGCTCAAACAGCATTAGGGCATTATGATCGTGCACAGGCTCTTTATGAGGAGGCTTTGGCGGTTTATCGTCAAATTGGGGAGAAATTTGGTATAGGCGCGGCAATGGCTGGGCTAGCTAACGTGTTGGTGATGCAACAGGCTTATGACGCGGCACTACCTGTTGCGACTGAATCACTACAGCTTAGTCAGGAACTCGGTAATTTGTTTTTACAAATACAATCTCATGCAGCATTGCATGAAATTGCTATCGCACGTTATGATGATAAGGCTGTAAAACACCATGCCGCCGCCCTGATGCAGGCAGCTATAGACTTGAATAACACACCTGCTTACACAGGGGCATTGATTGCTTATGCCAATTCTGTTTTGGATGACCCAAGCCAAGATGAATATATTTTTAGCTTGTTAAATCAATTGGATATTGATGCCCCTGATTTGACGATTTATGTGCCTTCTGTAAAGCAACGCGCAGAAAAAACATTTGCGACAATCGAAGCGCGTTTGCCTATGGCTGTTATTCAAAAGGCACGGCAGGTCAAATTAGACCCACTGACTGAATTTAACCGGCTCGTTGAAGCGGCGCAACTGCATAAATAAGTTCATATAAGCGTTCATAAATCACCACACTGCCGTAGTCGTTTAGGTTGACGGACGCGGGAATCTGAAAATTGAGGTTGCCAACGTTGGAAGGCATTGGCACGGGCGATAGCTCGATGTAATTATTGCCGATGTCTTCCGGCGTGAGTGGTGAGGTGTTTTCTACCAGCCTCAACGCAAGATCAGGACCGTGAACGGCTTGGAGATTTTCAATCCGTAGGATCATTCGGTTATCTGGATAGCGATAAATTGTGATATTGCCGGATGCGCCGAATAAGTTACTAAAGGGTGGCAGTTCACGAGTGTCATCTTGAGCAAGTTGTAGTGGGGTTAGCCGCCCGGTACGGACGACAACGGCATTGCCAACAGGCGGCATGGGGTCATTGATTGGCTCTGGTGGATTGAGCCGCGCTAGGAGCAAATCCGTTGCCATAATAGGGTTTTGTTGGTGCATGACACTAAACCCTGCTTGAATAGGGGCGGGCAAACGGAAAAACTCTCGCAGTTGTTCAGCAGATAGCTCAGTAAATTCGGCTTCAATTTCTCCAATATCCGGTTTGTTACGCCATAATGGGTAGGTAAATGTCGCTGCGACGAGAATCCACCCTAGCGTAATGATCATCAACCGTAAGCGACTTCCCATAATTTTTTACCCCCTTTTTATGTGAACTTCAAAATACCTGTAGCATATCATGCTCTTTAATGTTGCCAAGGGATAAATCCGCCGCCAACACAACATGGGATGACCAAACGCTATTTTGCGGGCTATAAGATGCACTTGTTCTAGAAATTTGGATGATAACGCTTTTAAAACTCTTTAACATATTTATGTGCAGCTTAAGGTAAACTAGAACGATGTTTAGATAGTGTGGATGCGATATCAATGACGGGACTTAGTTCAACTGAAGTGCAAGCTCGTATCAAGCGCGGTGAAGTGAACAATTTTGAGCCGCGAAGTGGGCGCACCTACTTTGAGATTCTGCGGCACAATATTTTCAATGTGTTTAATGTTATGCTGTTCACGATGTTGTTAATTGTCTTGCTTTCTGGCGATTTTTGGACGGTGTTATTTGCGGGGTTTAGCGTGCTGACCAATTCTCTGATTGGTACGGTGCAAGAAATTAATGCCAAGCGCAAGTTAAACCGACTAGCGAATTTAGCCCCTAAGCATGTGGTTGTTTTACGAGATGGACAGCCGCAAACGATTTTGAACAAGCAGGTGGTGATCGATGATGTAATTCTCATCCGTCCGGGGGATCGCTTGGTTGTGGATGGTGAGGTTATTGAGAGCGATAGCTTGGAGATCGATGAATCTCATTTAACAGGCGAATCAGATGCCGTTTATAAGGAAGTGGGGGATGATGTGTCATCGGGGTCGTTTTGCATCGCCGGGACGGGTATGATGCGGGCGACACGGGTTGGGGCAAAAAGCACTGTGAACCGATTAACGACGATTGCCAAAGCGTATAAGAACACGTTGACACCAACTCAGAAAAAGATCGCATCAATTGTTAAATTGGCATTGGTCTTTTTAACAGTTTTTGGTCCGATGGTGTTTATTTCTGGTTGGGTGCGGGCAGAAAGCTTTTTAGGCATTATCCGCAATACAGTGGTCTTTACAACTAGTCTTGTTCCACAGGGGTTGATTTTGACGACAATTTTAGCGTTGACGATTGGCGCGTTAAAGATCAGCCGGCATCAGACGCTCATTCAGCGGGTCAATGCTGTGGAATCAATGGCGAATGTGACGGTGCTGTGTTTTGATAAAACCGGCACCATGACGCGCAATCATCTGGCTGTGCGGGAGGTCATCCCCTTAGATACATCATATCAACTGGATGAGATAGAGAAATGGTTGCAGGTTTATGTGCATAATCTTGGACATCAGAACACAACAGCGGCGGCTTTGGCACGGCATCTTTTTAACGATCAGCAGCCGGATGATCTGCCGATTAAAATACGTGAAATCCCGTTTACGTCTGCGCGGAAATGGGGCGCAATTGTCTTGGCAGATGGCGCGTTTGCATTAGGTGCGCCGGAGCGGCTTTTAGATGAGCATCATTGGGGGATGAGCCTTGTGGATGATCGCGCGTCACAAGGGTTGAGGGTGTTAACGTTTGCTAAAATTGCTGAACCACCACCCCATGCCCAACATATTGCCCGTGATACGATCAAACCCATGGCGTTAATTGTGATTGAAGATCAAGTTCGGGATGACATCCGCGAGACTTTAGACTCTTTCCGTGCACAAGGTGTGCGCCCCAAGGTAATTTCTGGAGATAACTTAGCGACTGTACGAGCGGTTGCCCATTATGCAGGGATGCAAACCCAAATCGCTTATGAAGGCTGGCAATTGGATGACATGACGGACGCTCAACTACGAGATGCCGTTCAGGAGGCGGATGTGTTTGCCCGTGTTGAGCCAGATACAAAACGCCGGATCGTCAGCGCGTTACGTGCCCAAGGGGAATATGTAGCGATGGTCGGGGATGGGGTGAATGATGTTCCTGCGCTAAAAGAGGCGGATTTAGCCATTGTGATGAACGATGGCGCACAGATCAGCAAAGATGTGGCAGATATTGTGCTGTTAAACAATGCGATGTCTACTTTGCCGTTAGCGTTTCATGAAGGCACAGAGATTACACAAACCCTATATGGTACAACCAAAATCTTTTTGACGAAGAATGTTTATAACACCTTGCTATTTATTTTTGTGTTGTTTATGTCTTTACCGTTTCCAATTACGCCCATTCAAATTAGCTGGGCATCCTTTGGCACGGCGAATATCCCCGGCGGGTTGATGGCACTGGGGTGGCTACGACCGGCACGGATTAATATCTTCCGGCGGGATGTGTTGGATTACATTATCACCGGCGGGTTCGTGGGCGCGGTTGGGATGGCATTAATGTATGTGGTGACGTATCGTTATACGAATTACGATGTGGATGTTTCTCGTAGTGCCACCACAATTTTTTTCATCCTATATAGCTTATCGATTTATCTGTTTGTATGTGGCATTGATGTGGCACAGCCGCGCACCTATGGGCGGTATCCATTTGCCACGATTTTAACCATTGTGTTGACCGGTGGGGCGGTGATCGCAGCATCGTTATTCCCTGATGTGTTTGAGTTTGTGTATCCTCCGTTTGAAATTATCGTGTTGATTTTGGCAATTTGGCTGTTGTGCGTGTTAATCGTCAGTGTGGGGATGCGTAACCGTGCGATGTTACATCAGTTTTATACATTGGCAGAAGTAACCGAACGAGACATCCGTTTATATCAACTGGAAGAAAAAGGGCAAATTAAGAAGGCGACTTAGCGGATAACCGCCAGATGCCTGTTGTTCCCCAGATGATAACTAATAGATAGGTGATACCTTGAAAGGCAATGATAAAACTGAGTGCTTGGCTTTCGTTTAAGCCAAAAATCCCTAAAACGCTGACGGTTACAAAATGATAAACGCCGATGTAACCCGGTGTGGAAGGGATTGCGCTAGAAAGCCCCAGTGCGGCTAACAAGAATAAGACTTCCTTAGCCCCTAATGGCAGGTTTAGCGCATTGGCTACCCAAATGCCTAAAATGACATCTAACGTCCAGATGATGCCGGTGAGGACGACCAATTGAACAGCACGCCGCTTATTTTGGAAGGCTTTTAACCCTTCAAAGAAGGTGTTTAGCATATTGTGGGCTGATTCTTCTAACTGTGCTGGAATGGGCAACTTCTCAAACAGACGGATGGTTGCTTGCTGAAAATAAGCGGCTAAAAATAACCCAATGACGCTGATGACGCTAAATACAGTCATGATATTCATAGCCGTGGTTAGTTCTGGTGGTAAATTGCCAACTGTTGGCAATAAAACCAGCACAATGATAACTAACAAAGCCGCATCAAAAATACGTTCGGTTAGGATGGTCGCCAGCGCGAATGAGATGCTAATACCGGTTCGTTGATTAATTAATACAGAACGAATGAGTTCCCCAGCGCGTGCAGGTAAAAAATAGTTGCCTAGGTAGCCGGCACAAACTGCCCAATAAGCCGCTATAGGATGGATATACTGCTGCGCACTGAGTAAAACCCGCCAGCGTAACCCTCGAAAGAAATATGATAGCATCATCATCAGGAATGCCATGAGCAGGTATTCTAAGCGGGCTTTTTGGAAAATATGTAGCATTTCATCCCAATCGACATGACGAAATGCTAAGACCAATAATACCACTGCCAACCCAACTGCGATTAAACGCACTGCTCTGGATTGACGCGGTCTTTGTGCTAAGGTGGATGAGAGTTTATCAGCCATTGATGCGTTTAATCAACTTTTCTACAGCGACATGAGCATCCCCAACAATTGGGGCACCATGCCCAACACACAATACTAAAGGGTTTAAACTGGCAACCTTACGGATGGAATCTTTGGCGGCTTGCCAATCTGGCGATGGGGCGCGGAATGGCATCCGTAAGCCAAACGGTAAACTGAACATCACATCGCCACCGATGAGAATACGAGATTCTGGTAACCAATACCCTACCTGACCATAACTATGACCCGGTAAATGAATCACGGTTAACCCAGGTAAAACATCGTTAAGCACATCGCCGTCCTCAACCTCAACATCAACCCGCGCTTTTGGTAGGTTTTTTTGTAGAAATGGTAGCATCAGCCGGTTAGCAAAGCTGAGTTCAGAGGCGGTGGCATAGGTTGGTGGCTGTTCCCCCCGGATGACGGGAGCCTCTAATTTGTGCGCATAAGTGGGTATATTTGGCAGTTGTTTTTGTAATGCTGGCAAGCCACCGATATGATCGCCATGTCCATGTGTAATTAAGATCGCCCGAACATCCTCAAGTGATGATTTGATGATTTTAAGCCCATGTTTGATAGCTGTTACGCTGGATTTACTGATACCAGTATCCACCACGACAAACCCGGCACCTGTATCAATGATATAAAAATTCATGTATCGGAAGAACTTTAATATGCCATAGACATTATCAATAATATGTTTCATCGAAATTATGCGGCGGAAACCACCTGCTTTAGCGGGTGGAGGAAGCCGCTTCTCCTTTCTGCTAAAATCGTAGAATGACTGACAGAATTAAA
>RFHA01000183.1 GCA_003696565.1 Chloroflexota bacterium
ATTTTAACATAAAAAACGCCACAGGCGCGGCGTTTTGAGAAGCGATCATCATAATGAATTTTCTACCAACCATGCTCTAAGCGAGAGATAAGCCGTTCTGGCAAGCCATGAGCGCGCATTTGAGCTTGTGTTTTTGCAATATCATATTCAATACGGCGGTGTTCCCAAATATTTTTTTCAAAATCAAGGATGGCGTAGGCAGCGCGTGGGTCGGCATCCCGCGGTTGCCCAATACTGCCGGGGTTAATAATTTTACGATGCCCGTTTAATTGAATTTTATCAAAATAACTTGGTTTATATGATTCTGTTTCACCATTGTCATTAACCATTTCATAGATCACTGGTTGGTGGGTATGCCCAACTAAGCAGTATTGTGTTTCAAAATGAGGGAAGTTCAGCGCGGCGACCAATGGCTCCAAGATGTATTCCCAAATGGGTTCACGCGGGCTAGCATGAACTAATGTGTAATTGCCGATGACAAAGGTGGTTGGTAAAGCACGCAACCAACGTGTGTTTTCTTCTGTGAGTGTTTCTCGTGTCCAATCCACAGCACGGCGGGCATCTGGGTTAAAGGTGCGGATGTCGAGCCGGTCTAATGCTGCCCAGTCATGGTTCCCTGCCAAGCATAGATGGGGGAGTTCGCGCAACCGTTCAACACATTCATTGGGTGATGGACCGTAACCAACCACATCCCCCAAGCACCAAACGTAATCCCAGTCCCCTTTTGCATGGTTTAAAACGGTTTCAAAAGCTGTGTAATTTGCGTGAATATCTGATATAACAAGAATCCGCATAGGGCAAACCCTGTCCAATGTTAAAAATAAAGTTAATAAAATCATCTTACCACGCTTTATACGTTGGTGCGAATGGATTTTTCTTTTTTTTCATAATTGGACAATAAATTGTTGTAAAAAAAAGCCGCAGGGCACGCGCCCGCGGCAGAACTAACAGAACCTAGAATGCGCGTTTGTTTTTCCGTTCACGCCGATTACGCTTTGCATCATTGATCTGTTCACTCATTGCGCGTCCAGTCGGCTCACGGCGATGTTCAAACTGTTCTAAGCGGAGTTGATGCAATTTTTGTGCGACATATTCGATCTCATACATAGCACAACACTCCTTATCACATTGTTTTTGATAATCATATTATACATCAAATAGTGCATATTGCACAATTAAAATGATTAAAAAGGGGACGTTTTGCACAATTTCTAACACTTTTCAGATACTCAAATGCCATAAATAGATGGTAGGTAGACTTTCTTGGCAATTTTAGTTAAATTGATCCACAATCAATAAACAACTGGTAATGCTTTATAGACAGGTATACGACTCATGATAGAAACAAAAACAACCCAATCTGATATTGATATTCAAGCTGCATTACGCCAAGTACTGACTTCAGCAGAATATGCACCACTTACTCATGATCGTCGCCATGTCGAAATCGCTGTGCAAGATGGTGTGGTGACTGTTTCTGGGCATGTTAAAACCCCACAAACAGTTCTATACCTGCGGAATCGTGCGGCTACTATCCCCGGTGTAAAAGCTGTTCAAATCGAGAATTTATTTGATGATGAAACGATCCGCCGGGAAGTGGGTAAAGTTATTCCCTATGGTGTGCAAGTGCGCGTGGAATATGGCACAGTGATTTTAACAGGGCAAATTCCCCAAGATACAAGTGTTGAGGAATTGGTTAAGCGTGTGGCATTGGTGCCAGGCGTGCATCGAGTCATCACCACATTTTAAATGTTTTGCCCCATCGCTCTAATTGACCTATACTGAATTTATCAAATTTTTATGGGAGCATTTTGCGATGGGGCGGTTGATGATTGTGATAAGCCTCGTTTTAATGGCGGCTGGCATCGGTTTTTTTGTTTGGGTTTTGCAAGGACCAAATAACGCGGCAGTTCAGTCTTTTTTAAGTGGTTTGGTTTGCAATGATAACGAAACCATTGTGCAATGGACTGGGCAATATGTCGGTGATGGAACATCTTCCACTGGTTTAACAATTAACGGACGTGAGGTCGGTTTTTATTGTGAAGGGCTAGAAGGTGAACAGCGCAGTGTTACCGGGCAAACGGCGTTGGTTATTGGTGGCGGTTTTGGTGTCACATTATTCATCAGCATCATTATGTTAATTTGGGGCATTTCAATAAGCACACGTAACGTCAATAACATTATCAATCCGACACGTTATATTACTTCGGGCGTAGCATCTGGCATAGGGGGTGTGACACCGCTAGGGACTAGCACAGGTTACACTTCACATAATATTCCCTCAAATGTTAACCAGCAAATTGATGAAGTACTCAATCGTGCTGGTTTTGCTGCCACCCCCTCTAGGGAAACACTAGCAGACCGCCTTAGTCAATTGGAGCAGGCACGTAATCAAGGGTTAATTACGGAGTCAGAGTTTCTATCGCTACGGAAGTCTATTTTGGATGCATTAGATGAATAAAATTATCGATATACTCTCTAAATAATTGGATTATCTCCACACAAAAGTTGCGCCAGGGAATAAATACCCTGGCAACATACCCCTTAAAAGGGATTTATTCTCTTGTACTAACTTTGAAGTTTCATAGTCGAACTTAGCCAGATGGTACGGGTTCAATCCAATAAAAATCTTGACCCGCTTGAGCAACCCAGCCTGTTGAACCATCGTTCAGCCGGATGTTCCACCAGGTATAGCCATCAGCACAGCGTGGACCGGCAATGACCAAGAATGTCTCACCTTCAGGCAAAAGCCGTGACACTTGTGTCCCGCTTGTTCCAGGTCCCGTCCGCAAATTAAGCGGCAAACCGTCAACAAATGTTGTCCGTGCCACCACGCCGATTGTGATGCCGTTGTTTTCATGCGCACCACATGCTTGTGGATTAAGCGGGCTAACGATTGAGGCTTCAGTGGTTGCACGCTCAGCGACGCTAGTTAATTCAAGTGTGGCACCGGCTGGTTTAACCCAAACAAATACAGGATCACCATTTTGTGGCGGGATATCCCAAATGTATTGACTGTCTGACGCGCTGCGATAATATGCCAGGCTAAATATATTGGGTTCATCAATTACAGTGATGACACCGCCAGGTGCGCCAACGGTTGCATTCGGTAGTTGATATAATGTTTGTGTGGCAAGGTCTAATACGGTATAGGATTGATCCATGCCACCATTGGTTGTGATGCGATACACTACCTGCGTGCCATCCGCTGCCCAATTAGGATCAAACAGCGCATTAGGGCTACCACTTAACAAGTTTTGGGTGCTGCTCACATTATTATTATTGATTGTTGCTTGACGGATAACGTTATAATTAGGCAACATGCCGCCCGGGTCACTGCTAGCGGGCAAATTTGCATCCAATTCAGGATAGATCATGCTGTCGTCCGTCGGCAAAATTGACAAATCCGAGAAAGTATAAGGGCTATCTGTCAATGTGTTATTGGTTGGATACCAAACCAATGCCGGATAGCTGGCTGCCCCTCCAGTAAACCACAAATACAGCTGGAAGTGAACACCACCATCATCATTGAAATAAATAGGCTGTGGGAAATATGAACCATTTGGATTTTGTAAAGCATCGCTACTTTGTTGGGCTGTGCCGCTGAAGATCGCTTGTGCATCTGTTCGTGTAAGTTGTTGGGTGATTGTGCCACTGGCAAGGTCAACAATTGCAACACGCCAATTATTGCCTGGTTGTGGTGTGGAAACATTGGCAAATGTCACGGCGGCTTGAGTGGATGTTGCGTTAAAAATCAACGGGGAACCGACTTGAACGTTACCAGTTGTGTGCGTGTTTGTTCCAAAACCTAAAGATATTTCCTCACCTGCTTGTGCGGGAATAACGCGCTGTTGCCCGGTTTGGAAGTCATATATCCCTAATGCGCGCCCACCATTAGTCAAGGATACAACTTGTAATAGATACCGTCCATTACGGCTGATTGACATTTGGAACATCTCTTGAATATTTTCATTGGGGATGCTTGGGCGTTGAACGCTTGCGATTTCACCATTTAACCCAAGTAAATACAATACACGCTGTCCTTGCATATAAACCCAAGTGAGCGCATCTCCAGCAGCATTGATTGGGCGCGCTGCAATGGCAGGCGGGGTGCTTGTTGCAGGTGGTAGTGTTGGGTTCGTCGCCGGGGAAGGCGCATATGTGGGATCATCACTCCGATACAACGGTACTCCATTTGCCCCACAAAGTACCATGATTGACCCATCCCACGAAATACGATAATTGTAATCCGTTCCTTGATACGTGATGATAATATTCAATGCACGGTTGGGAGTGGCTGGGTAGGTACGCCCTGGTACAGGGCATCCAAAGCTTGAGTCGTTATACACGACTTCTTCCCAAGACCAGTAATGGGTTTGCCTTGTAATCGGCGTATTTAACCCAAGGTATTGGCTAAGATGCGCCATCGCCTGGTCCACACGCTCTTCGGCTGTTTGGTTTTGCGCTTGTACGCCAATTACACCTAGAATCAATATCAACACAAAGATAATTTTTTGTCGCATATTCTATATCCCTCTTTAATGATTAGTCTGAGCCATCACTTATCATTATGAGGATAAATCAGCGTGAGATGCAAGCAATCGTCAGGCAGTCGTTGTGATAACGTCAGATTATTTGCTAATCTGCTTGAGTTTTTAATGTCATCAAACGGCGATATGTTGCCTGGAAAGTCAAACAATCCGATGTGTGGAATGGTACGGGAGCTTCAATAGCTGCTGTGCCTGCCACCTCATGGTCAATTAATGCCTGTAATAGTTCTCTGTAGCGGATATCTGCTTCGTTAAGCGGGAGATGTTCTTTTTCTCCTTTGGATGTATAAGCGATCCCACTGATATGGCAATGCATTGTTTTAAGCGCGTCCTCACCTAACATCTCACGCATTTGTTTTAGAGCCTGATCAAATTCCGCATAGCTGTTAAATGTACCATCGCCGCGCCTAGCATGAAGATGCGCCCAGTCTATGCAGGGTTGTACGCCTTGTACATCCCGCGCTAATTGTAAGACCTCATCCAGATCACCGAACATGCTCGGCTTGCCCATTGTCTCTGGGCGGAGTGTGACATTGATGCCTTCCTCACGTAAAATCCCGGTGAGTTCAATCAATTTCTGTTTAACGCGCTCATAAACCTGCTCAGCTGGCTGACCATGATAGCTGCCAGGATGAAATACAATATCACGCGCTCCTGCTAAATACCCTTTACGTGCCGCTGTCAGTAACCGCTCATCGCTGGCTGCCATTTTTTCCGCCGTTTGGCTATTCAAGTTGATGAAATACGGTGCATGAACACTCAGTGTGATTTGATGCGCCTCAGCTGTCGTTTTAATCATATCGCACGTTTTATCATGGACTTTCACGCTGCGCGTCCACGCAATTTCAAGATGCGCTAACCCTAATTGCTTGCTGTGTTCAATGGCGGCGGGGGTGCCACTGCTTGGTGTAGTTTGTGGGGAGCCAACTGTCCCAAACCGGATATGATCGGTATAAGTCACTGCCACGTTTGCCTTTCTTTTTGCGTATTATATGATTGTAGTGGCTTTATCAGTCATCAAACAGGATTAAAATCATGGAACAACCCCTCACTAGCCGACAAACATGGATGATTACATTAGTTGGAGCCGTTATTGTGTATCTGCTTTGGAATGTTGATTGGTTGTCGTTTATTGCGTATCCTTTTCGCTTATTTGTGACGTATGTTCATGAAGCCGGGCATAGTTTGATGGCGATTGCAACCGGCGGGGAAGTCCTAAAATTCACGGTTTCCCCTAATGGCTCTGGCTTGGCAATAACGGCGGGCGGTTCACGGGCATTGATCTTACCAGCCGGATATGTTGGTGCAGCGTTTTTTGGTGCGGTCTTGTTTTACCTGATTAATCGTTATCCACGGTTAGTGCGTGGTATCGGCGGCTTGCTAGGTATTTTTTGGGTGATATTCACAGTGTTATTTGCTCGTCCTGATGCAGGGAATGCACCTACAGCTGTGATTGTTGGGTTACTCAGTGGGGGCTTGCTGATTTGGCTGGCATGGAAAGCAAGCCTTACAATCAATCTGTTAGTTTTAAGTGTTTTGTCTATGATGACCGGGCTGAATGCCGTTTTAGACGTTGTGCAATTGATTCATTTTGCTGATATGCAAATCATGGGGGGGATGGTGCGCAACGATGCCGCTGCTTTTAGCCAAGAAGTTGCTGGTGGCGTTTTGCCAGCTTCCTTTTGGGCAATTATTTGGGCGGCAATGGCTTTGATGATGTGCGGTGCTTCTGTTTATTACAGCTTGATCAAACCCTGGCTTGATAATGCCCAATCAAAAGCCGATGATTTCACAGGTATCAACCGTACAAAAGCCGACGAAATAGACTTTTCTCAGTTTTAATTCATTTGGCAAACGTAAGATTAAAAATAGTCATCGGTTCATAATAGATAGAAACCAGTTTGTTGCTTGGTGGCTACTAAGCAGAGTATATGATGTATTGAAAGGAGAATTCTCATGCCAAAAGCAATTTGGAATGGGGTGGTTATCGCGGAAAGTGATCATACGGAAATTGTGGAAGGCAATCACTATTTCCCGCCTGAATCAATAAAAAAAGAATATTTTTTTGAAACAGATAAACATACGACCTGCCCATGGAAGGGTATCGCCAGTTATTACACCCTAAAGGTGAATGGTGAGGAAAACCCAAACGCTGCTTGGTTTTATCCTGATCCCAAGCCAGCGGCGGAAAGCATCAAAAATCATGTGGCTTTTTATGGCAGTGTGACAATCGAGGAATAGATCGTCCAAGATTTAAAAATTGCCGAGTGTTTGCTCGGCTTTTTTAGAGTAAAATAAAAACCCCTTGGGGGTGAATGTGTCCCGGTGGATGCCCCGGTCTTCAAAACCGGTGACAGGCTGCGATGGCAGGCTGTGGTGGGTTCGACTCCCATTCACTCCCGTTTGTGTGATTTCCCAAAATCTCCTATCATCAAAAAAATAAAATTAATCCAGGAGACTCTACAATGAGACGTGCAATACTGTTGTTTTTGTTGCTGTGGTCATTTTCTGCATTCGCACAAGCCACGGAAGAATACACTGGTTATATGGGAGATGATGTCCCTAATGATCAGTACCGTATCTCGCTCAATGCTGGGCAAACCGTCACCATTACAGCCGAAGCAACGAGCGGTAATTTGGATACTTATATTTGGCTTGCTGATACGAGTGGGAATATTCTTGTCGAAAATGATGATCGCGCGCCGGGAGACCTCAATTCATTGTTGATCTATACAGCCGTTGATGCCGGAGAATACGTTGTATGGGTGAGCAATATTCAAGGAACGAGTGGGGATTATCGCCTGATAATTGCTTATGATGCAGCCAATCAATCACAACCAAGTGGTGATTTCCAGGCACAAACCGCTTTACAAGATGCACAGCAATTTACAGGTTATATGGCTGATGATGTCCCGGATGATCGCTATCCTGTTTATCTTGAGGCGGGTCAAGGGATTGTGGCAACTGCTGACCGCACCAGTGGTGATTTGGATACAGTTGTGGTGATTGAAGACCCCACTGGCGATGTTGTGGCGATGAATGATGATCGTGACCTGAACGACTTAAATTCCCGTGCTGCTTATGTGGCACAAACTAGTGGAGAACACACTGTCATCGTGAGTAATTACGAAGGTTCTAGCGGTGACTATTTATTACAAATTGCTATCGTCACTGCAGAAGAAGCCGAAGCCGTTAGCCGCATTGAGCTGAGTGGCTCAGTTCAATATTATGATACAGAACATTTTCGTATCCATTACACATTAGAAGGGGATGATGCCACCACAACAGATTATGTCTTTGCTGTTGCTCAGGCATTAGAAGATACCTATGCCTTGCAAATCACTACCTTGGATTGGGCAATCCCACCAGCGGATGGTGGACGCGGAGGCAATGACTTATATGATGTCTATGTAATGGACTTGGTTAATGATTATGATGGGGGCGATCTTGGATTTAATTCCCCAGAATATCCCTCTGCAGATAACCCTAATACCCCCGCCATAGAGGAATATGCTGTGCCCAGCTATCTTGTAATTGATAATGACTATAATCTGAGCGATGTTGATGAACCCATTCGTTTAATGCGCGCGACTGTGGCTCATGAGTATCATCATGGGATTCAATTCGGTTTTGATCAAAACGAATCACATGGTTGGTATTATGAGGCAACCGCTTCTTGGATGGAAACCATCACCTTCCCAGAGGACGAAGATGCAAGCGGCTATGTACAAAATGTCTATTCTTACCCAGAAATATGCTTAGGGGCAGAAGGCGAAGCAGACCCCACAGAGGGCTTTTTAATGTATGGCTCTTGGCTGTTTATGCAATCCCTCAGTGATGCGCATACCAAGCAGGTGATTAATGATTTATGGGCAAATATCGCTCAGTTAGAAGGTTGGGCTGCTCTAGAGGCAACTTTAGCCGCATATGACGATACAATTGAGCAAGCGGTCACTCGTTATCATCTGCAAAATTTGATGCGTGATTATGATCTTGCACCAGCGTTTGATGGAGCAACCGTCTGGCTAGAAAATACGATTAATGCTCCTGGAGATTGGTCATATACCGGGCGTGGTATTCAAGAATTAGCAGCAAATTATTTCAAGCTTGAGGTACCGGCGGGGCTATATACCGTGACATTAAACGGCGCACCAACACTCCATGTTTGGGCTGTGGGTATTCAAGGTGAATCAGCAGATGCATTTTCGCTAGGTCAACAGGGTAGTGTGGATACAACCCCATATAATGAGATGTATCTTGTTGTTATCAACCAAGCTTATGATGATGATGTAAATGCTTGCGAGTATAGTAGTTATTCGCTTGATATTACAGTCGGCGGAGAATCGGTTCAATCACCCGTTTATCAGCTGAATCCGCGCCATTTCATCACATTACAAAGTCGTTGATTAAACAAATACAAATAACTATAAAATTCACCACTTTTACCGGGTTGGTCATACAATACCAGCCCGGTTTTTACGATTTTGTAATGGCATCAAATATTTTGGGGGCAATCAACCAAACTAACATCCCACTTGAAGCTGTGATCAAATCTACCCGTGCCAGCCCTCCTTTTTTCATCTCAATTTGCGTACCCGTCAATTGGCTCACAACCTCGCTCATGCTTGGGTTATGTCCAACGAGCATGATCTTCGTTTCAGTTGTTTTTCCCTTTAGTAGTTGATGGAGTAACATGAGGTTGAAGTCAAAATTTAGCTCATCTCGGATTTCGACGGAAGTGCCTAATGTGTCAGCCAGGATATCGGCTGTCTGCTTAGCACGGATTCGTGGACTGCTAAAAATATAATCGGGTTTTATCCCCAGGTTTTTTAGAACCGCTGCGGCGTTTTTGGTGCGGAATATCCCTTTTGGGGTTAATTGACGGTCATGATCGCTTAGACCGGCTTGATATTCTGCATCACCATGACGGAAAAAATAGAGAATCATGGTTTAATCCCTTCTATATAGAATCAAAAAGGCGGCTTGTTGCCGCCCTTTAGAGATTTGCCTCGGTACGGACTAACTGCCGCCACCCAGGTTCTTGAAGATGTTGGAGAACACGTTACCAACGACCGGACCAAGCAATGCGAGGATCACGATCACGACAACAGCAACCAATACCAGGATGAGAGCATATTCTACGAGACCCTGGCCTTCTTCTTGTGGTCTGTACAGCATGATAATTTCTCCTTATAAATCTTATGATAACTGCTTCATGCAGCTTGATAACATCATATCACAAGTTTTCATTAAATGTCAAAGGGTTTAGAAAAAATTTTACAAATCTTAACATCAACATTTCATTTTAGTCTATATCCCGTTTTTAGCCTCATATTTCTTCATAAACCCTTCATTTTTGAATATTTTAATCTGTTTTAGGGCTTGATGGCATCTGATCTAAATACTTTTTTAATTCATCTAAATGCTTTTTTAATGGTGTGTTTGGTACCATTTCACTACTTTCAAGCAGGCGTTGTAGGGCATATTGATCGTTCATATTGGTGGCATGAATGGTCAATGCGCTGTGTTCTGTCAGATGTTTTAATAGGTACGGATATTCCTGTGTCAGATGATACACAATCCCCTTTACAATAACTGTTGCTGACTGATTCCGCCCATCCACCTTCACAGTGATCTCATTTGTTGTATTCAGTATTTCTAATGTCTTTTGGGCAATTGGCACACCCGCCTGAATCCAATCCCGTAAATCTTGATGTGGCAGCTCTGGTGGTTTTTCTCCTTTTAGTGTTAACCACAATGCCTTAAAAAATAACTTTATATTCCGCATTGATCCCCTTCATAGCCAACCAACGATTACCCACCGTATTATAGACCGAACCTTGACGTTAAGAAAGACATTTCCTTATGATGTCTGCGCGAAGTAGACAAAGGGACAAAATATGCCAGATTGGTTAATAGAGACACTTAATGCCTTACCGGCTGTGTTGTTGATGATAGGCGTTGGGTTACCTTGGGCGTTAGTTGTCTTACCGCGTCAGGATTGGGCGGATCGGGTGATGGTTGCCTGTTTAACGCTGGGTTTTGGACCAGCACTTGTAACGCTCTGGATGTTTATTTTAGGTACAATTGGACAGGACGCGACCCCTAACGCAGGTGATTCGCCTAATCCCATGCAGACGCGGGCTGTAGCACTCGTTGGTGGGGAAAACTTGTTGCGTCCAGAATTGATCCTTATGGGCATCATTCCTATAATGCTGCTCGGCGGGGCTTTAGCATGGCATAAATGGCGTACGACCACCCCCCAATCCAAACATAGCCAACCACTCGCACCAGATGAAAAAGTTCTAATTGCCTTGATTGTTGTGGCGACGATTATCCGCGGTTTGATTACAACCTGGGTTGGGTTTGGTGCATGGGATGAGCTATGGGTCTATGGCTATCAGGGGCGAATTTATACACTGCTCGGTTTTATTCCTTCTGATATTGGATATTATCCCCAATTCCTTCCGTTACAATACGCTTATGCCCAAATCATGAGTGCCGGTGAAATTGCCGACCACGCGGCACGAGTGGTCTTGCCTTTTCTTCAAGTCGGGAGTATTTTGGCGGCTTATGTGTTAGGTGCGCGGTTGTTCAATCGCCGTACTGGGATATTTGCCGCCGCGCTTTGGGCGTTGTATCCGCATTTTGGCTATTGGTCACGGGTGGGTGATTTAGAGATCGTATTGACTTTTAGCTTTACGGCATCCGCTGCCTTTTTCTTGATGGCATGGTTAAATCACAACCGCCGTTATGCATTCATTGCAGGGTTGTTTTTGGGCATTGCTATGTGGACAAAACCGACTGCTGGTGCGTTTATTTGGGCGGTGATATTGTTAGTCGTTGTCGAATTTATTCGTGTGCGTGGAGATTGGCGGGCGTGGTTGCCGCGGTTTCAATTGGCTGTCATCACGGGGGTAGCCTGCATACCTCTTGGGGCGTTATGGTATGTTCGTAATATTCTGATTGGACATGATCCTATTGTTATGCCACCAAGCTATTGGAATGACCTCGCTACACGTGGCGGGCATTTATTCGGCTGGTATTTATTGGGTCTATCTTTGCTCATTCTTTATCTGTTTACGCAACATTACCGTCCTAATTGGCGTAATGTGTTACTTGGTAGTAGTTTGATTGCCCTTGCAGTGATCCGCACAATTTTACACCCAGGACGTATGTCCTTATTAGAAAGCGCGCTGTTGATTTTGGGTGTGGTTATCCTTACCTTTGTGATTTTGGATTACGCTTTTGCACACGTAGATTCAAAATTGCTTGGCAAAATTGGCTGGTCACAGTTAATTGTTTTGCCATATTTTGTGACGTGGTTTTATTCTTATAGCTATCATTATCGCTTGTCGTTTCCCATCGTACCATTGATGATCCTCCCAACTGCTGCCTTATTGGCACATTGGCTTAAACCGGATTGGATTGCCACATGGCGTTTTCCACGTCGTTTGATGTATGCAACTGCTGTTGTGCTGCTTGCTTTGCCGGGGATTGCTGTTTCGGTTTATGATGACGCGCTTGGTTGGGATTGGTTGTGGACAATTCCACCGGAAGGAGATTATTCACAAGCGGCTTTATTAGGGGTGGTGGATCATTTGCAAACATACATAGATACACATGACCAGCCACCGGTTGTGATCGCACCAGGTATGCAAACATTGCCTTTTTTCTTTCCGCTATTAGATATTCGTACTACCGACACGCCAATGGAAACGCGCCAATTACATGGCGCAACACATTTTATTTATGGTACTGTTGAAACACCTTATCAATATCGACTGGCTGGTATAGAACCAGATTTCCCAGGGGAGCGATTGCCATATTGGAGTCAGATGTTTGCCAGCTTGTATCGCGAAAATGTGGCAGAGCCTTTTGTCGTGTTTGAAGACCCAGCGTTCAGCTATACTATTTTTGAATTACATCCACAAGACCGTTTTTCTCCCCCAGCACTGATGCCACAAGTCCAATTTGAAGATGAAATTATATTTGGTGGCTTCGCGCGGTTTATTGGCTATTCCTATTCTGATACACTTTTAGTCTATAACCCAGATCACATCGACCTGCATATGGTCTTTGAGGTGTTAGCACCTGTGCCAGATGATTATTTCATGTTTGTTCATCTCGTCCACAAGGATGACCCTAACACACGCTTAGGCGGCGCAGATGGTCCGGTTCGTTACAGCTATCGTACACCGGTTTATTATTCCACCCGCTTTTGGGAAGTTGGAGAATATGTTATTGATCGACGTGGCTTCTGGTATGATCCAATGGGGCAGTGGGGGGATGATGATTTCCGCATCCGCATTGGATTTTATAGCCAAACAGATGGACACCGCGCCCCATTAACCATTAATGGAGAACCAGCCGGGGATGCGTTCACCTTGCCTACAGCGTTTAGCGTTCCCATGCCCCCAAGATAACACTCCGCTCCCCGTTTTGTGTTGGTATATCTTGAATCTCCGGGGTGAAGTGATAGACCTTCACCCCGATTGTATAAATACCGGTTGATAACGTATCTATGCCCTGTGGAGTACGTGGATCATAAATAACTTCACCTGGTTGCCACGTTTGTGTTGAACGGGGTGGGGGAGAATCCAACTGGGCAACCAACACCCCATCATGATTTAACAGATAAACTGAAACAACATAGTCCGTTGATAATGCGCGATCTGTTTCCCACCATAAATCTACCCGACCAGTTGGGGTTACTTCAAATGCACGTAGAATCATGCCGTTTTCAAAGGTGGCAACTGTTTCATCTGGCAAAATATCATACCGATAAACATCAATTTCGCTGCCAAGATGCTGATATGGGCGTGTCATGGTGCGGGTAAACCCTGCCGCATCCAATTTATCTAAAATTCCATCATCCGGGCTGAAAAACGTGACCCAAGCCGTTATAACATCGGTTTGTATATCAACTTGTTGTGCCAATAAATCCGGTAGGAAAACCTCATAATAATCGTAACGGGGCATATCGCTCCATACCGGAAAACTACTGATCTGCATCCCAGGCGGCAGTTGATGATCGTAATAATAAAGCAAGGCGGATTCCTCAAAGCCCACTTCCATCAATGCTAATTCACCAGGTTGGGCATATTCAGCAATTAAATGCGTGATGCGATGCCACGGCACTTTAATCCGATACCAGTCGACGGTGGTGGTGCCATAAAATAGCAACGCCATGACAATCACAATCTGCCCACGTCGGCTTAAGTTAGCTATGCCCAGCGCAATCAAAAGGCAAATTGGTAGGGTAATCTGAACCATCCGCCGCGCCAATAACACCGCTTCTTCATGTCCTAAGGCGAACGTCCCCGCAACTGGTACGATGATTAGTCCGGCTAGCAATACTGTCGGGGCGAGTGGGCGGATAGCAATGCGCTCTTTGACGACCCATACCATACCGAATAACAATAGTAACAGTGTCAATGCCCAAACTTGACCAAACCATTTTTCACGGAAATCTAACAGAATGTCCCAGTTTTGTGATGTGGCGCAATTAACACACACTGCATCATCAGCAAATTGCTGCAAAGTTACCCCAAAAAACCATGGGGCAAACACCAACCCACTAACGATTAAGGCAAATATTCCCCGCCATTTATTTTTTGCAAATATTAGGAGGTGAATCCCTTGCACAATCAACACAAATGCGCCGAAGTAATGTGTATAAATCAACAAAATATTGGCAATTACCCAGGGGAGTATCTTACCAAGCCGCAAAAATCGTAGATAAAACCATGTGCTACATGCCGCAAACAATACATGCCAAGTATACATGCGGAGTTCCTGTGCCATGTAATTCTCTGCATCTGCCAGTGCCATCATCAACATGGCAAGCAGTGGTAAGTTCTTAACGTTAGGGCGATACCGTGTGAGTTCCCGCCCGATTTGAAAAACAACGGCTAATGACACCATAGACGGCAGCATTGACCACCATCGCAACGCAAGTATGGAATCACCGGTTAGTTTTTCCCAAATGTGGAGTGTATAAAAATAAAACGGCGGATGACGATCTCCCAAGAGTGCATCAAATAGCGGGACTTTAAATGTGTAATAGACAAAGCCCTCATCTGTCCATAAGGCAGGACCGTCGATATTGATGATTCGTGTGATTGCCGCTAAGAGTAAGATTGCTGTTGCTAGTATCAAAGTTCTTCGCATGAGGCGGCATTATACTATAGTTGGCGAAAGACCGTAAGACATTGATCTAACCTTCAATCGTGAGCCACGGGGTACTTTGCGAAGTTGGGATGTCAATGATTGCATTGGGTGTCCATTGATATACCTTCACGATGATTTCATACTCACCTGGCAAGCTATCTGATAACAAATCAAGCCATTTGCCATCATACACTACGCCCTGGTTAAGCATTGCCGCACTGATTGGTGAATCTTTTTGGGCGATTACTTGTCCACTTTGATCTAAAATGACAACAGATGTCGTGTAATCTGCATCGAGTTGTGTGGTTGTTTCCCACCATAAATCCACTCGTAATGCTTCCAGATCAACCTCAGCCGCCCGCAAAACCATACCGTTTTGATAACTTCCTCGCGCTGAATCCGGTAGGAAGTCATAGCGATATAGATGAATTGCGTTCCCAAGGTGATCGGTCACAATATCCATTGTGCGGTGATAATTTGCTGCTTCTAACCGTTGTAACAATGTATCATCTTTACTCCAGAAGACTACCCATGCCGTTGCTACGTCACCTGTTCGGTTTTGCTGATTATACGGTAATAGCACATTGGGCAGGTATAAATCGTAATAAGTTGGATGATCGGTAATCTCATTAATTGTCCGATCTCCTAAGAAGGGGAATGAACTAAATAATGCACCTTCTGGCATCCCACGTTGCCAATAATATTTCATGGGGTATTGTCCAACTTCTACCTGTGGTAAATACAAATCCCCCGGCTGTCCTAATGTCAACGCTGGTTGAGCGATGATATTCCAGGGTTCTTTGATGCGATAGTAATCTACAGTAGAAACACCATATAACGTCAGTGCGCAAACCAACAACACACGGCTCAAACGATCCACCCGCGCTAATCCATATGCCACCATCAATGCAATTGCCGGCGCGACAATCAACAACTTCCGTTCTGTTAATAATGCGGCAAAAAGATTACCAAAGAACAGCACACCAAACGGTATCGCAAACCACATCACAACTAAGAATGCCTTGCCTCGGTTCTTGCCTGGTATCAGCAAGCCGCCAATACCCAATACAGCTAACACCAACATCAAAGACCACATGGCACCCAAGTAGCTATCTCGTAAGGCAAGGAATGTTTGCCAATTGGATGGAATCGCAAACGGCAGGCTATGATCAATCGCGTTTTTTGCTTGTGGAATGGTGACAAATAAAAACCAGGGCAGCAGTAAAAGCCCACTTAACGCCAGCCACGCTACCCCTTCAACACGCTTTCTGCCGCGTGAAAACAGCAAAATATGCATCCCTTGAATTGCCGGAATAAACACACCTTGATAATGGGTATAAACCAGTGCGGTGATACCACCTGCCCACAATATGCCGCCGCTGCGATCTCCGCGTCGTAACCATCGCAGATACATCCACATGCTGAACGTAGCAAAAAATGTATACAGTGAATAATTCCGTGCTTCTTGTGCTAAAAAAATTTCCGCATCAGAAAGGGTGAGCATCAAAGCTGCCAGGATGGGCATACTGGTCAGCTCTGCTTCTTGATAGACAAGTTCACGTCCAATGCGGTAGATAAATGCTACCGTCCCCAGGCTAATCAAAGCTGAAAGATACCGCAACGCCAATGCTGAATCGCCGGTCAACGTGATCCAACCTCGTAGAATCACATAATACAATGGCGGGTGGGTATCTGTCGAAATGCGCGGAAACATATCATCCTGAATCACAATGTTCCAGGCGAATGCTTCATCAAACCAAATGCTCTGTTGTGTGATGTGATAAATCCGCAGGCTTGCTGCCAAGAGCAATACCAGCACTACCCAGCGGAGTTGAATACGTTTTGATGTCATGTGCAGGAATCTATCACGGAGATAATTCTTCCGCTATGGTTAGTTCTAGACTGGTCAGGTATCCTAATGTCTGGAGGATATAATGATGCGATATCTTATTCTGATTTTAATTTTTTTGCTGGCAGCCGCTGGGCGCATCATCAACATTGATGCAGAAAGCTTATGGGTGGATGAGGGCTTCAGCTATTGGGCGATTCGCCATCATGATATGCTTGGTTTAATCCTGCGTGATGTTCATCCACCGCTTTATTTTATTGGCTTGCGTGGCTGGGTAGAAGTTGCTGGTATTACAGAATTAGCGTTGCGCTATTTTTCTGTCCTCCCAAGTTTGCTCAGTGTGGCGATGATTTATCAATTGGCGCGTGAGGTTGGTTATTTGCGCCGTCATACATCAAATATTTTCCCTATGTTGGCGGCGTTGATGCTGGCATTGGCAGATATGGAGAATTACATTGCACAGCAAGCGCGTATGTATACCTGGCATGTGTTGTGGGTGATTGTTAGCATGTGGGCGTTTTTGCGCTGGCAGCGTGTTCAAAAGCGTTTCCCGTTGATAATTTGGGCTGTTTCCTCTCTGTTGCTAATCTATACACATTACATTGGATTAGCAGCGTTAGGTGTGCAAGGCGTGTATGCACTCATTTTCCTGCGTGATAAAACTCGTCAGCAAGCAATCATCGTTCTGATGATTGTTGTCGGTTTGTTCATCCCCTGGATGCTGGCGGTTGTCAGCAATCAAACCGCCAATGTTGGCACTGGGTTTAATGTCCCTTCCTCGCTGGAATCCTTGTGGAATTGGCGGATCGAATGGTTTACTGGACAGTGGGCATTACTAATGGGATTAGCTTTTTGGGGCTTGCTAACATGGCAAGATCGTGAATTTCGTGTTGCACTACGAAGCGGTTTTTTGTTGGTGATGTGGGTTGTTGTCCCTGTGGCAGGGGCTTATATCCTGAACTATTACACCCCTATCCTGATGGACTATCGCCTCACACAAATTACACCAGCCATTGCGTTGCTCATTGCTCTTGGTTTAAGTAATTTTCGTCAACCAACGTTAGGCTTTTTGGTGGCGGTGATCCTGGTCTATGGTGTGGCGATCAATGATACTCCCCGTCCGCGCCCGCCCTGGCGTGAAGTCGGGCGTAATGCCGCGCTTTATGCCCAAGCCGGTGATTTGGCTTTGGCACACGTTGAACCATCCGGCGATTGGCAAGTGATGTATTATTTTGAACGCTTCATGCCCGATGTCGAACGGCGATCCATCCGCCAATGGAAACTTGAATCACCAGAAACTTATGGCTTTCTGCCAGATTTGCTGCGGCAGTATCCTCATGTGTGGTATATGCACTGGTCAAGTGATATGGATGTCTTTCGTATGTTGACAGAAACAGGGCATGTTCAAACCGCTGTCATGAGTGAGGATTGGCTCGGTAACGATTTAAATGTGTATCGCTTTGATGTGTTACCGGATGAACCTGTTATCACCTATGAAAATGGCATGATCCTCCGTGATTTTACATTTATACCAGAGCAACAACGACTTGATTTATGGTGGTCTGTTGATACCCCCCTCACCGTTGATTACACAATCTCTGCCTTTTTGCTGGATTCAAGCGGGATACTAGTCGCTCAAAGCGATGCGCAGCCATTCAATAACCAACGACCCACGACCACTTTTGCAGTAGATGAGGTGGTTTATGATCCACATGTGTTGCTGCCAGATGTCCCCGCCGGAACATACACCCTGGCGGTCAAAATTTATCTCTGGACACCACAGGGACTCATCGTGCAGCAAACCGCAGACGGTGCTGAATTCGCCACATTGGGAACGGTACGTTTACCATAAGTTTACAAATTGAGAAATGTTTTATAACACATACGGACGATTATTCACATACATACTCATCCAAGGGGAGGGCTAAATTGATATGAAGCGTTTTATGATTTTTGCTTTATTTGCAATAATCTTGATGTTGACTGCATGTAATCGTGGGCGCGTGGAAGGGGTGGAGCGTAACCCTAACGGTGGTGTTGATGTCACTGTAAGTATTACAGAAGCAGAAGTTACTGGTTGGATCGCTGATGTTCTTACTGTTTCTGGTAATCCATTATTGCGTGATCCACAAGTGGATTTGCAGAACGGGCAAATTGTTGTCACTGGTGAGCATGAAAGACGTGATGGTAGTGGACAACGTGTTGGGGGGAGCCTCATATTTACGCTCTCTGTTGTCGATGGTGCGTTGTTAGCACAGGTTGTTGATGTACAGATCGAAGGTATCACATTAGATGATCCGGCAATCTCAACAATTAATCAGCAATTGGTTAATCGCCTACAACGCCGTGCTGATCCTGATAATCGTGCGATCAATTTTGTGAGCATCACCATTACCAACGATGAAATCCGTACAGTTATCAACGCTCGCCGTGTGAACCAGTAAAGGCTTTTCGCAAGGCATGAACCACCTTATAATCCCCCGAACAAGAGCCAATTGTTTGGGGGATTTATGCGTCGTTATCTGTGGCTAATTTTGATTTTATGGGGGGCGTTTGCCCTGCGGATGTGGCATTTAGATACCGAATCCATCTGGCATGATGAAGGATGGAGTATCCGTGCCATCCGTGGACCCTTTACAACACCAGATGACAATACCCCTTTTTTGTATTATTTCACGGGGCATTTATTATGGCGTGCTGGTGCAGGTGAGTCACCCCTGGCGTTTCGCTATATCTCTGTGTTGATTGGCATCGTAGTTGTCGCGATGGCTTATCGTTTGGCACAACGCTGGTTTGGGGGGCGTTGGACGGTTCTTGTGGGGATATTGACGGGAATCTCACCGCTATTATGGGAATATTCGCAAGAAGTCCGGGCTTATACTGCTGTGCCACTGGTGGCATTAGGTATGTTGGCAGCAGCTTATATGTTATTGCGTGCCCCTCTCATCCCGCGCCGAGCCTGGGTTTTTGCTGGGCTTGTGCAGCTAGCCGGTTTATACACGCATAATCTTAGTGTGCCGCTAGTAGTGTGGCTGAATTTGACACTTGGTATCGTCTGGCTAATCCGCCGACAATGGCGGCAGATACTCATTTGGGCTGGTGTAGAGATCATCGTCCTCATCGGCTATATCCCCTGGGTATTGACTCAATCACCGTCTGGCACGCCTTTAAATACGCCACCACAATTAGGGCTAAATTTAGCGCGGGATATATGGGCAAGCTATTTTTATCCGGTATTGGCACAATTAAACTATGCACAGACAAACACCGAACTCGGTTTGGATACCCTTCTGCCTGTTACAGTGTTGGGGCTTTTGGTGACGTTGCTCACCCTCGCTTGGGGCATTCAGCGTAAGCAAATCATGATTTTATGGCTACTCGCATCTCATGCGGTATTGGTGCCTCTTTTTAGCACCTTATTGATGATTGCCGCTCATATTGATTTTCATCCACGTTATTATATTGCAGCTGTCCCCGGTACGATACTCTTACTCATTGGAGGCATTGCCGCTTTACCGCGTCGCGTGCAATATGGCGTAGTTGTGTTGATATTGGTGTTTTATATCGGGCTATCGGGCTTTAGCTTATATCAAATCCGCACACGCAGTTTATATCAACATGATGATTTCCGTGGGATTGCGCAATACTATGCAACATTGCCAGCGGATACCGTCATCCTCGTTCCGTTTGATGTAGAACGTGCTTTGCAAGACTATTATGTTGACGCACTTAATATCCAAGCACAGTTTATCAACCTACCACTTTATGCCGATGAGGCGACAGTTATCCAAACATTAAATATGTTAGTCCCGCGCCGCGTTGAATTTTTGACGTGGTATCAGCTGCCAGCGGATGTGCGTGGAATGTATCCTTGTTTGTTGACCAGTGCTAGCTCAGATGTAACACCACCGCGCTTTTATTTTGGGCTGAGTACACAGCAATTTTATCTTGAACGTCCACTTATTCCGCAAACGATGTCACTACAAGGGGCTTATCGAGAGGTGACGCTATTAGACGCGGTGACATTTGCCCCTTCTATGGCAGGGACGTGTGTTCGTACAAGTTGGCGGTTAAACCAACCCACTGCTGATGATTTTAGTGTTTCTGCAACTGTGTTAAATCCCTTTGGCGGGGAAATTACTCAGACCGACTCGCTCATAACCCGTGATGACAATGCTGGCACATCGGATTGGGCAGTGGGTGATTCTGGTTCAGCCTATCAATTATTGCAATTGCCGGATGGCGCACCGTTAGGTGTATATCCTGTGCGCTGGAATATCTATAGTCCTACTCAATTGAGTGGCTTAGATGTACTGGATGACGCAGGTAATCCAGCAGGTAAGTTTATACAAACAACTGTCCAACTAGTCGGTCAGCAGGGGACTTTTACCCGTAACCTTGTACAATCAGATAGCGGACAACAAATACAGACCGGTATCCCATTTGATGTAACGTTACGCCTTGCACCAACCTCCCAGGCACAAACGGTTGTGGCATTAGTAGGTGACGATTGGACACAAACACAGATTATTGATAATCCCAATCCTGCCGGTCAGATTGCGTGGGTGAGATTTGTGGTACCACCAGGAAATCAAGGCGAGGCGGTATTACAAGTCAACGGTGAGGATATTGCTCAATATACAGTTATTGATCCGCCACGGTTGTTTGATCCACCTGATTTTGACTTGCCTGTCGGCGAGGATTTCCCCGGCGTTGCAAAGTTGATTGGGGCAAGCGTAGATGACTTAACTGTAACTTTGGTTTGGCAAGCTCATGCCCCAACAGATATTGCTTATACGGTTTTTGTACAGATGTTGGATGAAGATGGGCGTGTCATTGCACAGAGCGATGCCCAACCATCACGCCCTACAACAAGCTGGGTTGAAGGTGAGTATATTGTTGATGTACACACCTTACACATTAATGTGCTAGATTATGATGGTGAAACTAGCTTGATTGCTGGGTTTTATAATCCGTCGGATTTTCAGCGTGTGCAGACATCCCTTGGAGAGACTTTTGCCCAAATACGTTGACTCCCTAAAGCTCTTCAAAAATAATCCGGTTATCGCCACACGGTGGTGTTGCTCAAAGCCAACGCCATTGATGTGGCGAAATCAGTCCTTATTGCGATCCACGCCGCCAAAACTCAAAACCAGCCAATGCTAATAATCCAGATTGTGCGATTAAAGCGATCGCTAATAGTGCAATGCGGTTGTCGCCGTCCTCGCTGGTCTGTGGAATATTGATGACTGCTGGTTCTATCAAACCGCTGTTTGTCGTCGGTGGATTGTTCACGGCTTGGGCAACCACTTGTGGGGTCGAACTTGGGCGTTGGGTGAACGGTGTTGGTGTGGGAGTCGCTGTTGAACTGATTATAGGTGATGTTGATGTCACTGTTGGGCTGAGCAGTGCTGTTGGCTGTGGAGCTTGTGGCGTAAATGTCGCTGCTGACCAAACAGGCGTTTCTGTGATTTCCGATTGTGGTATAGCCACCTCATTTGATGGGGTAGGAGAGGGAATCACAGTGATAGCGATAAATGGTGTTTCCGTTGCTGCTGTTTCTGATGATGAGGGTTGTGCTAAATTAGCGACCCCAGCAGCCGGTTCTTCGGTTGTTTCGGCTAAGGGTGTGGTTTCTGGCGCATCCCAAGGAGGAATCAACACGATTTGACCAATTGCCAAATTACGCCCTTCCTCTTCCGTAAAGCCGTTTAGATCACGTATGCGTTGAATGTCATCCCATGTGTAACCGTAAATCAACAGAATGTCACCTAAGGTATCCCCTGGTTGGACTTCGTGCATGATGTTCCCGTTTTCATCCACGCCTACTATAAACGACGGTGGTGGTGGGACGGCATTCACATCTGCGGTTGAGCCGTTTCCAAGATAATTGTATGGGTCAGATTGTGGTACAGTGATTGGTGGGGCAACCCGCACTGATGTGCTCGGGTTTCCAAAAACTAGTACAAATGCTGTTCGTCCATTGCCGGTTGCGCTGGCAATGCCGATATCATAATAATGATCACTTGTTATTCCTTGATAATGGATGGGGGAGTTGAGCCAAAATTGCCATGCAGCATCAACTGTCGCATAATTCCCCATATAGATATTTTCACTCACCCAACTAGAAGCGTATCCAGCTGCTTGGGCACGTGTGCGCGGTGTGGAGCCATTGGCTTGTGTGTGGCTAATCTGCCCGGTCTCCACCATCCAATTGGCTTGATTCTGTGCTGCGGCGGTCAGTGCCCCATTAAGAGTGTATGGGTGTAATCCTAATGATGCCCGAAGCCCATTAATGCGCCCCAGCAATTCATTAGCGACATCTTGACCTTCAACAGGTAAAATAACAACAAATATAAACACTAAAAAGATTAGACGTTTCATAAACTGTGATTTTACCACACACTATCTTGATGTCTATCTGACGATTACACAACGCCCTAGATAAAAATTTGCTAAGAATATCGATCTTTTTAAGGGCAGACGTAACCTTTTTGCCGATCTAGGTGTTTAATATAATACAAGAATTTTTGAAAGGAGCCAGGCGGTTCACGCCGTAAAAATATGGATGTTCAATACCTTTTTGGGATGCTGATTATCGTCATCATCAGTTATCTGTTAGGGTCTATTCCCACAGCTTATATTGTCGCTAAAATCAACGGACGCAACATTTTTGAAGTTGGCAGTGGCAATATGGGCGCAACTAATGTCACACGGGCATTAGGGTTAAAGTGGGGATTGTTGGTGTTGGCTGTGGATGTGCTCAAAGCTATTTTGGCTATCATCATCGCACGTTGGATCAAGCCTGGCAGCTATGAATCGGCAACCGCAGTTGCTGCTATTGTGGTCATTGTTGGGCACAACTGGTCTTTGTTCGCATCATTAGTAACTGGTACATTGCGGGGCGGTAAGGGTGCTGCAACAGCTTTTGGCACCTTATTGATGATTGCGCCTATCCAAGTGTGGATCGGGATGATGATTGTTGGCGGGGTGGTCATTTTGCGGACGCGCTATGTCTCATTAGCCGTTTTACTGATGATCGGCTTAGCTGTTTTGTGGTTAACCGTTCTCACTTTGCAGCAGCAACTTGATGAAACAGCTATTTTGTATTCCTGGTCACTAGCTGGTTTAATTGTCTTGCGCTTCCGGGAAAATATTCACCGGTTACTTACTGGCACAGAACGTCGGTTAGGGGAACGTGTTTAGTTTACGATTGACGATAATAACCGCCATA
>RFHA01000184.1 GCA_003696565.1 Chloroflexota bacterium
GCCATTTAATCCTAGACCGTCTTAATTTTGGGATGGCGACTTATCTTGAAGGGCTGGGTTTTCTAGATAAAACAGCACATACTGCTTACTGCGCGGGATATTATATGGGCTATATTGCGGCGCGGGAAGGTCGAACGTCTGCGCTAGGAAGGCAATAATCTCCAGGTTATCCGGCTGGACGAAGATGGCGAGGTCGTGACCATCCGTCTGAGGCAGGCGGCTGTTGCTGCGCGTGGTCAGGTGCAGTGGATGCAGAAACTGAAAGCGTAAATCTAAACCCCACAGGCGTGAGAGCGTGACTGTATGTAGGTAGTAGGTGAGTTCATCCGTGAACAGCAACACAGTTGTCCCCGGCGGAAACTCACGTGAACGCCAGATGATATCTTGATGATCTCGCTGGGGATGGACTTGCACAATATAGTATGGCATATGCACGCCAAAGTAATAGATAGCCTGCGCTAAGATCAATATGGCTGAAACAGCATAGGCAAATTGGCGCAGATGCCGCGTGCCAACTTGATACGCACCCTCCGCTAGGACGATAACCCCCAAAGCAGCTAGTACAGCAATCATCGGGAACGTAACGACATATCGTGCCGTCCACCCTGGATCAGCGATGATGGTATTGCCGATACCTGCCAGTAAAATCACCGCCAGCAATGGCATAACCCGCCGCCAATAAATGACGCTACCGATCAACACAAATGGCAGCATAAACGGTAGAATGATCGCCGTCTTTCCGCCGTAAAAAAACGCACTGGTATCTGCATGAGTGATATAATGCCCAAAGGCAGGGATAATCTGCTCTTGGATGAAGGCATTAAATGCACTGATGTCGGTCAACAAATCTGCCCAATATGCTGCCCCAAGTGCCTCATCATCATAACGCGGGAAGTATGGCATGTTGTAGCGAAGCATCGTTAGCCAAAGCGGAATTGACCCAATGAAAAACCCCACGATGAACCGCCTAAACGCCGATTTACCTGGACGTTGCATCATCACCATAATCACCCCCACCAGTGGATAGAGTATCTTGCCACCTTCATAAAAATAAGCGGTGAGGGCAAGCGTTACACCCGCTACCAAATATTTGCGACGGTAAATCAGTGCAAATGCCAGCGTACCAAATAACGGGTCTGCGATGTTGTTGATGGCGGTACGGCTGAAATGAATATGTGGCGGGAAGGTGGCAAGCATCAATGCAGCGATGAGTCCGGCACGTTTGCCGCCAATCCACGCCCCCAACAGATACACAGCGGGGATGGTCAACGTGCCGAAGATCACACTGATGATCCGCACGCCCATAAATGTTTCCCCTAAAAGCGCGATTGATCCCGCTTGGAGGGTGGGGTAAATCCAGCTAAAGGCGGCGATCGGTGCCATATAGGTAAAAATCGGCAAATCTGGCTGATCTTGCACTGTCAGGATGCCATCCACAAAACTGGTTTCATCTACAAACACATGCACCAGATTCTCTAAATTGACGACTCGCAGCCAAAAACCAAACAAGATGATGGGGATGAGTAGCCATTGAATTGAACTGTGTTGTTGGCGTTTTTCGCGGATGAGAAAGGTGCTAATTCCAAATGTAAATAGAGCTAACTGTAATGCAACATGCACACGCAACACGCCGGACGCAATGAGGCACAATATGGCGACAATTACCATCATTAAGCAGCGACCCCGGCGATATTGGTTTTGTGTTGGGCATGTGTTGGTGGGTGGATTTTAATCATGACTTATTCCTCACCAGGTTGATTTTATGGGTTATTGTACACAAAAAAGACTGGATCAACACATCAAGTCATGAGGAGGTTAGAAACGATAACGGGACATCATCGTGATGCCCCGGTTCTCCTTATATTAGATGATTTCTGAATGGTCATCATCATCTTCGATATGGATTTCCACCCGTTTCTTTTTGTGTTCCGTAATACCTGGTGCAGGTGGAACGGGCGGAACAGGTGGCATAGGGGGTGTGGGTGGTGTGGGGGGAACCTGCGTGATAGCGTAATGTGCCATATCCATATTGCGTGTATATGGTTGTCCGTCTGGCATGATTGCCGCGTTAAGAGTTGCCCTCTCAATATATGCTTCTTCTAAATGTGCCCCGTTTAGGTTTGCACCGGTGAGGGTTGCGCCTTCTAACAGGGTGCCTGTCAAGTTAGCGTCGTTTAGGTTAGCCCCTGTCAAAACCGCATCGGTCAAATCTGCGCCGCTTAAATTGGCATGGCGCAAGTTCGCACCGGAAAGATTTGCCCCGCGCAAGATGGCTTGCTCAAAGTTGGCTTCGCTGAAGTTCGCACCGGAAAGAATTGCGCCGGTTAAATCGGCTCCAGCAAAGTTTGCCTCTGCCAGATGACCACCGGAAAGATTAGCATGAGGCATCACTGCGCTTTCAAATTGGCAATCACGGGTGTTGATACCAGAGCCATTGACCTCGGTTAAATCACTGTGGCTGAGTATGACATCGTGCATCCGCACGCCAGAAAGGTTTGCCCCGTGTAAAATCGCGCTATGCAGGTTGACATCATTCAACTTGCCGCCACTAAGGTTGCTACGAGACAAATCGGCGTTTTCTGCTAATACATCATGAAAGGTTGCGCCGCTTAAATTGGCGTTGATTAACACCGCCGCCCGTAAATCGACATCCCGAAAGCGCGCTTGCTTTAAGTTGGCATCGGTCAGATTGGTGTTGCGCATGGTGCAATCCTGAAAACGCGCTTTACGCAAATCCGCGCCGGTTAAATCCTGCCCGGAGAGATTTTTTTCATGAAAGTTTGAACCACTGCCAGCATCGTCCAAATCAATATCAATATCAATGTTACTCAAAGCGCGGCGGATGGTGTTCTTACTTAGATTTAAGATTTGATCCCGTAATTGTGCGCCCAAATTTTTGAGGTCTTGCACATCGTCAGCCCATTCGTTCGATTTACGGCTTTCGTGGGTCATTCCTTGTAGATAGATCAGCAATTGATTGGCTGCATAGGCAACCTGATTGACCATATCTTCCTCGCTCATCTCGTCGTCAATTTCTAGAGTGAGTGAGTCGGTAATGTAAAAGTCATCCGGGAATAATGCGCTGATTCGCTGATGTAAACCATTATATCCTTTCACTGTCATGCGCCCTGTGCCGCGCACGGTGTTGGTATGGATGGCTTGTTCTGCGGAGCGATGCAACGCACGCAAGGCTTGAATATATTGATTGAGTTTTGCTTGTGTTTCTTCGGTCATGATCATTTCCTTTCGTTAGTCATGAGCATTTGACTGCTAACTTGGTAAAATTAAACAGCGGGCATACTTTGCGTATCTCTTACGCCATTATGTGCTAATTCCCCAGTTGAGTTGGGTGTGGCGGCTTGCTTAATGCGTTGCCCGGTGTTGATTAACATATCCCCAACGGCTTGCATGACGTGTCGCACGCGCTGGTGATCTGCTTGCGGCTTGATAGCCTGTGCTAGGCGGCTTTGCTCGGCTAGTTCTGTTACTTCCCTACGACGATGTTCCGCCGCATTGACCAAATGATAATAGGTATTCATGTTCTCATCTCCTCATCATGGTGATTTGATAATTTCTGGTTCGGTAGATTGATCACCGAGTTCTTGCATAATTGCTAACAATGTTTCTGGATGAAGCAGCCCGCGTAAATTCTTTTTGGCATGAAACAAGCGAGATTTCACTGTGCCGATGCTCACATCCATCACGTCTGCGATTTCTGCATAAGACAGCTCTGCTTCAGAATAAAGGATCAGTGTTTGGCGTTGATGCTCTGGTAAGCGGTCTATGGCTTCTTGGACTTCCATTTGAAGCAATAACCAATGTGCGGCTTCATCTGGTGGGGTATGACGTTGTGATGTAAAGGAAACTCGCACATGAACCGGCTCGTCATCTAATGAGACGATGTTATAACGACCTTGCTTCCGTAGCAGATCATAGCAACGATGCCGCGCCACACGAAATAGATACGGGCGAAGTTTTTCTGGTGGATCAATCGCCTCTAAATTTTTAAAGAGCGTTAAGAACACATCCTGCACGATGTCCTCAACATGCTGACCGTCACCTACTAACCGCCGTACAAAGCGAGTGATGGCAGGTGCCACCATCAGATGCAATTGGTCAAAGGCGAAGGTATCGCCGGTTCGTGCTTGTATCAGCAGCGTGTGTTCTTCCGACACAATCTGACCTCTCCTAAAAATAAGGTTCTTACGCGAGCGGATTAATCTCACACGCTAGCGTTAGCCGTCCTATTGACGGGGTGGTTTTGGACTGCCATAGGGGTATCCCATGGCGTGTACTTATCTGGTTATACGTTGCTGATGGAGAATTTGTTCAAAACTGGGTGGGGAAAAATCACCCTGATGATGATTGAGGATGTTGTGCATGTATAAAAACACACATGAGCTTAAAGAACAGATGAAACACGTTTGTCAAAATGTTTCTAATTGGATGTATTGCTCATTTGTTTCCAGATGAATCTCTTTATAACTGATGCTCACACTAAAAAAGTTGGTCAGCATTTGTGCATCTTTGCGGTGATTGCCTTGCCCAAGCGAGAGTTCCACAATATCCGCCACGGGTAACACGCTGCCTTGCTCGTGGATGCTGATGTGTGCGTAGATTTTATATTTCACCTCACGGCAATCCTTGAAAATGATATTAATCTGCACAGGATGCTCCGGTGCGACCGTGGGGGATGCCGTATGATAAGTGCATTCAAAAATTAAATCACGCCCCCATTGCACCATTTGTATATCCACAATTGAAAAATCTCCGCCAGGGATTAGCCCCAAAGCTGTCACAATTTTTTGTTTATCCATCATTCCCCCAAAGGATTATTGATGTGCATTCAAATGAAGTATAAGGAGTACAAGAGATGATTGCAACATTAAACCAACTACAACGCCGATTAAATTTAGCAACGGGTGTAGATGAAGTACGGTTGCTGGATACCCTGCGGACAGCGGCGGCACAAATTGAACGCCTGGCTGGACGACATTTTGAACCCCGTGTGCATACCTTAACGCATACCATTACGCATCCCACACAACTTATTTTGCAAGATGACCTGTTAGAACTTGATTCGATTACCGACGAACATGGTGCAATAACAGTGACATGCTTGCCATATGGGCAAACCCCATCATCTATTTTACAAGCGACACAAGGCTTTATGGCAAAAACCGTTAGCATTAGTGGAATTTGGGGCTGGCATAACGCTTGGGAATCCGCCTGGCGGGATAGCTTAGATACAGTGCAAACCGCGCTGCTATCCGACGTGGCGACTAACATCCCAGTTGATGATGTTGAAGGCGCGGATGCACTCAACGAAGCCCCACGTTTTCAAATAGGGCAGTTGATCCGCATCGACGCGGAATATATGCGCGTGTTGGGGGTACAGCCAGATTACGCCATTCTCCAAGTTGAGCGCGGCGTAAATGGTACAACAGCGACGACCCACGTGGTCGATACACCGATTTATACCTATCAGCCGCCGGTGGAGGTTGCCTCGCTGGTGGTGCGCTGGGCGGCATGGCTCTATCGTGAGCCGGATCAACGCACCTTAACAGGGATTCCCGCCGCGTTGATGAAGGAATTAGCGAGCCTCAGGCGAATTTAAAGCGTATGGTTTAGACGAGTATCAAAAAGCAAAATCGAAAGGATAACCTATGTTTCGATCAGCATTAACCGCATTATCTAATCTGTCTGTCAGTGGTGTGAGCGTCAACTATGACATAGATACCGTGCCGGATATTATTCATCGGGGGCAGTTACCGGCTTTGCTCGTGCTGCCCATTGAACCACAACCAGCCGGGGAAGGCTTTGAGGTGATTGGTTTTGCAGATGGCATCAAAACAATGACATATACAGTCACACATTTATTGCTTGTTGCGCCATCGGCAGCAGGGAATGGCGTTAAAAGCCATCTGCCTGATCTCATTGACCTGATCGACAATTATTTTATGGCATTGGCGGCATCTGTCACACTTGGCGGCGCGTTGATGGAGCCGGCGCGTGTCCATGTGGAACCAGGCGTTTTCACCTATGGTGAAACGGATTATATCGGCTGTGCTTTCCGGCATGTGTGGATGGTGCAGATATGATCGCTGTGTATGTCGATGTAAATGATGACGGCACATTCACAGAAATGTTATCGGATGTGGTGCGTGCGGCGTGGCGAATCGGCATGGTGAATCCGTTGGATGCCCTTGCCGCTGTTGGAGAAGCACGCATCACCGTTCGCACGCTGAGTCCACCGCCCGTTGGCATACGCTTACGCATCATCGGTGATGAAATATATTTTACCGGTGTGATATACCAAACCGAACCTCAGCCCCTAACGGGTGAGTCGATTATCATCGCGCGGGATGTGTTGGCAGAACTCGCACAAAATCGTGTACGCATTCCGCCACAGATCAATGCCCGTGCTGATGATATTCTGCATCAAATCGTCAAACAGTGCCGGTTGCGTTATCCGGCGTTGAATGGTTGGATGGTCATCGGTTATGGGCAGGTTGGAATCGATAAATTGCTGGATGATACCCCATTGACCACGGTGTTTGATGTAGGGAAGTCTGTTTTTGCCTATGTGGGGGATAGCTGGGGGGATGGTATCTCCGCTGATGAGGCGGCTCAGGCAATAGCAGAAAGTGAACGCGGGCGTGTTTTTATCAACCGGGCGGGTGAGATGGTGTTTTTGAACCGTCATCACACACTAACTAGCACCAGTTCAACGGCGACATTCGCCGATAACATGGCAGGCTTGCGTTTTACTTATGGCGCAGATGTCATCAACCGCGTGCGAATCCGCCTGACACCGCGTAGTGTAGGGGAACCGAATACGATCTTATGGACGATCAATAATCCGCAGCGTATTCCAGCAGCAGGCGTGCGACGGGTTGTCGGATGGTATCGGGATAGTAGTGGGAATGCCATCGGCGGTATGGATTTCGTCTTACCGCAATTCAGTGCCAACACAAAACGAGATGGGTCTGGTATGGATGCGACAGCTCAACTTGAGGTGATAATGGATGCTGGGTTTAGTGCGGCGACTTTCCACATCCGCAACACAGGAGATGAGGATGTTTATTTACGTTCGCTGACGGTACGCGGCACGCCTTTGATCGCAGATAATCCCTTGACGTTGGAACAAAGTGATCCTTCCAGCATTACGTTTTATGGGCTGCATGAGATGACGCTAATCCTGCCAGCGTTGACAGATAGTGATGATGCCGAGCAGATCGGGCGGTATGAACTTGGGCGCAGGGCTGTGCCACGGGGGATGATACGTGAGCTATTCTTACGCTACCCTGATGCAGCGACTTTAAGCCTGACTCTTTTTGACCGCATCACCGTGACCGAAACCAAAACAGCACACACAGCGGACTATTTCATCTGTGGCGAACAACACACGCTTGAACAAGGTGGGTTGCGGCATGATGTCCGTTGGTTGCTTGAACCGGCAGACGATGACCGCTTTGTTGTGATCGGCTTTAGTCAACCGGATGGCTCCCGCGTTTTAGCGTATTGAGTGATGTGCTGATGGGGTAGAACTGTTATCAGAGGGGTACCCCTTGGAAGATAATGCAATCAGTTTAGAAAGGATAATAACAATGACATGGACAACACCAAAAACTTGGAATACCGGTGATCCATTAACTGCCGGTGATATGAATATCCATATTCGGGATAATCTTAACGCACTTAAATCACCCCCGACCGCATTGGTGACCAAAGTTTTTAGCACTGACCTGACCCTTACGACATCTAGTTGGGCGGATATTGACCCAGCATTTAACCTCATGTTGAACACAACGGGTGGTGACGTGTTGGTTGGTTTTAATTTATCGGCGGGGAATGGCAGCGGCGGTGTGGGAGGTTTTAACTTACGTGTTGATGGCGTAGATGTCTCTAGCGACACTTATGGTATTTTGAGGTGCGACAACGTCGGAATAACCGCTATCAGTTTTACCTGGCTGGTAACATCTTTGGCATCCGGATCACATACGTTTAAGCTCCGCTGGCGTACTTTTAGCGGCACAACCATTATAGCCGCTGGGGTGCTGCATCAATTCTGGGTAAGGGAGGTATCATGATGAAACGTGAACGGCGACCGTTGATTGACCCGCTGTTGATGTTATTGAAATCACGGCGGGTTTTAATTTCTCTGGTTACATTGTTGGTTGGGGTAGCGGTGATGCTGCTGCCTGATCTGGCTCCGCTTACAGATGAGATTTTAGTGTTACTCTTAACCCTCGCCTTGGCATTGATTGGCGGTTATACCCTGGAAGATGCTGTGCAGATTGCCCGTCAACAACCCCTCCCGCCGGATGAACTTGAATCACTGATCCGTCTTATCATTGAAGCTATGCTAAATCATGATGAAGAAGTATAGTGCTCTTGATTATGACACAGGCTTGTTGATAGATTAAAATAATGCCTGTTGATATGGGATATTTGATTCGATGGCGAGCAGGCGTTTTTTCCATGCAATGCCCCAACGATACCCGGTTAAAATACCGTCATGGCGGATAACACGATGACATGGGATGGCGATCGCCAGTACATTACTACCGCAAGCGTTTGCCACAGCGCGGGTTGCTTTGGGGTGGTTGATGCGTTCAGCCAGTTCTTGATAGGTTATGGTTGTGCCAACCGGTAATTGGCGGAGAGCATCCCAAACGTCACGTTGGAATGTTGTGCCTTTTAACACATCTAGGCGCGGGCAAAAATCTGTACAATGACCGGATAAAAAATCTTGTAATTGGGTCACATATTCCTGGAGTGTATCGGCATCTTTAACCCAATTTGCTTGTGGATACTCGCTTTGCATCTCCGTCAATTGTGTTGCGATGGGCTTATCTGAATGACACAACCATACCAAGCTTAAACCGCGCTTTGTAGCTGCCATCAACACCGTGCCGAGTGTTGTGCTGAATTCTCCATAATAAATTGTCATACTGCTTCCTCTAATCCCTGACTTTTCTCTCATATCACTTTCTTATCATTTTAAGGTACGCTAAAATGTCCATACCTTGATGCATGAGGAGTTTATAACATGAGAAAAGTCTTTTTACTCATTCTTTTCATCCTATCCATTGTACCAGTTAGTGCACAGGATGAAACGATTGCGGAATTGGCAGCAAGTAGCGGCGATTTTACCTATCTGGTAGAGGCACTGCGTGCAGTTGATTTAGTTGATACATTGAATGATGACGGTCCGTTTACCGTTTTTGCCCCAACGGATGATGCCTTCCAAGCGTTGTTGGATACCTATAACATTGAAGGGCGTGATCTGTTAGCGGATACGGATATGTTGACAGACATCCTGACCTATCATGTCGTAGAAGGGCAAGCTCTGTCTGCTGACCTGAGTAATGGCGCGTTAGAGACACTCGGCGGTGAGTCAGTACAGATTCGCGTAGAAGATGGATTGGTGTTTGTTAATGGTGTAACCGTTGTTACGCCAGATTTACAGGCAAGCAACGGCGTAATCCATGTCATCGATTCAGTGCTGTTGCCCCCCGGTGTGATCCCCGGTATGAAAACAGTGGAAGTGACCGACACAGCTGAAACCTATTTCCGTGTTGCTCATTTCTCGGCAGATGTGCCACCGGTTGATGTATATGTTGATGGCGAGCTGGCTGTCGAATTTTTGTCTTTTGGGCAGGTTTCTGAGTGGTTTGGTACCGTGGCTGGCACAATCGAAATTGCTGTAACCCCAGCCGGTAGCTCCTTAATTGCAGCGGTTATTCCACCAACCGATGTTGAATTAGGTGAGGATAACTGGACGACCATCGCAGCAGTGGGCACGCTGGAAAATGATAATGTTGAAGCGGCAGTATTTGTTGAAGATGTGAACGATGCCCCGTCTGGTAGTGTTCGGGCGACATTCTTCAACGCTATTGTGGAGCAATCCATTACAGATGCTTATGCTGATGGGCAACTGCTCGTTGAATCACTCCGCTATCTTGGCAACCGTGGCAGTGATGGGGCGTTTACCCGCTCATTACCGCAAGGGTTATATGACTTCGCCATCACGTTAGAAGATGCGCCTTCCAACGTCTTGTTCAGCCTGCCGGATATTCCCTTAACGGCTGGTAATCATTATCTGATTGCTTATCTTGGCTCCGCCAGTGATGCGTTTGGGGTCGTGGTGGAAACAGTGGACGCACGTTAATCGTCCATTCAACTGATTTGTCATATCACAGAGTAGGGCACAATGCCCTGCTCTTTTTTGATTCATGCTGAGCTAAAATCGTGCTAAAATAGAGTGGAAACAGTAAAAAGGGAGGGAAATGGTGATGTTTAAACAACCATTATCAGAAGAAGAACGTGCTCAAGTTCGTTTTTTGTTACGCTCATTAGCGATTATTGTTTTGTTTGTGATCCTTGCTGCTTTCTTGGTGGGAACGATTGCCTCTAATCTATAAATTGCGATAGGGGATAGCTTGCTGCCATCCCCTTCATGATTACCACGTGACGTGATAGGTTGCCCCACCAGAATCGGGATCATCTGGGTTATCAAACACCCGCTCGATTTTAGGATATGTGTTTTCGGGTGCGAATTTGTGTGCCAGTGTGTAAATATAACCATAGATGATATCATGTGGAATAGGGGAGTTATCTCGTATTTCTATGCGACTCTCGCTTAGTTGCTTAACATCGTATAGTTCGGATTCATCCAGATTACGGACGCTGGCTTTATACATCTCATTCATGCTGTACATCGCCTCTACCAAGTTGGTTACTTCTACAGGGAATGGCACAGCCTGAGCAACTTGTTTGCCAATGGCGACAAAATTAAACATTGCCCCTTCAGCATTTTTCATCAATTTGTAGATATCAAGCAACATTTGCCAGGGATACCAAGCTTGCGGGTCAACTTTTTCAATGCCATGCGCTTTGAAAACTGGCTCCACGATATGACGATATTCCTCGTATTGTAAACTATCCGTGACACTAGCTACTGATATTCCAATCATTTCTGATTCTGGATTTGTTTGATACTTTGGCATTTGCTGTATTGTACCTTAATCTAAATTGAAAGATTATCAGTAGTGTATCATAATATCGCCCTTGGTTATATAGCAATCTGAAAAAAATTTATAAAAATTTACGAAATAGTATAAAAAGTAAGGTGGGGTTGTATGAAGGGGATGAGTGCTAAAATCACCGCTGGCACATAAAATGATGTGCGGGTGAGGATGTCTTTCGTCAAAATGCCGACGGAACTGTTTGCCTGCTTGGAATTTTGCCGCCCGAATACGATATCATCTGCATGACCTAATTCATATCCCTGGCGCACTAACTTGGCAACTTCATCCGGTAAGATAAATGTCGCTGTGCGTCCTTTGCCAAGTTTGCTTATGGACTGCACCACAACCCATGCGAAGCAGTGTAGCTCCCCCTGATGATCTGCCACGCCCCCTTCAATCCCTACCCAAAAATCGGCATTAGGCTCTGCTAATTGGGCATTAGTGGCGCGGTTTAATGCTCCTTGTAACGTTTCGTCATCACTCATCGGTTGATCGCTGACCCCAGACGGTACACTCACGCCGCTGAGTGTTAATTCAACATTCGGGAACACCTGTTCAAACCCTAAGCGTGTACACTCAATTTTTACCGGATTAGTGGAAGCAACAACGATATTCATCGCTTGGGAGTTTCCTCTACATGGCAAACGTGATAGCTTTAATTAAGATAAAGATGTTAATACCCACATGCGCGATGATGGCAGCGCGGGTGCTACCAGTATAAGCGCGAATGCCAGTCAACAGTAACCCATCCAAAAATGGTAAAAGTAACCCATACCATATCAAAATTGTTTGATTATCTCCGGGGGGGGTATAAACAGCAAAATGAAATAACGCATGAAACGCCGCCACCGCTGCAAACCCTAACCATGCTCCCAACGGAGCGCGCATAGATGGATACATCACCCCACGTAAGACCAATTCTTCACCAATTGGTTGTAAGATCAGCAAAAACACCGCAGCAATTAACCAACCGAAAACGGTGATATCTGTTTCACTTGTGGCATAACGTATTAGCTCTGCAGAGGAAAGCGTTTGCTCATTGACAATCAACCAGCCGATTAAATCAAACAACACTGCCATGCCAAACGCAAACAACCCAATAATTGGGAGGCGTGCCCGTGTTGGTGCAATACGCATGGCTGCTACCCAGTCGTCACGGCGACTATATGACCCCATGACGAATATCACCGTGAGCAGCATCCCAATGCTCCAACCAACAATTAATGTTGAAGGAGTCTCATCACCAAATAATGTTAGGGCAACTGTCGCACCAATCAGCATAACGGCAATCACCATACCGATGAACGCCGTTAGTGCATTAAGATAACTCCAGGGTGGGGCTGGTTCAAGTTTTGCTAGTTTTTTGAGCATAAGCCTTTATTCTTGGCTGCTTCTAATTTCCGGCACAAATTGTACCACATTCACGAGGATTTGTAACCTCAGCATACTTGCGCTAAGGTTTTATCAATCGCCTGCAAGAATGCGATTCCCTCTTGTACACTATCAAATGCCCGCCAGCGTGAATGATACATTTGGGCGGTTAAGCCGCTCAAAAAACGATACACTTCATCTGTGCTGATGACAATGGTATAGCCTAGGCGTGGGTTTCTGAAGTAACTCTCTGTGATGCGTTTCATCTGTTGCAAATTGGTGGGTGGGATTCGCCCATAAAGCGATTGGAAGATAACATGCACAAAAGGCGGTTCACCGGCGCGATCTACTTCAAACATCGCCTGATACACTGCACGCTCAAATTCCTCAATAGTGATGTTATCAGAAAGATCAACAAGTAAAATCCGTCCAGAAATAACCCATTCTACTTTGAAAGCCATATTGCACACCCCTTAATACTAAACTCAATTTTATTATGATTGCGAAAGTGTTGTTTGAAAATTGAGATTTTATGAATATGTTGTTATATCTTTACGATATTCTATCCGCTGAAATTTCGACAATCCCTTGATATGATAACAAGAGTTTCTTCTGGATTTAGCCCGTTTATGGTCTTTTTACGTGTAATTGTTTCAATTCAGCTTCATTCATGAGGCAATCAAACGCTAGCCTGCGGGATTTATCCTCACGCGCTAGAATTTCTTAACGATCAACAGCTAAACGATAGGATACCGTGCCATGCCAACACCATTCACGCATTTAGCGATTGCTCAGCGACTACTTCATGATGTTCCAATCAGCCATACATTACAGCAACACAAAGAGGCGTTTTTGTTAGGGAATATCGCCGCGGATGCCCGGGTTGGGGCGGGGACTGCCCGCGCGGATACGCATTTTTATCAGTATGGTAAACCGATGGATGACCATCCTTGGCGTGTTATGGTCAATCATTTTCCTAAGTTGATGCATCCCCATGATACGGCGCATCAGGTATTTCTTGCTGGGTATGTGGCGCATCTTTCGGTTGATGAATATTGGACACTCAACCTGACCGAGCCGTATTTTGGCAGGCGAGAATGGGCAAGCCTAGATGAACGGTTTTTTATGCTGCATATCCTTTTGATTCACATGGATACCCGTGATCTTAACGTGCTTGAAAATTGGCAGCCACAGGCATTAGCGCAAGCAACACCTCAAAATTGGCTGCCATTTATGCCAGATAAAGACTTATGCTATTGGCGTGATCTGATTTATCAACAGATCAAACCGGGCGGGAAAAGCCAAACGCTTGATATTTTTAGCCAGCGCATTAACCGATCTCCGCAAGAGATTGAGGCGGTGCTGAATGACCCAGCAGCAGTACAGGCACGCCTTTGGGCGCATGTGCCCTCAACACTGGTGCAGCAAGTGGAAAGCGGAATGTATACCCATGCTAAAGAGCAGATGATGGTCTATTGGGAGACATCAAACGTTGGTGTAGTTTAGTGCGGGCTTCTTCTGCTGTATCACAAAAATATACCTCATTTAACGCTTGCCGGTCTAACATTTTAAACCCTTGGATGATCGCCTGAATCATGGCGTTCATCCCTACGATTGCAATTGGACCTTTGCCTGCCGCACTCATCTGCAATAATTTCTTGGCTTTTGCTCTTGTTTCCATGGTGAAAATAGACCCCGCCGGCAGCATCGCCCCCTTATTTAGGATGATCATCGCGCCGATTTCTTCATCACGCTGGCTGGTAATCTGCCGAACCTGATTTAAGGTGTCGAACAGCTCTTCCCATGTCCAACCTTGGTTAAACACACACAATAAAACAGTTTGATCCTCATCATCCCAATATAAATCGATCGCCATGTTTTTTTAAGCTCTCTTTATTATTCATCTGTTTTTTTCAGCTTAGGGGCGTTTGATAAAAGCGGTATGAAAAGATGATGATCAACGTGTCAAAAAAAGAACGATGTAGGCTGACCCACATCGTTCTGCTTTGTGTTGGGTTATTCCCCTGGCGTTAAATCTGCCAAGCAGCTCATTTCTGTGCCACGTTCTCCACGCTCCACAAAGTCAATTGAATCGACCGGACGCACCGCCAAACATGTCGCCAGCAATTCCTCACCGCGATAAACCTGGAATGTTGTACCGGCTTCGGTACTAAGCCAGAACGTATGTTGTGTTGGACCAAACCCTTGCCGCCAATTACAAATATCTGTTGGGTAGTCATTGCGCACCAATTCGGTGTAATCCGGCTTCCAAACCTGATAGCAATCTGCCGGGCGGACAGAATCCGTGCCGCCAGCTGTCCATTGTGTGGCATTAAACCGGATTTCTGCCTCGGTTCCGGCGTTTTGAACAAAACTCAGATCACTGATATCGATGTTGGTGTTGGGTAAGCGGTTATAAACTGCGAATGTACGCCCGTCATAACGCATCAAGAGTGCAGGCTCATCATCCGTCGCCGCTGCAATAGATGTTGGACCCTGATTAACTTCATGCGGAATTACACCTAATTGCTCCAATGGAATGGGGACAATTTCAAACCGGTCAACCATCGGCTCTAACACATTGGCATAAGTTTGTGTGCCTGTATCAGTATTTGGGGCTTCCATCCATAGCACGTAACTGCGTTGGCTATCCAGCGTGACATAAACCCGACCGATAACCGGTGTAGTATCCCGCGTGCCAGTATAAATACCTGTGTACCAATTTTGGTACTTCCCGGAAAATAGACGGTTATCAAGCAGACGATAGTTTTCTAATGTGCCGGAGACATAATCAGATAATACCGCCTCTACACCAGCTTGTTGGCTACTGAATGATGGCAACACACCAATTGCAAAGAAGGTGTTATTTTGTTGGTCATCGCTTGGGCGGATGAAAAAGAAATCATCGGAAAGCCCATCACCGGGTGCCCAACTGCGTAACACTGGGAAAATAGTATAAGGGACAGGGGAGTTATTGGGGTTTAACAGCACCCACTGCCCAGTATTCGCTTGTAAAATTGGACCTGGGTCAAACAAAGTGATGTTTTCCTGCAATATCGTGTAAATTTCTGATAATCGGCTGGCATTCGTGCTAGTTTCTGCGCCAAATACTAAACCCTGTGGAATGGAATTTTCACGAAAGACCGCAAAACCACGCCCGATATACGTACCCTCACCACGGTCATAACGATAGTCAAATTCTAAGGCGGGGAAACCATCTACAGTAATTTCTCGGATTTCTGTACCTGTAATCAAACGCATATCAAAAGCGTTAAGTACCGCCTCAATGACTTGGTTGGGGTCATTTTCGGTAACGCCAAACCCAGGATATAGCGTAAAGTTTTCGGTGTTATCACTATTGCTGGTTCGGAACCAATTCTCATTGGGGAAAAACGCCAGCGGCTCCCATTCCACTGGATAGACTAACGAAAAGCCCTGACGTGTACGGATACCCGCGCGATAGTTAGGATCAGCATTATCGTTATGAATTGAAAAAGACACAGAAGCAAAACCCTGTGTGCCACCGAATGCTGAAACCACAAAGCCGACTTCATATTCACCAGTAGGGGCGGGCTGTTCGTGCCAGCTCAAACCACCTTCATGCCACACATATTGATTGCCCGGTTGGACGGAAACGCGCCCATCCGGCGTGACAATATAGCGGAATGATTCAAAGTCTGATCCAGGCGGAATATTCACCACTGCAACAGCGTTATTACTTTCTGCCTGATTAACCACCCGTTGCAATGTACCCGTTTCACGGTCGAACACTAAACTGACTGTGTTCCACTGTTCGCTGCCTGGCTCACGATACCGCCCATCTAATGTTGCGACTTCCTCACCGATGTTAAGTAACTCAAAATATGTGTTTGTGCCATCTGTCACCACAGGTAATGCGACATCCCACGTTAAGGTTGTGGTGCTAGTTGGTACGTTTACGCCATCGTCCCAATCATTCACACGTTCGATATTATCCCCAGACCCGCGCACCACCAACACATCTTTGTTGACCATCCGAATCCGTCTGCCATCCGGCTGAATTTGATCGACAATCGCCTCAATACCAGAGATGTTCCGCCCAACAATTTCCACTTGCACCTCAATGCCGGTATAAATACTCACATCGGTGACTGGATAGACACTGGTGATGTTAACAGCCGGGGCAATAGGTTGATGAAAACTGAAGGTGATTTCTCCAAGCGTCCATTGTTTTGGGGTTAATGTGTTGTAATAAGCACGGAGCATCGCCGCCCAATCTCCTAAATAACCTTCTTCAAAATAGTCAGGGTTAAAGTTGCGGCTGTGTGCAGGAAAATAAATATTGTGATACGTGTAGGTTTGACGTGTGACAACCGCCCCCCCATTACCATAATCCACGGCTGCGTCTAGCGCATCTAAAACGGCGTGTGCTCGGGTAATCAGTTCCGTATCCTCTAGCGGGTCTGCTAAATCGATGACTTGTTCCATTAAGTTACCTAGGTCAACCAGGTTATCATTGTTCAAAAAGCCGGAATAGACATATGTATTTGCCCGTGCCCGCCCTAAAATCGCACCATATTTAATTGGGTCTGTCAAAAAGAAATCAGCAAAATCTTCGATCGCGCTTTCCACACTTGGAAAGCGGTTCAGGTCTGTAACGGCATATGTTAAAAAAACCGTATCCGGTCCAGGTCTTAGTTGAATATCACGGTTGACGTAAGTATCCACCAAGCTCGCCCCTAAAATCGGTAGCGTCACATCTTCTGAACGAATGCTTTCCGTAAATAAGGTCATATCTAATGCCGGGTCAACCACAATTTCCGGTGAAGCCAGGGAATAGTTAAAAAATGGTGAAACCGCGCTGTGATACTCAACACTGCTCATTAGGCAGGCATCGTTAATCAGCAGGGTAAATTTATCTACGCCGGCTGTTTGTGTTGCTACGGAAAATGCCTCATGCAATTCTGGTAAAGAGATGATGCTGTTGTTGGCTGTGTTATCGGTGATGATCCCACGCCACGCTGCGCCATGACTGCCCATTGCTACCACATAATGATCTGCCGGATAATTTTGTACGCCCCAAACTAAAAACTTCGCTAGTAACGACCCATCACCACTATCAACTGATTCGCCTAAGTCTGCCAGCGGCACAGTGGATAGTTCAATGGCATCATAATCCCCAGCTTCAATTGTTACGCCGCTGGTATCTGCCGTGACTTCAAACAACCGTGCGCCGAACCAGTTCCCGCTGGCAGTGGAATATTCCGGTGAGCGATCCATCAACACCAGCACTCGTACGCTATCTGTGCTACCCCCTGCGCGTTCAAATTCCTTAAAATCATTGATAATCGCACCTTCTAGATTGGTATCTGCCCCATAATAGGCTAATACCGTCCAGGTGGAACGGGGATGTGGCGTGTCATATATCGGAAAACCTGCCGCCGCTAAAGCCTCTGGGCTGGTATCATACTGCACGTTGTTGGTTTCATCCGGTAAGGACGTTTCAATCGTTAGGATGAAATCCCCCTCACTGGTGCCATCAAGTACGTTATAACGTGTGGCGACCACATGATAATGCCCGGCGCTTGCCTGTGGAAATTCAATGCGTGAGCTAAAATCCCCCGGTGCTGCCCCGGGACGATCATCATTTTCCGCAATGATATTGTTGTTTGAATCAACTAAATAAAGTAAGGTATCTAAGCCGCTTTCTGCATCTTTTGGCACAATATCCAGAATAATCAACGTGCCGTCTTGTTCAATTTCTAGGTCATATATGATATATGGGGTTGCGTTGCTAATGGTGCCTTCCTCAGTGCGGGTGGGGTTTTCTTGTGCTGCTATGACCGTTGTAGAAAGCAAAATCGTGAGTATAAAGATTAAAAATATACTTCTCCTCATGAGTGTGTTACTCCCGCATAGTGTATCTGAAAATAAAAACAGGAGCATTGACTTGCTCCTGCTATAGAATATATAGAAAAAAATTTTACCAACCACCGCCGCCTTCCCAGCGGGTGCTGTTGATGCGTTCTGTACGTCCGGCAATCATACCTTCAACAAAGGTGTAATCCATGTTGATCATCAAACTGCCCGCTTCAATCTCTGGCAGTTCAAAACCATCTTTTCCTTCTTCTAAACCGGTTGCGCTAACAACCAAATAGGTGACCTCGTTTGTTAGGGGGTCAATTGTGGGAGCAGTCAACACTAGCTCTAAGACCACATCCCCCATATCCAGCACAGCCGGAACTTCCAAATCCGGCGCAAATTCCCAATCACTCGCAAGTTCTAAGAGTGGGTAGTTAAACGTACGGAAAAATTCAGCACTGGTAATGGCAGATGGTGCATAGTCCAACGGACTACTGACTGTCAACAAAAATGTGCCGTCGCCGTTATCAATCATTGTGCCGCTATCAATGACATGGGCAATAACACCGCTTGTGTCATCGGGCAGCGTGTCATCCTGTGCATGGATCAGCATAACACCGATCATTAAAACTAAACTTAGTGCAAATATGCGTGCAATTTTCATTAAAGCCTCCATGTGATACCTCATCCAACGGGTTCATGTTTGGATAAGGTTGATTAAGACCACCATCTCGATTTATTCTTGTCGTTTGATGACATCGATGGGTGGTTATTGATTGAACGATGCCTAAAGTGTATACAGAGTGCTAGGTATTATTCAATAAACTATATAGCTTTTTTTATGAATAAACAGCGTTTTTTACGTTTTTAGGAATAATAAAAACCAGGGAATACTCCCTGGTTTTTATTACCAGCCCCCGCCGCCTTCCCAGCTAATCGCCGGTGGGTTAGATGCAGCAAAGACCGGCGCGCTAACTGCCATCACGCCGACAACTAACACGAGTGCAACAAGAATAATACGAACACGTTTCATTGTCCAACTTCCTTTGAAATTACATGGACTATACTTTTAGTGTATAAAGATTCAAAACATATGTCCATGAAAAATATAAATTTTTATGCAAGTTCTTGAGCATAATCAGCGTTTTAGGTGATGCTTTTGTTACATCATGCCAAAAGTTCAATGACACCTGTTTTTAGGTCGTAATATGCCGGGACAATTCTTAATTGGTCGGCTTCGGTTGCTTGGCGTAAAACCTCACTGTGGTTAATCAACGTACGGGCGGTATAGCATGAATTAATTTTGATAGCAGTTTCGATGGCATGATCGGCTTGTGTGTCAATAGACTCTAATGCAGGGTTTAAGTGATGTGCTAATGCCGGTAAATGCCCTGGCAATTCTTGCCCAGTTAACACAGCTGTTACCGCGCCACATTGCTCATGCCCAACCACCATAATCAACGAGACTTTTAACACAAAAACAGCATATTCTAAACTGGCAATAACCAGATCATCAATCGTGTGCCCGGCTGTCCGCACGATGAATAAATCTCCTAATCCCTGGTCAAACACAATTTCAGACGGCACCCGCGAATCCGAACAACTTAAAATTGCTGCAAATGGATGTTGACCTTCTACCAACTCTTGGCGGTGGGCGTGGGTTTGATGCGGATGTTTTTGCTTCATGGCGGCAAACCGACGATTCCCCTCAATTAATTGTTTAAGTGCTTTTTGATGATGCATATCCCCTCCTGGTGTATCATGCGTAAAATCGCTTTTTATTATATCGAATGATCTTAAAGATGCTTTTACCTTTATTTCATGATGATTGATTATCCGTTACAATATAGTAGAAAATGTGGTGATCTTATCGCAGAATCGTTAGAATATATGGCAAAAGGAGACCATTGTGCTTAAAAAAATATCACTGATATGGCTTGTTTTATGTGTGATTGTTTTAACGGTGTCTGCTCAACAGGCGGATGATGAACAAGCCGATGACATCACCCGTGTTTGTATGGTCTTGAATATTGGGCGTGTAGATGATGGCACGTTTAACCAAGCTGCTTATGAAGGCATGCAAGCAGCTGCTTCTGATTTTGGGCTGGAAGACACGATCTATTTGGTTTCAGAAGATGCCTCAGATTGGGGGGAAAATATCGCTCAGTGTATTGAGGATGGCTACCAAGTCATCATCACTGTTGGTTTCCAGATGCAAGGGGTAACCACAGAAGCCGCTGAGGCAAACCCAGATATTTACTTCATCGGCGTAGATCACAATTTGCATGATGGTCCACCTAACTACGTTGGCATTCAATTCCGTGAAGATGAAGCAGGCTTTTTAATGGGTTACTTGGCGGGCTTAGTGACCGAAAGTCATATCGTGGGAGGAATTTACGGCATTGATTTTAATGTGCTGCGCCGCTTCCGCAACGGCTTTGAGCAAGGTGTTGCCTATGCTGCCCAGGAGCGTGGTGTAGAAATTGAAGTGTTAGGTGAATATCATGACAGCTTTGATGATCCTGAAGCGGGTGCAACAACCGCCGCCCAATTTATGCGGCGTGGGGCAGATGTGATCTTTGGTGCAGCGGGTCCAACCGGTTCTGGGGGAATCCTTTATGCTGCTGGTGAGGGTGTTTGGGTCATCGGTGTAGATCAAGATGAGTATTACACCACTTTCCAAGGTGGTGAGGTAAAAGGCGCGGAGTATTTGATTAGTAGCGCACTCAAACGGGTTGATGTCGGTGTGTATGATATGTTGGTGCTATTGCTAGAAGGGCGTTTTGATGAATTCCCTGGGGGTAGCAATTATGTGTTAAGTACCGAAAACTTCGGTATCAGTTTTGCTAACCCGCATGAAGCCGCCATCCCAGATGAGATTTATGATAAAGTCGCACAGGTAGAAGAAATGCTGGCATACGGTGAAATCCAAACCGGTGTTGATTTAGAAACGGGTGATCTCATTGAAGACTTGCAAGCCGACGACCAAACTGAGGATAACACAGAAAATACAAGTGACGATTAGCCACGTCACTCCCTAAGAGCGATAACGCACTCAGAAAATTTGTGTTATCCTCTTGTGAGTTAGCTGTGCTAAAATTTCGGTATGTTTATGATGTAAGTAAGGGAACGAACGGATGGCGTTTCAACTGCGTACCACCACGCCGACTGATAAACCAAAAGACCCGCGTCTTCGCATTCGCATCGGTACGGCATTAAACATTTATTCGCTAACGGTAGCGGTGTTGCCTGTGTTAGTGGTTGTGGCAATTGCCGTTAACCTGTTCAGCCAGCAAGCCCGTAACCAGCGCGTGGATCAGATGACCTCCATTGCTGAATCCAAATCTCAGGAAATCCAACGTTGGCTTGATACTAGTCAAACCATTCTGCGCTTGATCTTAACCAATCCAGAGCAATATCGCCGGATGAGTGACATTCTGCTTAGCCGGGGGCGGACTGGTCCACAAGGGGATAGTGTACGCCTATTCTTGCAAGATCAACTAGAATTGCAAGATGCCTTTACGGAGTTTTTTATTTATAACCTACGCGGTGATATACGTATCTCAACCAATCCAGATCAGGAAGCCATCAACATTGATGAGCAAAATCAGCCCTATTTTGAAGCCGGGTTGGAAGGGGAATACATTCAACCGCCATATATCGACCCGGTGACTGGGCAAATTGAAATTGTCATCACTGCGCCTATTTCCAATACTACCAATGACATTATCGGCGTGTTGGCGGGGCGGCTCAGTGTGGAAACGCTCAATAGCATCATGACTTCTCGGATTGGGTTAGGTGAAACCGGGGAAACATACCTGATTAGTGGGGAGAACAGTAACTTTATCACCGCTAGCCGCTTTGAGACATACACCCCACAACAATCCGTTACCAGCGAAGGGATTAGCCGGGTATTACAAGGGTTTGGTCGTAACAATCAACCGGTTGCTGGCTCAGGATTTTATGATAATTATCGTGGGCAGCGTGTCATTGGCGTGTACCGTTATATCCCTCAACTTGAATCAGGCTTATTAGCAGAGATTGAAGAATCAGAGGCGTTAGCTACGGTTCAGGCGGTGCAGTTTGTGAGTGTGGTAGCCGCCGCCACCATGGCGATCATCGCGCTGGCTCTAGGGCGGTTTGTCACGGTTTGGATCACACGCCCCATCAATCGACTAACGCGCGTTGCCGAGGCTGTGATGACCGGTGATTATACCCAGCGCGCGGGCTTAGCCCAAATCAGTGAAATCGGGCAATTAGGGCAAGCCTTTGATACGATGACCAACACCCTGGTGGATTCACTCAATGAGCGTAACCGTCGTATTCGCGATGTGGAACGGTTATCTGCAACGCTTGAGCAGCGCGTGGCTGCCCGTACTCGTGACCTCAAACTGGCGGCAGATGTGTCTCGTCAGATTACCACGATCCTTGATATTGAACAGCTTTTGCAAGAAGTGGTGAAAGCGACTGTTCAGGGCTTTGATCTTTATTGCTGCTTTGTCCTACGCTATGATGAACAAAGTCAAATGCTCAACCGTGTGGCAGGGGCGGATGAAAATGGCAACCCCGTCAGCATTGATGAGTTGGCACATATCCCCTTAGATGCCGAGCCAAGTGTGATTGCGGCGGCTGCTCGTCGCCGTCGTCCTGTCACTGTTAACGATGTGACAAAATCAACCATTCATATGAAGCAAGAAACGCTGCCAGATACACGCTCTGAGCTTTCTGTTCCCATTATGTTGGGGGATCAATTACTTGGGGTGTTTGATGTGCAGTCCCGTGAGGTTGATCGCTTTGACGATAATGACGTGGCAGTGCTGACCTCATTGGCAGAGCAGATCGCCGTCGCTTTACGCAATGCGCAGCTCTTTACAGAGGCACAAAAAGCACGGGAAGAAGCAGAAGAAGCCAACCGCGTCAAATCACAATTCCTTGCCAATATGAGCCATGAACTGCGTACCCCACTGAATGCTATCCTCAACTTTGCGGAGTTTATGGTCGATGGTGACTTGGGCGAGGTAAACGATGAACAAGTTGACGCGCTTAATAAAGTCATTAGCAGCGGGGAGCATCTGCTCAGCTTGATCAACGATGTGCTAGACATCACCAAAATTGAAGTAGGGATGCTAGAGCTGTTTATTGAAGAAGTGGATATTAATGCCACACTCAAGAGCGTGCTTTCCACCGGTAAGGGCTTGGTCAAGGATCGCCCGGTTGAACTTTATGAAGATATTCAGCCAGATTTACCCAAAATCCAAGGGGATCGTCGCCGGTTGCGTCAGGTGTTTTTGAACTTGCTATCTAACGCGGTTAAGTTCACCCCACAGGGCAGCGTGACTATCACCGCAAAGCTAGAAGGGGAGGAGATCATCATCTCCGTCAAAGATACCGGTGTTGGTATTCCACCAGAAGACCAAGATGCCGTGTTTGAGAGTTTCCGCCAATCTGAAGGTGGGCGTGAATTTGGGGGGACAGGCTTGGGCTTGCCTATCTCTAAACATTTTGTGGAAGCTCATGGCGGGCGGGTCTGGTTAGAAAGTGAAGTGGGCAAAGGGACAACGTTCTATGTTGCCTTGCCAGTGAGTAAACCTGAGGTAGATGAACCGCAGCCGGAAACTGAACAAGTATAATCATCAAACATAATCTAAGAGGCGTTATAAGCAAATGTCCGATAAACCATTGACCTTTCTCTATGTCGAGGACGATAAAATGAGCCGCGAGGTGATGGGGCGGATGCTGCAAGGGCTGGCATCTGACCCAGACCGCGTTACTATCTGGGAGGATAGTAACGACTTTTTAGATAAAGTTCGCAAAATACAACCTGTCCCGGATGTCGTATTTTTGGATGTTCAAATTGGACCCATTGATGGGTTTGAAATGTTAAAATTGCTCAAGCAAGAACCGGCTTATGCCAAAACACCCGTTATCGCCATGACGGCGAGTGTCACCGTCTCTGAAATTGAGCAACTCCGTACTGCCGGGTTTGATGGCTTAATCGCCAAACCCGTCCGTAAGCGCATTTTCCCGGAATTGGTACAAAAAATTCTGGATGGGGAAGATGTGTGGTATGTGCCTTAATCGCTGAGTAGACATAAGGAACGCTTGTCTATGTCATCTTCATCTATGTTGCTGTTAGAAGGCAAGAAGATTTTTATCCTGGAAGACGATGTGAATAACCTGGCAATTATCACATCGATGTTGCGACGCTATGGGGCGACCATCTATTTTGATAGTTGGGGTGTAGAAACCGCCCAGACCATCAAAGCCTTTTCGCCCATTGATTTGATCTTGCTAGATATTCATCTCCCTGGCGGAGTCACTGGATATGATGTATATGACGCTATTCAAGAAGTGCCGGAATTGGCTGGCATTCCAATTGTGGCGGTTACCGCTTCTGATCCAGACCAAGAAATGAAGAAAGCACGGGAAAAAGGGTTTAAGGGATATATTAGCAAGCCCATCCGCACCAAGAGCTTTATCAAAAGTATCTTGGCGATTTTGGAGGGGGAGGAAGTTTGGGGGGCAATTGGCACTTAGTTGCCGTTGTGCATTCTCTTGCCATTTATTATACTTGTTAGCTAAAACTCAAGAATATTTACAGAGGAATCATGTTACCCGAAAATCTGCATGTATTGATTATTGATGACAACACCACAGATGCAGGTGTGTTACAACGGCTGTTGACTAAAATGAACATCAGCTTTGACTTGTTGTTTGATAGCCGTTCTTTTCAAGAGGATTTGGCGCGGGTGCGCCGTCCAGATATTATCTTCCTGGATTTAGAGATTCCGGGGTCATCTGGATATGAGGTGCTTTCTGTTATCCAATCTATGCCAGAATATGAAGGTGTGCCGGTTGTGGCTTATACTGCAAATTCTGCACAGATGGGGGATGCGCGCAAAGCAGGGTTCCATAGCTTTTTGGGTAAACCCCTTAAAAGCGGTGATTTTGCTGAGCAATTAGAGCGCATTTTGGAAAATGAACCTGTTTGGGAAACACGTTAATACACTCCTACGGGCAAACACAACTGGGTTTGTCCGTTTTTTTATCCCTCACGTGGCAACAGGAACAACAAATACCCCCCAGCAACACGGCTAAATTGTGGTGTCACATCAGGAAACGCACGTAATATCTTATTGAGTGTAATCGGATCATCTGGTGGGATGAACACCGCAACATGACGAAACACCCGTGCCCCTGCTAAATAATCGATACGCATCGCCTCTGGATGATAAGACTCAACAAATACACCATCATCGTGCCGCCCCACAAACCTTAGATAATAGTAAAAATCACTGTCAAAAAAGCTCAACGGGCTGATGATATGAATGTGTGTGTTATCTGGTAAATCAGCCGCGCGGAAGCGCATATCATCCAAAATAAGCGGCTCAGGGAATTGTGCTAAATAGCGCGGGATGTGTGCATGAAAGTAATACCACACCTGACCGCCTAATATCAGCAATACCATCATAGCTTGGAGCAAAGCCGCACGTTTATGATGATATGTCACCTTGCGTATTACAGCATCCACCCCCAAACCCATCAATAACACCAATGCGGGGATCATCACCACATAACGCGGGGATTGCACATCTACTAACAACATATTCCCGCCAATTGTTAGCCCCACCCATAGGAATAATATCCACGCGCCTCGCTGCCATGCCAACCAACAGCCAATCAATAAAAACGGTAGCAGCCAATGCAAAATGAAGGGCGTATCCCCTGCATAAAACCAGCTTGATTCCGGCTCTACGAATAAAAAGCGCAAGATATTCACTAGGTTTTCAACAGGATGTAGCGTACTATCTGCTGTGACATTTAAGCGAGGTGTAAATGGACGTTGATACACCCACAACATGATATATACCGGCATCGCTGTGACTGCGTACCCCCCCCAGATATACCATGACCATCGTCGTCGCAGCAGTAACCAACATAAAATTAGCGCAGGGAACAACAACCGCCCACCTTCATAAAAATAGGCTGTTACCCCTAATAGCACCCCACCCATAACGTTTGCTCGGCGTGTATTTGGATGGGCATGATATAACGCTGTTAGTGCCATTACACCAAAAAACGGGTCTGCTATGTTATTTAATCCCAGGCGGCTAAAATGTACATGCGGTGGGAATACTGCCAATATGGCTGCACTCAGCAAAGCCACACGCGGATTAAATAGGCGTGTCCCAAGTGCATATGTCGCCGCTACGGTCAACACGCCAAACAATACACTGACATACCGTAATCCAGCTAAATTCTTGCCCAGAACATGAACACTGGCATCTTGTAAGACTGTATAAACCCGCGGAAAAGCCGGCACCCCATGATAGGGAAGCAACACGGCTGATGTAGGCGCATCCCATAAATCAACAATGCTCGCTACAGCGTGAATCTCATCAACATGGCGCGGAATTGCCCCCCCTAGGTTGATCCACCGTACAGCAAACGCTAGCAATAAAACACCCACTAATATCGGTGAGATTGTAAAACGTGGCTTATAAGGCGGCAGGGGAATTAACATCAAAATGCCGATGCTTAATATCAGCGTTTGCATGGCATAATGAACTTGAAAGGCTGGCAGGATATTTTCCACCAGCACAAAAATAATCGCAAATAACCCTAACGCAATACGATAGCGCGTTTTCTTAGTTTGCTGAAACAACAGACGATGTTAATCTCCAATGACAGGAACAGCTTCTCGCTCAACCTCCGGCTCAATGTGGGGGAGATAGCTTGTGGTGTGGTCATGCACACTGGTGGGTGCGCTTTCTGGCAGTAACCACAACGCAAATAAGGTTGTCGCTATCATAATGATAACACCAAACCACAATGCATGAGCAGACCCAGTCACAAATGCTTGGTTACTGTTCGTAATCAAGAGATCAGAAACACGCCCGGCGATTTGCCGCATATTTTCCGGGCTTTGGGTGAGGATTTCTGCTGCTACACCATGCGCGCCTTGTAAGCTGCTACGCACGTATTGAACGGCTTGTTCCACTTGATCCGCCGGGAATAAATTCATCACGGCTTGAATAGGCGCGGAGTTCATTAAGGTATTCATATTGTCAATGTAAACCCCGTTGATGATCGTTCCTATCACAGCTACGCCTAAAGTTCCCCCTAGTTGGCGGGTTGTGTCGTTCATAGCAGAGCCAATCCCCGCTTTATTGGCTGGTAATGTACTCATAATCATATTGGTAGAGGGGGAAACAACCAGCCCAAGCCCAAAACTCCCCAATGATAACACGAAGACTATCCAACCATAAGAAACATGCACCGAGATCGATTCAGCAGATACAATCATGCTAATGATTGTAATCAATAAGCCGGTTAAAATCGTTGTTTTTAAGCCCAAAATCCGCACCACGCGGGCAGAAAGCGCAGCAGATAATGCCCCAAATAACGCAATGGGTAATAGCTTTAAACCCGTTTCCAGCGGGGTATACCCCTGAATCAATTGCAAGAAAGGACTCAACATTAAAAGTAAACCAAACATCACAAATGTCACCAGCCCCAAGGAAACACTAGCGACGCTAAATGTTGGGTTTTGGAATAACGAAATGGGTAGCATTGGGTTGTCTGTAATGCCTTCCCAACAGGCGAAATAGAGCAACAAAAGGACTGCTAATGAAAACGCAAGTACCACGTCTGGCGCGCCCCAACCCTTAACCCCTGCTTCAATAATCCCATAAACCAGTGCAAACAACCCACAGATTGAAAGCACCACACCGATTGCATCCACCGGTGCAGCCGCCTCATCATAGGAATTATCAATATAACGTTGCCCAGCGAGCAGCGTGATAAAGACAACCGGCACATTAATCAAAAAGACTGCGTGCCAATTGAAATGTTCCAATAAAAAACCACCCATCACTGGACCAATCCCAACACCCAAGCCAAATACGGCTGCCCAAATGGCAATCGCCTGGGCACGTTCACGAGGGTTATGGAACGTTGCCGTCACGGTAGATAGTGTTGCAGGCATAACCACCGCCGCGCCCAACCCCATCAATGCCCGCGTGGCGATTAACATCCCAGTTGACCGAGTTAGCGTAGCTGCCAAAGACGCAATTCCAAATAACACCATCCCTGCAATGAAAATCGGTTTACGCCCTAGCCGGTCACCAATTGTCCCCATCGTGAGTAACAGGGACGCAAATACCAACACATAACTGCTGATAATCCATTGTAATTCACTTAAGCTGGCATTGAAGTTACTTTGTATAGCAGGGAGCGCAATGTGGAGAATTGTGTTATCTAGGCTGATAACCAGCAAAGCGGAACACACGACGATTAAACTCGCCCAGCGTCTCTCTAACATGCAGATAATGCCTCTCAATATAATAAAAGCAGGTTGTTTCTGAAAAAAGTAAATAAAACAACCTGCCATGTTATAACGCGAGATAAACCAAAAAACAACTGATTTACAACGAATCACCAATGAGATTTGTTATGATTTTTACACAGCGTTATAACAATTGATATTAAAAGAGAGATAAACAGTTTTTCATGGACAGTTACAATGATAAGGCAAACTAACACATATTGATAACTGCCGGTAGAGCCATCGCCATGACTTCTGTTAGGTCTTTGGGGGTAAAATCCACGAGCTTATCCATTTCCAGGTTGAAGAATAATTGCCCGAACCCAAACCCTGCACACACCATTGTCCAAGCGATTTTACGCGCTAAAGCTGAATCTTCTACAAATCGCTCTACTTGTACAGCGAGCAACTGTTCAAATTCCAAATGCTTACTGTGAACGGCTGCCCGTTCTTCTGCACTCATGCGGGGGAATTCCGCCAAAATCCAACGGAAGTTATCCAGGTTTTCTTTATTGACTGCACGGGATAAATTTTTGCCGATGCAGATGATTAGCTCATGCAAAGATTCAGCGGCTTCGCAGCCTTGTAAAATCGCCATCAAGCTAGGGGCGTGGTCTTCTAACACAGCTTGGAGTAGGGCACGCTTGCCATCTTTGAAGTGATAATATAATGCGGCTTCAGTACAACCCACTTGATCCGCTATTTGACGAATAGATGTCGCTGTATAACCTTGCTCTTTGAACAAGGCTGCCGCCGCATCAACAATTAACTCTCGTCGATTTGTTCTTTCTGACATGGCATCCTATTATACTCATTGTTGTATGGTTTATTGCTTGATTGTAGCATAAAAAAAGTGGGGACAACATGCGTCCCCACTTCAAATAAACTTAAGCGATATGGTTACGCGCGTATTTTACGCAGACCAAACCACCCACCTATCATCACTAAAGCAGTGGCTAATGCGATACCAGCTATCATGAGATGATTACGCCATTGTGGCGTTTCACCGGTTGCTGGTAGTTCCGTTACACCCAATAGAGACGGGTCTTGTACACCGCTCCCGATGACACCTGTTTGGAAGTTGACACTAAAGTCAAAGACGGCATCATCCCCGGCGATACCATCGCCATTGCCATCTAATGGCACACCATTCAACCCAATGATTGACGTGCTACCACACACAATCAGGCGATAGTTGCCTTCTGGCAGGGGAACAAATTGAGCTGGATTGACCAAGGTCAATGTACTGGTGTATGTGCCTGTGTTGTAGGTCACATTGGTGTTGATCTCATAGTCACCCGAATCAACTGGGGCGGTACACGTTGCTGTTTGGAAGCCCGGTGTCGTACCTTCTGCCAACACGCGATAGTTATCTTCATTGGCAGCACCATCCAGCCCGATACCACCAACAACGGGTTGATCGAATACCACTGTTAACTGATTGATGCCTGGGTTGCCCAAAACTGGAGTCCCAAATAGAGAAATGCCAGAGTTTTCATACGCAGCGGCAACTGTTGGACCAGGGTTACATTGCCCAGCCGTACCA